>NZ_NSGI01000002.1:0-414838 GCF_002295155.1 Kocuria sp. WRN011
AGCTGACACCCAACACCCCAGGAAACGGGAAAAACACCCGGAGCATCAGGCCATCAACCAAAAAATACAAATACTTTTCGGTATCAACAAACTAGGCACACTATTGAGTTGACAAACAACAAACCACACGGCGGATCTCAGCGATCCTGTCGTTGGTTGAAATTTTCGCTTTTCGCCGAGAACCTCGCGGTTCCGCTCGGAAGCAACTTTTCTATCGTAGTACCTTCTGCTTCGGCGTGTCAACTTGATCTCTCAAGCTGGTTGGCTTCCACTTCTGATAGCTGTCGATTCCGCATGAACAAGGCGCAGGAACAACCTGTGCTGATCTTTACGGGATGTTCACCGCTGCGTTGGCCTTTCGGCCTTGCCCGCGGCGACTCGGACTACATTACACACGGATCCCACGGCGCGCAAAACCACTGCCAGCGCCCCCGGTTCCCGGATGAGAAGAGCCCTGGAGCGCCCATAATGGCAACTCTCCAGGGCTCAGGGCTCAGGGCTCAGGGCTCAGGGCTCAGACGACAGTAACTGCAGCCAGATTCTTCTTGCCTCGACGCAGCAGCGCGAATCGCCCGTGCAACAGATCGGAGGCATCCAGTGCTGCGTCCCCATCGGTGACCTTCTGGTTGTTCAGCGAAACGCCACCTTCCTTGACCGTGCGTCGTGCGGCGGACTTGGACTCCGAGAGTCCGGTGGCCACCAGGAGGTCAATGATCGTGGTCTGATCCGCGCTGACTTCAGCATGGGGAAGCTCAGCCGTGACCGACGCCAGGGTTTCCTCGTCCAGGTCGGAGAACTGCCCCTTCCCGAACACGGCAGCGGATGCCGCGATGGCCTTGCGCGTTGCCTCTTCACCGTGGACCAGAGTATTGACCTCGTAGGCCAGGGCCTTCTGGGCTTCGCGACGGTACGGTTCGGTCTCCGTGAGACGGCCAAGCTCTTCGATCTCTTCGCGGGTACGGAAGGTGAAGACCTTGAGACGGTCCACCACATCTGCGTCAGCGGTGTTGAGCCAGAACTGGTAGAAGGCGTACGGAGAGGTGAGCTCCGGGTTCAACCAAATCGCGTTGCCCTCGGACTTACCGAACTTGGTGCCGTCCGAGTTGGTGATCAAGGGCGTACCGATCGCGTGCACGGTGGCACCTTCAACCTTGCGTACCAGTTCGGTACCCGAGGTCAGGTTGCCCCACTGATCCGAACCACCGGTCTCCAATACGCAGTTGTACTCGCGGTACAGGTTCAAGAAGTCCATACCCTGCAGGATCTGGTAGCTGAACTCGGTGTAGGAAATACCCTCGTCCGAGTTGAGTCGCTTGGCCACAATGTCCTTCTTGATCATCGTGCCGACGCGGAAATTCTTGCCGACGTCCCTCAGGAAGTCGATCGCGGACATCTGCGACGTCCAATCCAGGTTGTTGACCATCCGTGCCGCGTTCTCCCCTTCGAAGGAGAGAAACCGCTGAACCTGCTCGCGGAGCAACTCAACCCACTCGGCCACGGTCTCGCGGGAGTTCAGGACGCGCTCAGACGTCTGACGCGGGTCACCGATGAGTCCGGTGGAGCCACCGACCAACCCGATGGGGTTGTGTCCGCCCAACTGCAGACGGCGCAGCAATAACAACTGAACCAGGTGGCCCAAGTGAAGAGAGGCCGCGGTGGGATCGAACCCGCAGTAATACGTGATGGGTCCGGAGGCCAAGGCATCCTCAATGGACTGTGGGTCCGTGGACACCTGGACGAGACCCCGCCAATTCAGTTCTTCCCACAGGGAATCGAAGGTCGGGTCGTTGTGCTGATTGCTCAGATCGGTGGTTGACACGAGGACTAAGTTATCAGCCCTGCGACTCCGAGCAGGTTTGTTCCAGACCCGCTGGCATGCCATGCGCGGCCACCATGTACAGACGCTGGGTGGGTCGTGTCATCGCCACATACAAGTTGCCCACTCCCCCGGCAGGATCGTTGGCAATGTCCGCCGGTTCCACCACCACTACGGAATCGAATTCCAGGCCCTTCGCATCCCACGGGGTGAGCAGCATGATCTGACGATCCAGTCGTCGCATTCCCGCGGCGACCAACCCCGGGAACGCCTGGTCGAGTGCTGCGGCCACGGCAGCAATCGAGTCACCGGGACACACGACGCCGATCAGTCCTCCCTCGACGAGATCCAGTTCACTGCGGAGCTGCTCGATCACCGCCTCGGCCACTTCCTCCTGGTCGGCAACGTTGATCAAGACGGGCGCCTCCCCGTCACGAACGGCGCGCGGGTCCGACACGCGAAGGCCTGCTGCGCGGGCAACTCGCACGGCGGCGTCGGCGATGGGCTGGGGCGTGCGGTAGTTGACCGTGAGTTCCTCAAGGGAGAAGCGATCCCCCACGAACGGTTCCAGCGCACCAGCCCATGTGGTCGCTGCCGCGGCGTTACCGGCCTGGGCAATATCGCCGACCACCGTGAACGACTTCATGGGGCAGCGGCGCATCAGCGTGCGCCACTGCATGGCCGAGAGCTCCTGAGCCTCGTCGACCACCACGTGCCCGTAGGCCCAGGTGCGGTCCGCCGACGCCGCCTCGGCAGCTGTCATGCGCCGCACCGGTTCCTCGTTCAGGGTGGTCAACTGGTCCACGGTGATGATGCCCTGGGCGCCGATGTCTTCGAAACCCTCGGCCATGGTGGCGAGCACTTTCTCCGCGGATTCTGCCGCCTTGCGCTGCTCGGCCGCCTGACCGCGCAGCTTGATACCCGCGGAATCGAAGTCGCCAAGCAGCTCTGCCGCTTCGTCGAGCAATGGCACGTCCGCGACGGTGAGCGGCGCATCAGGGGCTCGGAGTAGCTGCGCGATTTGGGCGTCACTCAGGTTGGGAGCGGCGGAACGCAGGTAGCGCTCCTTGGAGAACAGCTGACCCACCAGTTGCTGTGGGGTCAACGGCAACCACAACAGGTTGAGAGCCACTCGGACCTCGCGGGACTGCCGCAGGTCTTCCTTGAGATAGGAACGGTCCATGGTGGAACCGGCCTTCTCGTTGAGCTGCTGCCCCAGGGTTTCCGCGAGCTGCTTGATGATGACCTTCACAAAGGTCGCGCGGGCCTCGTTGTGCGCCTTGCCCGTGGCACGGGCACGCTCACGCGCGTGCCGTACCAGGGAGCGCTTGAGTTTGACCGAATGACCATCCACGGTCAGCCAGAGATTCTTCTCCGGAACCTTTTGCCGGTCCGCGACCGCTCGCTCGATCACGTCCACCATGTGCAGTCCGGACTTCCACCGTGCGACCCACGGATCACGTTCGACCTGGCCGTGAACGCCCGGGTACAGATCCGCCAGCGAAGACATGACCACACCGGTCTCACCCAGAGCGGGCAACACCCGTTCGATGTACCAGAGGAACGATGACGATGGCCCGACGATCAACACGCCGGACTTGGCCAGGCGTTCGCGGTGTTCGTAGAGCAGGTACGCGGCACGGTGCAGCGCCACCGCGGTCTTCCCCGTTCCGGGACCACCCTGCACTACCCGCACACCCTTGAGTGGTGCGCGGATGATGCGGTCCTGTTCGGCCTGAATGGTCGCCACGATGTCGTTCATCCGACCGGTGCGGGTCTTGTTGAGTGCTGCGAGGAGCGCGCCTTCGCCTCGGACGACCTCGTCCTGTTCCACGGCGTCCGCGTTGAAGACATCGTCCTCGATGGCCGTGACGTTGCGCTTCTCCATGATCAGGTGCCGACGCCGCGCGAGCCCCTGGGTGTTGCGTGCGGTCGCCTGATAGAACGCGCCGGCTTCTCGGGCGCGCCAGTCCAGCACCAGACGCTGGTGGTCCTCGGTGGCCAGACCGAGCCGGCCCACGTAATAGCGTTCGTCGTCCTCGGTGTCGAGGCGGCCGAAGACCAGGCGCTCATCCACCGATTCGAGTTGCGTCAATCGGTCCTCGTAGTGGGACGCAAAGGCATCACGTTCGGACTTGGCCTGGTGACCGCCTCCGTAGTCACTACGCCGGACCTTTGCGAGTTCATGACTGTTGACCTCGCGCAACTCGTCCAGGCGTTCATAGGCCTGGGCAACGTAGTCCCGTTCCAGCTCGAGCTGCTGGGCGGTTCTTTCAGACGCGGACTCGGTCACGCAATTCACCTCACGGGGACGGAAAACGACCGCCGGTTCCATAACCAGCGGTCGTCAATCCTATCGCGCTCCCGTGACCGAGGATGTCACGGGGAGAAACTCAGACTCGCAGCAGGGCGCGAACCCGGTGTCCGCCCAGCTGGGCGCGGCCGCGCAGGGCGGTCAACTCCATGATCACGCCGAAGCCCGCCACGTTGAAACCGGCGCGGGTCAGCAATGAGGCAGAGGCACCCAACGTGCCACCGGTGGCCAGAACGTCGTCGAGCACCAGAACACGCGAACCGCGCGGGACATCGTCCGTGTGGATTTCGAGCGTTTCGGTGCCGTACTCCAGGTTGTACTGCTGCGAGATGGTCTCGCGCGGCAGCTTGCCCTTCTTCCGAACGGGAACAATACCCACGCCAGAGGCATAGGCCACGGCTGCGGCAATCATGAACCCGCGCGCTTCCACACCGGCCACGCAGTCGTACTGGCCGCGGAATGCATCGGTCAGTGCGTCCACGGTGCGCTTGAATCCGTCACCGTCTGCAAACAGCGGAGTGAGGTCACGGAACAACACCCCCGGCTCCGGGTGGTCCGGGATCTTGGCGCACAACCGGTCAATCATCTGCTCTACGGATTCAGTCACCGGACCATCGTATCCGCCGTTCGACCCACACGAGCAGTTCACGCGGATGCTACGGCCGGGTTCTACGTTTCTTGACGGCAGCTTTTCGGTACGGCGAGACCGTGGGATCGTTCTTGAGCGCGAAGCGCCACGGGAAAGCGTCCGTCCCGCCTTCGCCCGAGACGCCGGTGCGAGCGGTGGTCACCATCTCCGCCTGCCCAGCATGCTCCGGCAGAAAAATCCCCGTCCAGGGTTTCGGATACCCGGGGTGCTCGGTCACGAGACGCTGCGCGGCGAGGACGGTATCCGGGACGCTGCCCAGGTAACGCAACGGAGCGCCGTCGTCAGAACGGTCCAGCCCGAGTGCCTGGGCGACATTGCCGGGTCCCCTGGCAAGTGCGGCGTGCGCTGGTTCGGTGGCCCGGTTCGCACTACGACGACGCCGCGCGGCGTCCTCCCCCGCCACCAGCTCCCCGGCACGAATGAGGCAACCGCCCGCGTGTCCGTCGGGCCGACAGACCAGGTTGAGGGCGTGGTGCAGTCCGTAGGTGAAGTAGACGTAGAGGTGAGCCGGCGGGCCGAACATCGAGGCGTTGCGGGCAGTCCGCCCGCGATAGGTGTGTGCCCCGGGATCCGGAAGGTCGGAGTCGGCTGGCCCCCCGTACGCTTCGACCTCGGTCAGGCGCAGTGCCACCGTGGCTTGTGAATCGGAACGTACCAGGACGGCACCCAACAGCGCCGGAGCTGCCTCCGGCGCTGTTGCGGACAAGAGCTCTTCGAGCGAATCGGCCACGTGTGCGAGTGGTCAGGAAACGATCGGCTGACGGGACTCGAACGCGGCCAACTCACCCAATTGGCGCTTGAGCTCGGCCAATTGCTGTGCCACAGCGGACGGAGCCGTGCCGCCCTGAGAATTGCGGGAATTCAGCGATCCTTCGACCGTGAGTACCTCGCGCACCTGCGGAGTGAGGTGCGCGGAGATCTGCGCGAACTGTTCGTCGGTGAGGTCCCACAGCTCGATGCCGTTCTCCTCGCACACACGCACGGCGTCTCCGGAGATCTCATGGGCCTCGCGGAACGGGACACCCTGGCGAACGAGCCACTCGGCCACATCCGTGGCCAGGGCGAAGCCCTGCGGAGCCAGCTCCACCAGGCGCTCCTGGTGGAACACGAGCGTGCCCATCATGCCGGACACCGCAGGCAACAGGACCTCGAGCTGATCGATCGCGTCGAAGACCGGCTCCTTGTCCTCCTGCAGGTCACGGTTGTACGCGAGCGGCAGGCCCTTGAGCGTGGCCAGCAAACCGGTGAGGTCGCCGATGAGGCGACCCGCCTTACCGCGGGCGAGCTCGGCGACGTCGGGATTCTTCTTCTGCGGCATGATCGAGGAGCCCGTGGAGAAGGCGTCGTCCAGGGTCACGAACGAGAATTCCTTGGTGGCCCACGTGGTGACCTCTTCGCTCATGCGGGAAATGTCGACCGCCGCCATTGCGGTGACCCACGCGAATTCGGCGTAGACGTCGCGAGACGCTGTGCCGTCGATCGAGTTGAAAACAGCGGAATCGAAGCCGAGCTCCGAGGCGACGGCATTGGGGTCCAGCCCCAAGGAGGAACCGGCCAAGGCGCCGGAACCGTAAGGGGACACCGCGGCGCGCTTATCCCAGTCGACCAGACGCTGCACGTCGCGCAGAACTGCCCAAGCGTGCGCGAGCAAGTGGTGGGACAGCAGGATGGGCTGCGCGTGCTGCAAATGGGTGCGGCCCGGCAAGGGTGCGTACGGGTACCGCTCGGCTTGAGAGATGAGGGCACGCACCACGTCCAGCAGGTCCTTGGCGATGATGGCGGCGTGGTCGCGCAGGTACATGCGACCCAGCGTGGCGATCTGGTCATTGCGGGAACGGCCGGCGCGGAGCTTACCGCCCAGCTGCGGCCCGGCGCGCTCGATCAGACCGCGTTCCAGGCAACCGTGGACGTCCTCATCGGATTCGGCGGGAACGTAGGCGCCGGAACGAACGTCGGTCTCGAGCTGATCGAGCGCGGCAATCATGCCCTCAAGTTCTTCGGCAGTAAGCAGTCCGGCCGTATGGAGCACGCGAGCATGAGCGCGGGAACCCGCGATGTCATAGGGAGCCAACCGCCAGTCGAACTGCGTGGACTTGCTCAGAGCGGCCAGGGCATCCGCCGGTCCCCCGGCGAAACGACCGCCCCACAGGGCGCCCTCATTGGTTCCGTGCTGCTGGTGCTGGGCCATGCTGCTCCTTGCTCGCGAGATGGTGCTAGTTGGGTTCCGGCGACCGGGCGCCGACGGTTCGTGTGCCGAAGCTACGGGTGCCGAGGTCGTGGTTACCCGTAACGACTTCGGACGTAAATCCGGCCGGGCTCCAGTCTAGGAGCCCGGCCGGTCATGACGCGTCAGCGGCGTTTAGTTCTCGCCCGCCAGGCGCTGTTCGCGCTGCGAGGCAACCTTGGAGGACATACCGAACAGCTCGATGAAGCCGCGGGCGTTCGACTGGTCGAACGAATCGCCTTCGTCGTAGGTGGCCAGGTTGAAGTCGTACAGGCCGGTGTCCGAACGGCGGCCGGTCACGGTGGCGCGACCCGCGTGCAGTTCCATGCGGATGTCACCGTTGACGTACTTCTGGGTGTCATCCACGAAGACGTCCAGGGACTTCTTCAGCGGCGAGAACCACTGGCCGTCGTAGACCAGTTCGGTCCAGCGCTGATCCACGGTCTTCTTGAAGCGTGCCTGCTCGCGCTCGATGGTGACGTTCTCCAGTTCGCGGTGCGCCGCGATCAGGGTCATGGCACCGGGAGCCTCGTAGATCTCGCGAGACTTGATGCCCACCAGGCGGTCTTCAACAATGTCGATCCGACCCACGCCCTGGGCGCCGGCGCGGCGGTTGAGTTCCTGGATGGCCTGCAACGCTGTGACCGGCTTGTTGTCGATCGCGACCGGAACACCTTCCCGGAAGGTGATGACCAGTTCGTCCGCGGGCGGCGGGAAGGTGGGATCGTCCGTGTAGTCGTAGACGTCCTTGGTGGGACCGTTCCAGATGTCCTCCAAGAAACCGGTCTCCACAGCGCGACCCCACACGTTCTGGTCGATCGAGAAGGGGTTCTTCTTGGTGGTCACGATGGGCAGGTCGTTCTTCTCCGCGTAGGCAATGGCCTTTTCGCGGGTCAGAGCCAAGTCACGAACCGGGGCGATGCACTTGAGCTCGGGACCCAACGTCTGGATACCCACCTCGAAGCGAACCTGGTCGTTGCCTTTACCGGTGCAACCGTGTGCCACGGTGGTCGCGCCGAACTGCTTGGCGGCCTTGACCAGGTGCTTGACGATCACCGGGCGGGACACGGCGGACACCAGCGGGTAGGCATCCATGTACATGCCGTTGGCCTTCAGAGCCGGCATGCAGTATTCCTCGGCGAACTCGTCGCGAGCGTCGGCCACGTAGGCCTCCACGGCACCGCAGTCCAGGGCGCGCTGGCGAATGGTCTCCAGGTCCTCGCCGCCCTGTCCAACGTCAACGGCCACCGCAATGACCTCGGCACCCGTGGCTTCTCCGATCCAACCGATAGCCACCGAAGTATCGAGACCTCCGGAGTATGCCAACACAACGCGATCGCTCACGGTGCTCTCCTCACTTTGCTGCACGACAAAAACTTTGCGCACGGGCCAGGCCCGCGCCTCAATGCATGACTATACAGCACTATTTGTAATTATGCATTGAGCGAGAGTTCGCGCTTGAGGATCTTGCCCGTGGGTCCCTTGGGGAGCTCGTCCAGAACGTTGTAGTGACGGGGGTACTTGTACTTGGCCACCCGTTCCTGAACGAAGGCGTCCAGCTCCTTGGTCACTTCTTCCGTCGACCGGTCACCGAGGGCCTTGGGGTCGAAGACGACGACGGCACCCACCTCCTCGCCGTGCTGTTCGTGAGGCACACCCAGCACGGCAGCTTCCACCACACCGGGGAACTGGTACAGCACCTCTTCGACCTCGCGGGGATACACGTTGTAGCCGCCGCGCAGAATCATGTCCTTCTTGCGGTCCACGATGTAGTAGACGCCGTCCTCGTCGCGGCGCGCCATGTCCCCGGTGTGGAACCATCCGTCGCGAATGGCTGCCTCCGTTGCTTCCGGGTTACGCCAGTAGCCCTTCATCACGTACTGGCCGCGGACCACCAACTCACCGACCTCCCCCTCGCCGACGGGCTGGTCCTGGCCATCGAAGATGTCCAATTCAGCGCCCTCGACAGGTGTTCCGATGGAACCGGGTTTACGAATGCCTCCCGGCTGATTCAAGGAAACCACCGGTGACGTTTCGGAGAGCCCGTATCCCTCGTGGACGGTCGTGTTGAACACCTTCTCGAACCGTTCGAGCACCTCCACCGGCATGGGTGACCCGCCGGAGAGAGTTGCCCGAAGGTTGATACCCTCCACCGCTTCCGGACCGGTCTGATTGACTGCGTGCAGCAGGGCCACGTACATGCTGGGCACGCCGACGAACACCGTGACCTTGTCCCGGCGCAGAATCTCAAGGGCCTTCATGGCGTCGAAGCGCGGCAGCAGAGTGACCGAAGCACCCTTGGACACCACTCCGTTGAGCGCGACGGTCTGACCGAACACGTGGAAGAACGGAAGGCCTCCAAATTTCACGTCGTCTTCGGTCAGAGAGAATCCTTCGGCGGACATCGTGGCGTTGGAACGTAGGTTGAGGTGGGTCAGCTCTGCACCCTTGGGCTTGCCGGTGGTACCGGAGGTGTAAAGCAGTACGGCCGTATCGTCATCATTCCGGTCAACCACCTCATGATCGGGCTCCACACCCTGCAGCTTCTGCATGGTCTCCTGCGCTCCGATGGCCACCACAGGAATGTCACCGGCTTCCTTGGCAGCTTCCTGGCTAGCGTCGATCATGCCTTCCCAGGTCAGGACCGCGGAGACCTCAGCATTGGTGAAGTGGTAGCTGAGTTCACGAGGGGTCAGCAGCGGATTGAGCGGAACAACAATTGCTCCGATCCGGAGAATCGCGTAGTACAACACCGGCATGTGGGGAACATTGGGCATGACCGTGGCCACGCGGTCGCCCGGCTTAATCCCCTGCGTCTTGAGCATTGCTGCTGCCCGCGCCGAGAGGTCGTTGAGCTGCGCGTAGGTCATCCGGGTGTCATCCAGGATGATCACGGGACGGTCCGGATATCGTTCGGCGGAATCGGTGAGCAGGGTTGCCACATTGGACATGAGTCATCTCCCAGGAATCTGTAGTGATCTGTGACACATGAGACTGCCAGTATCGGATATCGGAGTCAATGCGACGCTCCGTGATGCCCGCTGCCAAACCACCCTGCGTCCGACTCGTTTTCGTGAGGTGTGTCGGGAGTGCACTACTGTCGGCATGATCATGTCGGAGTGCCGTGGGACACTGTCCTGGTGGTTCCCCGACTCGGGTGAAACCGCGCCTTGTCAGCTCTTTCAGGAGGAACCGTCCGTGTCCGCACCGGAGAACAATGCCCAGCAACCGCAGTTGACCGACGAAGAAATCGCCTACGTCAACTCACTCTTCGACGCCGCACGTGAGGGTAGGAACGATTTCTTGCGGGAAGCCCTCCAGGCCGGTGTTCCGGCCAACCTGACGAACGGCAAAGGCGACACCCTGCTGAACCTGGCGGCCTACCAGGAGCAGGAAGAGACCGTGTTCATGCTGCTCGAATTTGGCGCGGACACCGAGCGGGTGAGTGACGTGGGGTTCACCGCACTGATCTGCGCGGTGTTCCGGGGCAACGAACCCATCACTCGCAGGCTCTTGGAAGCGGGCGCGGGTCAGGCCACGGGCAATCAGCACGCACAGGACGTGGCCAAGGTCTTCGGACAGGAGCACTTGCTGCCCGTTCTGCAGGAGTTCGAACCCCGCGGGTCCTGACTGCCCCGCGACGCAACGCGCCGCCGAACGAGCCGGTCAGCGAACGTGGATGGCTCAGCCAACGAGACAAGATCGCCAAAGGGCAGTGAACCCTTATTGGTGGGCCCATCAGCGGGCCGGAGACCCATCGGCCAGGGATCAGCGGTCAAGGTATCAATGAGCCAGGGGTCAGTGAGCCAGATCCAAGAACTTCTGGGCCACCGCGTCCCCACCCTGCGGGTCGCGGCACACCACCATGATGGTGTCATCGCCGGCAATCGTTCCCAGGATGTCCGAAAGCACGGAATGGTCGATCGCCGAGGCGAAATACTGGGCGGCTCCGGGAGGGGTCCGCAGAATCACGAGGTTCGCGCTCGCCTCCGCAGTGACGAGCAGATCCTTGCAGAGCCCTGCCAGGCGGGCGTCCAGGGTTTCGCGAGTGATCCCGCTGGCGGGCGAGCGATCCGCTCCGGCTTGCGGCACCGCATACACCAACCCGCCTTCCGGCGAGCGCACCCGCACGGCTTCGAGCTCGACCAGGTCCCGGGACAGCGTGGCCTGTGTGACCTGAACGCCGTCGGCGGCGAGTAACTCGGCAAGTTCCGCCTGCGAATGAATGTCTCCGCCGGTCACCAACTCCATGATGCGAGCCTGCCGGGCGGTCTTGGTGGTGGGAATGCTCACTGCTGTCCCCCGGCGCGGCGCAGGGCATCCGGCCGATCCGAGGACAGTCCGGAAGAATCCAGCAGCCACGTGAGCAGCGCTTTCTGAGCGTGCACGCGGTTCTCGGCCTCGTCCCAGACCAGCGATGCCGGCCCGTCGATCACCTCGGCCGTGACCTCGTTGCCCCGGTAGGCGGGGAGACAATGCAGGAAGACAGCGTTCCCGGCTGCCTGCGCCATGGCCTCGGATGTCACCGAATACGGCCGGAAGATCTCGGCGCGATCACCCTTCTGATCCTCCTGGCCCATGGACACCCACGTGTCAGTGACCACCGCGTGGGCACCCGCAAGGGCCTCAGCCATGTCGCTCGTGACCAGCACGGAACCGCCGGTTTCGGCGGCGCGTTCCCGAGCGGCGTCGATCACCTCCTGGCTGGGCAGGTGCGAGGCGGGACCGGCAATCCGCACGTGCATACCGGCAGTGACACAGCCGAGCATGTACGAGTTGGCCATGTTGTTGGCGGCGTCTCCCACGTAGGTCAGGGTGAGGCCCTTGACGTCGCCGAAGCGTTCCCGGAGCGTAAGAAGGTCCGCGAGGATCTGGCACGGGTGATAGTCGTCGGAGAGCGCGTTGATCACGGGCACGGAACTGTACTCGGCCATTTCCTCCAGGCCCGACTGCTCGAACGTGCGCCATACGACCGCGGCGAGCATGCGGGAGAACACGCGCGAGCTGTCCGCGATGCTTTCCTTGTGACCCAGCTGCGACTCGCCCGGGTTGATGATGAGCGGGTTGCCGCCCAAATCGGCCACGCCGGTCGCGAAGGAAACACGGGTGCGGGTGGAGGTCTTGTCGAAAATAACGCCCACGGTTTGTGGGCCGGCCAGGGGACGGCGGCTGAACCGATCGGCCTTGAGCGCGGCGGCCAGATCCAGGACTTGCTCCTGTTCCTCGGGGCTCAGATCGGTATCGACCAGAAAATGACGCAACACGGGGATTCCTCCTGCGGGTGAATGAAGTCTGTTAAGAGCCGGCGAGCGCGGTGCGGGCGTCGCTGATGATGCCCGGTAGTGCGGCAACGAAACTGTCCGTTTCCTGCGCGGTGATGATCAGTGGCGGGGCCAGGCGCACGGTACCGGGACCGGTGGCGTTGATGATGAATCCGGCTTCGCGGGCGGCGGTCACGACGGCGGGTGCCAGGGCCTGCTCGGGTGAGTCCTGGACCAGATCGATGCCGATCAGCAGGCCGTGCTGACGCACCTCGCGGACCTCTGTCAGGTCTTTCAATGCCGCGGCCAGGTGCGCGCCGACAACGTCCGCGTTGCCGAGCAGGCCCTCGTTCTTGATGACGTCCAGCGTGGCCGACGCCGCCGCGGTCGCCAACGGGTTGCCTCCGAACGTGGTGCCGTGTTGTCCCGCGGTCAACAGCGAGGACACGTCGGAGCCAACGGTGATCATGGCGCCAATGGGGAAACCGCCACCCAGGCCCTTGGCCAAAGTGATGGCATCCGGGAATTCACCCTCGGGCAGCTGCGCGGTGGTCGCGAGCCACTGTCCGGTGCGTCCGATGCCGGACTGCACCTCGTCCACGATCAACAGTGCACCGTGTTCGCGGGTGAGTTCGCGGGCGCGAGCCAGGAGCCCCTCGAGGAGTGCATGCACACCGGATTCACCCTGCACCGGTTCCACGATGAGCGCCGAGACTGTACCGTCCAGCTCCTTCTCAAGCGCCTCAATCGTTGCGGGGATGTGGGTCACTCCCCCGGGCAACGGCTCGAAGGGTGCCCGGTAGGCGTCCTTGGCGGTGAGGGCGAGCGAGCCCATGGTGCGACCGTGGAACGCGTTCTCCAGGGCGAGCACCCGGGTGCGCGGAGCGCCGTCGGGACCGGGGTGGGCCGCGCCGTGACGGCGCGCCAGCTTGAAGGCGGCCTCGTTGGCTTCCGAACCCGAGTTGGCGAAGAACACGTGTGAGCCCTCGGGCGCGTCGGTCAGCTCGAGCAACTGGTGCGCGAGCGAAATGCCCTGCGGTGAGGTGAACAGGTTGGAGATGTGCGCGAGCTTGCCCGCCTGCTCACTGACCGCCGCAACCCAATCCGGGTGCGCGTAGCCGATCGAGTTCACCGCGATACCGCCGAGCAGGTCCAGGTACTTCTTGCCGTTGGCGTCCGTGACGTACACACCTTGGCCCTCGGTCAGGACGAGGGCGGGGTCACCGAACACCCCCAGCAGGTTGTCCTTGTAGTCCTGCAGCAGCTCGTTCTGCGATTCGCTCATGGGGTGTCTCCGTCCGGGGTGACCTCGGTGCCGATACCGGTGTCGGTGAAAATTTCCAACAGGGATGAATGCGCGGACCGGCCGTCCACAATGGACGCCCGCGGCACACCGTTGTCCACGGCGCGCAGGGCAGCCTGCATTTTGGGGATCATCCCGGATTCCAGGGAGGGCAGCATCTCGCGCAGCTCCGTGATGGTCAGCGACGAGATGAGGGAGGACTTGTCCGGCCAGTTGGCGTACAGGCCTTCCACGTCCGTGAGGGCCACGAACTTCTCCGCACCCAGCGCAACGGCAACCTCGGCCGCCGCGGTGTCCGCATTGACGTTGAGCACCTCACCGGTCAGGTCACCGGAGCCGTCCGACGCGGAAGGATCGTCCGCGAGTTCGGGTGCGATCGAGGCGATCACCGGGATCTTGCCGATCTCGATGAGCTGTTCCACGGCCGCGGTGTTGACCTTCTCCACGGTCCCCACCAAGCCCAGGTCCAGCGGTTGTCCGTCCGAACCCGTGCGAATCCTGCGCGCCTGCAATAGACCGGCGTCCTCACCGGACATGCCCACCGCGTACGGGCCGTGCGCGTTGATCAGACCCACGAGCTCCCGCCCCACCTGGCCGGTGAGCACCATGCGGATCACACCCATGGCCTCGCGGGAGGTCACACGGAGCCCGTCCCTGAACTCGGACGGAATGTTCAACGTGGACAACATGGCGCTGATCTGCGGGCCGCCACCGTGGACGACCACGGGTTTAATGCCCATGTGACTCAGGAAGACCATGTCCTCCGCGAAGGCGCGGCGCAGGTCGTCGTTGATCATGGCGTTACCGCCGTACTTGAAGACCATGACGGAACCGGCGTAGCGCTGGATCCAGGGCAGGGCCTCCATGAGGGTTTCCGCCTTGGATTGGGCGGTCTCGTACCTGGTGTTATCGCTCAAACGTGACATGACGGGCGCGCGTCAGCTGGAGTACGCGCTGTTCTCCTCAACGTAATCGTGGGTGAGGTCGTTGCTCCACACCGTGGCCTGGTGATTGCCGGCCTTCAGGTCGATGACGATATCCACGGCGCGAGCTGCGGCCATGTCCACGTTGTCGCGGGAATCGCCGATGGCGCCGTTCCGGCACACCATGACGCCGTTGATGGTCACGTCAATCTGGTCCGGGTCGAACTGAGCGGACGTGGTGCCCACGGCCGAGAGCACACGGCCCCAGTTGGGATCGTTGCCGAACACTGCGGCCTTGAGCAGGTTGGACCGGGATACCGTGCGGGAGACGTCCTCGGCCTCGGTTTCGGTCGCGGCTCCCACGGTGGTGATCGCGATGTCGTGGGAGGCACCCTCCGCGTCCGTGATGAGCTGCTGCGCCAGGCTGTGGCACACAGCGGTAAGTGCGCGGGTGAATTCCAGCTCGTCTGCGGTGTTCCCGGAGGCACCGGAGGCCATGAGGGCCACGGTGTCATTCGTGGACATGCAGCCGTCCGAATCCGTGCGATTGAACGTCACCCGACAGGCCTCGCGCAGCGCGCGGTCCAGGGCGTCGGCCGGCAGCTTGGCGTCGGTCGTGATGACCACGAGCATCGTGGCCAGTCCGGGCGCCAGCATCCCCGCGCCCTTAGCGATACCGCCCACGGTCCATCCGTCCCGCGCGGCACACGCCTGCTTGGAGACGGAGTCGGTGGTCATGATGGCCTCGGCCGCCGCCTTACCCGCCTCGGGGCCAGCTTCGAGGGCCTCGGTCAACGGCGGGATTCCGGCCCGCATCACGTCCATCGGCAGTTGCTCGCCAATCAGTCCGGTCGAACAAACGACGACGTCGCCGGCGCCCACTCCCAGCTTCTCGGCCACGAGTTCTGCCGTTTCGTGGGTGTTCTGGAACCCCTGGGCACCGGTGCAGGCGTTGGCGCCGCCTGAGTTGAGGATCACCGCGCGGGAACTTCCTTGTCGGATCACCTCGCGCGACCAGTGCACCGGTGCTGCGGCTACACGGTTGGAGGTGAAGACGGCCGCCGCATTGAACTCCGGGCCGTCGTTGACCACCAGGGCGAGGTCCTTGCCACCGGAGGCCTTGAAGCCTGCTTCCACACCGGCGGCGCGAAAACCGGCTGCCGCGCACACGCCGTAGGTTGTGTCCACGGTGATATCGGGAACGGGGTTGTGGGATGCCATGAGAACTCCTGGTGCGTGAATCGTGTGCGGCGTGAGCGAAGGTGAGCGAGCGGCGTCGTACGTGCCGGTGTCAGTAATTAATCAGGGAGCAAGACCCTGGTGCTGGAGACCCGCTGTCTCGGGCAAGCCAAGGGCAATGTTGACGGACTGCACGGCGCCGCCCGCGGTCCCCTTGGTGAGATTGTCCAGCACCAGGCTGACGATCAGACGGTTGGCGTGCGGGTCGACCGCGAGCTGGAGCGCCACGTGATTGGACCCGACCACGGACTTGGTGGTCGGCCACTGCCCCTGGGGCAGAACGTGAATGAACAGCTCGTCCGCATAGGCATCCTGGTAGGCCTTCAGCGCAGTTTCGAGGGTGGTGCCCTCGGTCAGCGGCGCGGTGGCCGTGGTCAGGATGCCGCGGGGCATGGGGGCAAGCGTGGGCGTGAACGAGATGCTGACGTCCTGGCCGGAGGCCCAGCCGAGACCCTGCTCGATTTCGGGAGTGTGCCGATGGCCGCCGCCCACTCCGTACGGGGACATGCTGCCCATGACCTCGGCGCCGAGCAGGTGCGGCTTGGACGCCTTGCCCGCTCCAGAGGTGCCGGAAGCAGAAACGATCACGATGTCGCGGGTTGAGACGAGACCCGCCGCAACGGCCGGAGCCAGGGCCAGCAGGGACCCCGTGGGATAGCACCCGGGGACGGCAATGCGCGTGGCACTGCCGAGCTTCTCCCGCTGCTTGGCCCCGCTGGGATCGATGATCAGTTCGGGCAGACCGTAGGGCCAGTGTCCGGCGTGGTCGCCGCCGTAGAACGCGTCCCACGCTTCGGAGGATTCCAGCCGATGGTCCGCACCGGCATCCACGACCACAGTGTTCTCGGGCAGCTGTGCGGCGATCTCCGCAGACTGGCCGTGCGGTAGCGCCAGGAACACGATGTCGTGACCGGACAGGTTCTCGGGAGTGGTCTCCACCACCTCCATGTCCGCGAGCGCGTGCAGGTGCGGTTGCAGGCTGCCCAGTCGCTGGCCCGCGGTCGAGTGACCGGTCACGGTGGACACGGTGATCTCCGGGTGTCCGGCGAGCAGGCGCAAGACCTCTCCGCCCGCGTAGCCGGTGGCTCCTGAAACAGCTGCGGTGTACGTCATACTCGTCAGCATACCGCATGGATATACATAACTATCAATATTTATACATCCATGGCGTTGGACCATTACGCGCGTAGGCGAGTGAGCGCGACGAACCTTGAACCGATCGGTGTGGCGCGCAAGACTGACCATGACCGTTGACGACCGGCGCGCCCGCGCCCAGAGGAGGCATCGTGACCGACACCATGAAAGCCATAGCCACGCAGGAAAGCGGTGGCCCGGACGTCCTACAGCTGGCGAATGTGGGCATCCCCCAGCCCGGACCGGATCAGGTGCTGGTGCGCACCGCCGCGACCGGTGTGAACTTCATTGAGACCTACCAGCGCGAAGGTGTCTACCCGGTCGAGTACCCGTTCACGCCCGGGTCCGAAGGTGCCGGAGTGGTGAGCGCCGTGGGCGAGAACGTGTCCTCGGTGTCCGTGGGTCAGCGCGTGGCCACCTCCGAGGCCACCCGCACCTACGCCGAATACTTCGTGGTTGACGCGGCCAAGGCCATGCCGGTTCCTGACGAGATGTCCGTTCACGACGCCGCCGCCCTCCCGCTCCAGGGGCTCACCGCCCACTACCTGGTGCGCTCCACTTTCGAGCTCAAGCCCGAGCACACCGCGGTCATCACCGCGGCCTCCGGTGGCGTGGGTGGCCTGGCGATCCAGCTCATGAAGCGCATCGGGGCCACGGTCATCGCGTTGACCTCCACCGAGGAAAAGGTCGAAACCGCGCGTCAGCTCGGTGCCGACCATGTCCTGGGATACGAGAACTTCGCGGAACAGGTCCGGGAACTCACGGACGGTCGAGGTGCCGACGTCGTCTACGACTCCGTGGGGAAAACAACGTTCGACGAATCGCTGAAGGCCACGCGCGTGCGCGGCACCGTGGTGCTCTTCGGAGGATCCTCCGGTCAGGTCCCGCCGTTCGACATCCAGCGCCTCAACGGCTCCGGTGCGCTGTTCCTGACCCGTCCCTCCCTGGTCCACTACCTCCGAGATGCTGAGGAGCGTGCCTGGCGGTGGAACGAATTGACCGGCGCCGTGGTGACCGGAGACCTGACGGTCCGAGTGGGTGGCACCTATCCCCTGGCCGATGCGGCACAGGCCCACACCGATCTGGAATCCCGCAAGACCCAGGGCAAACTGCTGTTGCTGCCGTAAGTCGTCCACCACGCGGACTGCTGCACCATGTGGGTCCGCGCATGACGAAGGGCCCGGCGAGAACCGGGCCCTTCGTCATGTTCTGCAATCCGCACCGCGCTCGGTGCGGTCACGAGCGGTGGTCAGTGTGCGTGGCGGTTGACCGCGCGCACTCCCCAGACCGTCCCCGCCAGGGACAACAGTGTCAGACCGGCCAACCCAATGGCCTTCACGCGTTGACCCGTCACGGTGGAATCGGTGATGCCCTCACCGTAGCTACCGGGCTCATCCGTTTCCATGACGCGTAGTTGACCGTCTTCAACGGCCAGCAGCGCATCGACGGCCTCCGGGAAGTCCGAGTCCTGCTGCCCGGTCTCGGACCCGCGGAACGTGATCTGATCCCCTACCTCGGCCTTGACCGGGTCGTTCAACCCGTTGTCGAACGGGTGGTCCTTCAGCAGCTCGTTGTCGGGCATGATGCCCGCGTAAATGCCGTTGAAATCCTTGGTGACCAGATCGTGGGTCATGGTCTGGTAGGAACCAGAGACCACCATGGAATTCCCGGCCCAGTCCGCCAGTCGGCCGGCCTTGTCGAAGGCCAGCAGCGACGCGACGGCGAAAATCAGTGACACCACGACGCCCACGAGCACGACCAGGACGATCCGCCAACCGCCGGCCCTGCTGCGCCGGGGAGGCTCCTGCTCGTCAAAATCAAAGAACTCCTGGGCGTCGTGTGACAACGATTCTCCTTCTGATGTGTCAGCCACGCAGTTGCGCGCCGTGAGCGGCTTCAGCAGCGGCCACGGCCGCGGTGCGGGCCTCTGATGCTTCGTCGGCGGTCAGGGTACGGTCCGAAGCTCGGAATCGCATGGCAATGGCCACGGACTTCTTCCCGTCCTCCACACCGGTACCCGAGTACACGTCGAACACGTTGGCCGATTCCAGCAGCTCCCCGGCACCGCTTTCCACGGTCGCCAAGAGTTCAGCCGCCGGGAGATCCAGATCGACGACGAGCGCCACGTCCTGCGTTGCTGCGGGGTATCCCGAGATCGACTCGGCCACCACGGACGGGATCTCACGTTCGATCAACGCCGAAAGGTCCAGTTCCATGACGCACGTGCGTTCCGGCAGGTTCTGTGCCGCCACGAGCTTGGGGTGCAGTTCGCCGGCCACACCGATGACCGCACCGTCAGAGGTGCTCAGGGTGGCGGTACGTCCCGGGTGGAAGGCCTGGTGCTGGCCCTGCGTGACCGTGAGTTCCACACCCAGCACATCCGCGGCGAGCATGGCGGAGTCCAAGGCGTCCTGCCAATCCAGGCGACGCGGCGCTACCCAGGGTCCCGCGGCGGCGTCGTTGCCCGTGAACACCGCAGCGAGCTTGCGCGGCTGATCGGGAATGGCCGCGTTGAGGCGCGCCAAGTCGTCTTCCGAGGGGCGTTCGCCCAATGGCGGGATGGGCTGGGTGTCCGGGGTGTAGCCCTCGGGCAGGAACACGTGACCGGATTCGAACAACGCGAGGTCACGGAAACCGCGGGAGTGGTTGCGCTTGAGCACCTCGAGCAGGCCCGGCAGGATGCTGACCCGCAGCAACGGCTTGGCCTCGCTGATCGGGTTGGCGAGCTTGACCGACTCGACGGTCGTGCCTTCCGACGCCGAGCCCCACAGGTCGTTCTCGTCCTGGGAGACGAACGGGTAGCTGAGCACCTCGGTCAGGCCGGCTGCGGCCAGAGAGTTGGCCACGCGGCGTCGTGCGGCCTGCCAGCGGGTGAACCCGCGACCGGGAGGCGCAACCGGAAGCCGATCGGGGATCTTGTCGTACCCGTCCAGGCGGGCGATCTCCTCGACCAGGTCTTCCTTGTCGCTCAGGTCCGGGCGCCATGTGGGCGGGGTGACCGTCCAGCCGTCCGCGGTCTCGAGGACCTCGGCACCGATCTCGCCCAGCGAGTGCTCGATGGTTTCGGGCGAGTAGTCCACGCCCACGCGGGCCTCGGCGTATCCCGCGGGCAGGTCGATGGACTCGGGAGCCACGGTCTGATCGACGTCGGTCACCGCACCGGTGTCGGTGCCGCCGGCAAGTTCGACCAATAGATCGACCACGCGCTGAGCGGCCACCGGGGCGACCTGCGGGTCCACACCGCGTTCGAAGCGCTTGGACGCCTCCGACGGCAGCTTGTGGCGACGCGCGGTACGGGCGATCGAGATCTCATCGAAACGCGCGGCCTCCACAAGAATGCGTGTGGTGGAGTCCGAGACCTCGGTCGTGGCACCACCCATGACACCGGCGATGCCGACGGGACCGGACTCGTCCGTGATGAGCAGATCCTCGGAGTCGAGTTTGCGGGTCTTGTCATCCAGCGTGGTGAGTTTCTCGCCCTGCTGGGCCCGACGCACGGTGATGCCGCCCTGGAGTTTGTCCAGGTCGTAGTTGTGGATCGGGTTGCCGTATTCGAGCATCACGTAGTTGGAGATATCCACGGGAAGGCTCAGGGAACGAATCCCGGCCAAGCGCAAGCGGGACGACATCCACGGCGGGGTGGGCGCGGTCGCATCCACGCCCTCGACCACGCGGGTCACGAACCGGGTGCAGCCCTCGCGTCCGTTGATCGGGGCGTCGTCGGCCAGCGTAACCGAGAAGCCCGAGTCGTTCGCGGCGGGCACTTTTGCGGCCAGCTCGGCCACGGGGTCTGTGAACGGTGAGCGCGTGGCATGGCAGTACTCGCGGGCCACACCGCGCAGCGAGAAGCCGTACCCGCGATCCGGGGTCACGTTGATCTCGGCGGCGGAGTCGTAGAGGCCCAACAGTTCCATGGCGTCCGAACCCAGTTCCGGGTCCAGGCCCAGGGTGGAGAGCACCAGGATGCCGTCGTGATCATCACCGATGCCCAGTTCACGCACCGAGGCGATCATGCCGGCGGAGGTGTGACCGTAGGTCTTGCGCGCGGAGATCTTGAAGTCGCCGGGCAGCACGGCACCGGGCAGGGTCACCACGACCTTGTCGCCCACGGTGAAGTTATGGGCACCGCAAATCACGCCCTGCACACCGGACGGGTCGATGCCCTTGCCGGTCAGCGTCTGCTCCTGGCCTTCCGGAACCACGCGCACAGTGCACCAGTTCACGGTCTTGCCGTTGGAGTGGGTTTCCGGCTCCATAGTGAGCACCTGGCCCACCACGATGGGCCCGGAGAGCTCGTCCGTGGGGCGGTGAATGTCTTCTTCTTCGAGGCCCACCTTGACCAGCGTGGCCAGGACGTCCTCGGCGGTTGCGTTCTCGGGTACGGGCGCGTACTCGCGCAGCCATGACAAAGGAACTCGCATGATTAGATCTCCATCCCGAAGTGCTCGCTGAAACGGATGTCGCCCTCGACCATGTCGTGCATGTCCGGGACGTTGTTGCGGAACATCAGGGTCCGCTCGATACCCATGCCGAACGCGAAGCCCGAGTACCGCTCGGGGTCGATACCGGCCGCACGCAACACGTTGGGGTGCACCATGCCGCAGCCGCCCCACTCGATCCAACGGGGGCCACCCTTGGCGGTGGGGTGCCACACGTCCAGCTCGGCGGAGGGTTCGGTGAACGGGAAGTAATTGGGGCGCAATCGGATCTGGGCTTCTTCACCGAACATCACTCGCGCGAAGTGCGTGAGCGTGCCCTTGAGGTCGGCCATGGACAGACCCTCGTCCACGGCGAGGCCCTCCACCTGGTGGAACACCGGGGTGTGGGTCGCGTCCAGCTCGTCCGTGCGGTAGGTCTTGCCCGGGCACACCACGTACACCGGCAGCTCGCGCTCCAGCAGCGAGCGCATCTGCACGGGTGAGGTGTGGGTGCGCATGACCAGGTGCGAGGACGGCGGGTCCACGAAGAACGTGTCCTGCAGCTGGCGGGCCGGGTGGTCCGGCTTGAAGTTCAGCGAGTCGAAGTTGAACCATTCGTGTTCGAGCTCGGGGCCGTCCGCGATCTCCCAGCCCATGCCCACGAACACGTCGCCGATTCGGTCCATCAGGTTGGTTAGGGGGTGGCGTCCGCCCAGTCGCGTGCGGCGGGTCGCGGCGGTGACATCCACGGCCTCGTCCACAAGGATGCGGGCGTCGCGCTCTTCCTCGAGCACGGAGGTGCGCGCGGCCACAGCCTTGTTCACGCGGCCGCGGGCCTGGCCGACGAGCTTGCCTGCAACAGCCTTCTGGGCCTTGTCCAGGCCACCGATCTTGCGGTTGGCCAACGCGAGTGGTGACTTCTCACCGGTGTGGACCAGTCGCACGACCTTCAGCTCGTCGAGGTCGGAAGCTGTCTCGATCTCGGCGAGCGCGCGTTCTACGGCTGAGGTGACCCCGGCTTCGTCAGTGGGGTCCACCTCGATGGACGATGTGGGTTCGGACATGGTTTCTCGCGTTCCTGCTCGCGGACGGGTTCAGCGGGAGGCCCGGCGTCAGCGACGGCGCCGCGGTCCCCGTGTAAATGCCCGCAGCGATCACGGTGCGGGCAGATCCAGTCTAGTGGATCGACTAGCGGCTCTCCGTCTCGGGCTCGCCCCACCAGCGCGGCGGGGTGAAGAACGCGGCGGCGATCGCGCCCAGCAGCAGAACGGCGGCCGGGAGCAGCAGGGTTTGGGTCACCGCGGCGGCAAAGCCTTCCTGGAGCGCCTCGGGTAGCCCACCCGCGCTCGATGACGCCGCGAGCGACGTCGTCCCCGCACCTTCCGGCAGATTCGCGGCCAGTCGCGCTTGCAGCAGGACGGCGACCATGGCTGCGCCGAGGACGGCGGCTACCTGGCGCGTGGTGTTGAACACCCCGGAGCCGGCGCCCACGCGGTCGGGACGGAGATTGGAGGTGGCCGCGATCGAAACCGGGGACCAGACCATGGCGCTGCCCAGTCCGATACCCAGGGTCATGACGGCCAACAACCAAATGGGCGTATCCACGCGCAGTGCAAAAGCGTAGGCCGCCAGCGAGAGCGACATGATGATGAGTCCCGGGAGCGCAAGGGATCGCGGAGTGCGCTTGGTCAGCGACCGTCCCACGAGCGGAGCCAGGATCGCGGACAGCAGCGACATGGGGGCATAACTGAGCGCCGCCACCGTGGGATCGAGATTCCGGACGAGCTGCAAGTAGAGCATCGCGGGAATGATCATGGAGTTCACGGTGAAGCTGACCGCGCCGATCGCCACGTTGGCCAGCGAGAAATTACGGTCGCGGAACAGCGCGAGCGGGACCAACGGCTCGGCGCGGTTCTTGGCCTGCCACGCGACGAACGTGATCATCACGGCCACACCGGTTCCGATGACCACGGGGATCGTAATGGGACCGACCACGGTGGACCACCCGTAGTTCTGACCCTCCTGCACGCCGAACACGATGAGGAACAGGCCCACACCGGAGAGCACAACACCGGGGATGTCGAGGGAATGGCTGCGACGTTCGAAACGCGGGAGGTACTTGGCCGCGCGCCACAGAGCGTAGATTCCGACCGGAACGTTGACCCAGAAGATCCACTGCCAACCGGCCAGGTCCACGAGTACGCCGCCCAGGAGCGGTCCTACCAGCGTGGCGATACCGGCCGTGGCGCCCCAGATGCCCATGGCGGTGCCGCGGGTTTCGCTCGGGAACATCCGGGTGATCACGGACATGGTCTGCGGCGTGAGGATGGCCGCGCCGAGCCCTTGGACCACGCGGGCGGCCACGAGACTTTCGAGACTCCCGGCGAACCCGCACCACAGGGACGCCAGGGTGAAGATCGACAGCCCCAGCAGGTACATGGTGCGCGGACCGAAACGATCGCCCAGTCGCCCGGTAATCAACAGCGGTACCGCATAGGCCAGGAGGTAGGCGCTGGTCACCCACAATACTCCCCCAATGGGAGCGTTGAGCCCCGCCATGATGGCTGGGACCGCGGTAGAGACGATGGTGGCGTCCACCAGGATCATGAAGAACCCCAGGACCATGGCCCACAGGGCGCTCCACGCGGCGGGGTCGCGGCGCGTCTCGGTGTGCTGCGCCATGATCAGCGTCCGCTGTGGGAGGTTCTGGAGCGGGGGACGCCGGTGTCTGCGGTGCCGGTGACTGGGGCACCGGTGTGGGCGGCGTCGGCGATCAATGGGCCCGACAGCGCTGTGCCCACACCTGAGTTCTCGGGTCCGGCGGTGGTCGATCCGACCACCGCGAGTTGCTCGAGCAGTGCCCGGACTATGGGCAGGTCCGCGGGGATCCAGTCGAGATCGAGAATCGCTGCGGGGTTATCCAGGGCTACCCAGCGCAGTTGCAGATGGTCCTCCCCCGCGGCGGGCTCACGGTCATCGGTGACCACCGCGGTGAAGACACGCATCACGGCGGTTCCCTTGAGGGGCCAGCCCTCCGGGTTCGGAGCGGGGACTTCGTCCAACAGGCGGACGGTCACGCCGAGTTCCTCGCCGCATTCCCGAACGAGCGCTTCCTCAGCGCCTTCGCCGGGGTCTTGTTTCCCGCCCGGGAACTCCCACAGACCACGCAACTTCTCTGGGTAGGCGCGTTGGGCCACCAGCAATCGCGTGGGCGCTGCAGAGCTGTCGAGGATGGCCGCGCCGGTGACCCGCGTGAGCGGATCCTGCGCGGACGCGGTGGTCATGAGTGGGCGCGGCGCTGCGCACGCGCCGACGAATACAGGCACACCGTTGCTGCGGTGCCTACGTTGAGTGATTCTGCGGCCCCGTAGAGCGGGACGGCCACGGCCAGATCGGCGTGGTCTTTTTCGTCCTCGGTCAGGCCTTGCGCCTCATTGCCGAACAGCCATGCGGTGGGCCGGGACAGGTCGTAAGCGGCATCGTCGGAAGGTGAGACGCCCGCGGAACGCAACAGAGCGGCGTCGGCAAGATCATCGACCGACACGGACGCGTAACCGTCCGCGGCAAGAATCCCCAGGCCGGCCAACTGGGCGGTGTCGGCAATCTCGGCCATCTCTGCGCCCGTGACAACCGGGACGTGGAACAGCGAACCGGCCGAGGATCGCACGGCCTTGGGGTTGAACGGATCAACATTGCCGGAGGTGAACACGGCAGCCTGGGCGCCGGCGGCATCCGCGGCGCGCACGACCGTTCCGGCATTACCGGGGTCCTGGACGCGCACGAGCACGCAGGCCAGCTCGGCCCGCGCCAGCGCGGCATCAAGTGTGAGGGAGGGGAGGGAGCACACGGCCAGCATTCCCTGCGGCGTGACGGCGTCGGTCATGGCCGCGAGCACCTCGGGGCTGACCGCGCGGATGAACACTCCCCCGCGTTCGGACACCGCTTCCAGATCAGCGGCGATGTCCAGGTGTCGCTCCAGCTCCGCCTCGGTGACATAGACAGCCTCAAGTCCCGGCAATCCGGGCGGTGGCATGTCAGAGAGGGCCAGCCGCAGTGCTTCGCGCACGTTCTGGGGGCCTTCGGCGCGGAACACTCCGCGCTTGGAACGAACCGAGCGCCTGGTCAACGCGGCTACGTCACGAACCCGATCGGAACGGGTGTTGGACAGCAGCCGGTCTCCCAGGCGCTCGGTGAAGTTCACGAACCTGATCAGGCAGCGTTGCGCGGTGCGGAGGTGTCCTCCGGCAGTGCGTCCTTGGCAACCTTGACCAGAGCGGCGAAAGCGTTGGCGTCGTTGACAGCCAGCTCAGCCAGCATGCGACGGTCCACCTCAACCTCAGCGGCCTTCAGGCCCTGGATGAAACGGTTGTAGGTCAGGCCGTTGGCGCGGGAAGCAGCGTTGATGCGCTGGATCCACAGGCGACGGAAATCGCCCTTCTTCTTGCGACGGTCGTTGTAGGAGTAGGTGTACGAGTGCAGCACCTGTTCCTTGGCCTTGCGGTACAGGCGCGAACGCTGTCCGCGGTAACCGGAGGCCATCTCCAAAATTTCACGACGCTTCTTGTGGGCGTTGACCGCCCGCTTCACACGTGCCACGTGTGTACTCCTTACGGTTCGGTTCCGATCGCGATCGGAACAATCTCAAACTTCACAGTGCCGTTCTCACGGCACAAAACTTGGTTAGCGCTGGCTTACTTGCCCAGCATCCGCTTGATGGCCTTGGCCTCGCCCGGGGTGCTCACGATCTGATCGCTCGCGAGGCGGCGGGTCAGTCGCGAAGACTTGTGCTCCAAGTAGTGGCGGCGGTTGGCCTGCTGACGCTTGACCTTGCCCGAACCGGTGAGCTTGAAACGCTTCTTAGCTCCACTGTGGGTCTTCATCTTCGGCATGGTGGCCGTCTCCTTTGGTTCAACCGGTGACGCACACCGGTGGGCCGCCGCTCGCAAGCGACGGCCACGCTTGTGTTGAGCGTGTTGCACGCCCAACGATGTCAATTCACTGTATGCTGCGCGCCTCAGCGCTTAGCGGGACCCGGCTTGGGAGCTCCGGGCTTGGGGGCACCGGGCTTCGGGGCCGCGACGGGCTTGGGAGCAGCCTTGGGCTTCTCCTCGGCCGCCTTGGGCTTGGTCGACGACGCCGCCGCCTTGGGCTTCTCGGTGGAAGCCTCCTCGGTGCGCTTCTCCGCCTGTTCCTCCGTCTCGGTCACTGCCGGAGCAGCCTGACCGATCTTGGGATCAACGGCCGGAGCATCCACAACCTTGGGTTCAGCCTTGGGTGCCTCGACCTCGGTGGACTCGGGCTTGGTATCAGCCTGGTCCGAAACTTTGGCCTGCTCGGTGTTCTGAGCCGGTGCTTCTTCCGTGGTCTCCGGAGCGGTTGCCTTGCTCCGCAGTTCCTCCGGGAACGCATCCCCGATGGACTGGGTCACGGGGGCAGCCTTGGAGGTGTCCACCCGCTGCTTCCGCTCGTTGTCCGCCTTGGACTCGTCGCGCTGCTTCTGACGACGGGCCTCGGCGCGAGCCTCAGCCTTGTTCTTCAGCGGACCGATGACCATGACCATGTTGCGACCGTCGACGCGGGGGTTGGTTTCCACCACACCCACCTCGGCGACATCTTCCGCGAGACGCTCGAGCAAACGGACGCCCATTTCGGGGCGCTGCTGCTCACGGCCACGGAACTGGATCATGGCCTTGACCTTGTCGCCAGCACCCAAGAAGCGCTTGGCGTGACCGACCTTGGTCTCGTAGTCGTGAGTGTCGATCTTCAGGCGGAACCGAACTTCCTTGAGCACGGTATTCGCCTGGTTCTTGCGAGCCTCACGAGCCTTGACCGCGGCCTCGTACTTGTACTTGCCGAAGTCCATGAGCTTGGCCACCGGAGGCTTGGCGTTGGGTGCGACCTCGACCAGATCGAGATCCGATTCGCGTGCTAGCCGCAGTGCGTCCTGGACGCGTACGATGCCAACCTGCTCGCCGCCGGGTCCGACAAGGCGGACCTCCGGGACACGGATTCTGTCATTGATACGTGGATCGCTAATGCCAATCTCCTGATGTTCGTGGGTTTCCCCGTTGCTATGAACTACCGCAACAAAAAACCTCCGCTGCGATAGGCGCGAGCGGAGGTTGAAACCACACTGTCATCAGAAATACGAATGGATCACACACCTCACGGCGTGGATCTCGGATTTCCGGTCACTGACCCGGAGTCCTACAACCCGGTTTGACGCGGGCGGACACGGGTGGGAGTTACCTCCACTTGCACACTGCCAAATAGTTTAGCGCATGGGCGGCCGTGAGCGCGAACCGTGGAGGTGATGATCGCCTCACCACCCGCACATATTGCTCGGCGCCGCCGCGTTGCCAGACTGATTTAGAGTAGATCCATGACCGATGCACCGCGCAACGAGCGCTTCGAATTCGACGACAACACCCAGGGCCACGGCGCACACGGCGCCCCCGACGAGACCGTCGAGGCGGTCAACGAGCAGATGCGCGACATCGCGGAAGTTCCCGCCGTCGAGGTCATTACTACGGCCGCCGTTCACCTCATGAGTGCCGCGGCCGTGAAGTGCGGCCTGGCCGCTGGTGACGACGCCGAGGAACTCAAGGACCTCGATGAGGCCCGCAAACTCATTACCGCACTGGCGGGTTATGTCACCGCCGCCGCCCCGGAGATCGGCTCGCAGCACGCGGCTCCCCTGCGTGACGGTTTGAAGTCCCTGCAGTTAGCTTTCCGTGAGGCATCCCCGTTCCCGGACGCCCCCGGCGCCGGCCCCGGTGAAAAGTTCACCGGCCCGGTGTTCGGCTAAGCGGTCAGGCGAAGCCCCAAGGAATCCACGTTCTCGGCCATGATCGGCTCGGTGACCAGCTTCTGCTGGTACTGGCCGATCGTGGCCTGAACCATTTCTTGGGTCAGTCCTGGAGTCAGTTGCAACACGATCACGAGTTCGGGACCCGTGGCGCCGCCGTTCAGCAGTGCCCCGTCCGATCGCTTCCCATTGATTCCGGGGCCCGGCTCGGTGCGTGCGGAGACAATGTGCTCCATGTCCAGGGCGGCACGCAGAACGGCGTCGTCCACGGAGAAATCCAGGTACGACGGCGTCCAGGCCGTAGCTTTCGCCACGCACCACATCGCCGGACGACGCACCACGAAGGCCGGGTCAGAACCCGGATTCACGACCAGTAGATCTGATCCGTCCTGAACCGCGGACAGCGCTGCCTTGCGGATATCCACCGCAACGGGTCGCGCCTCGGAGTTCCACGCGGACAGCTCATTCACAGCGGTGAACACCGGCAGGGCCTTGCGGCCGTCGGCGGTGCGCAGACTCACCAGGGCCATGTCAGCTTCCTTATCGGACACCAAACCGTGTTCAGTGATCTCAGAATGGGTGACCTCGGCCACGATCGGCACGAAGACCCTGATACCGGGCAGTGCCGCAACGACATCCGTTTCGGAGGCGCGCCCTTCTCGCCACGCCGCCAAGGCGGCGGAAATCCCGGGTGCCGCGGCGCCGTCGTCGTCGGGGAAGAGGTGCGTGTGACTGGTGCCCTCCCCCAGGTTGCGACCCTCCCACGCCTGGCCGCCGGTGTCCTCGCTACCGCCGGCCGAGCGTAGTTGCGCCGCGATGTGCGCGGGCAACGATCGAGAGTCGGAGCTATCAGGCATTCGGGCGACCGGCCACGTCGAGGGCCTCGGGCAGCGTGAACTTACCCGCGTAGAGGGCCTTTCCCACGATGGCGCCCTCGACGCCCACGGGCACGAGTTCGCGCAGCGCAGCGATGTCCTCAAGAGAGGACACGCCGCCGGAGGCCACCACGGGCTTGTCGGTGCGACGGGCCACCTCGGCCAGCAAGTCCACGTTGGGGCCCTTGAGCGTGCCGTCCTTGGTCACGTCCGTGACCACGTAACGGGAGCAGCCGTCGGCCTCGAGGCGATCCAGGACCTCCCAGAGATCGCCGCCTTCCTTGGTCCAGCCGCGCGCGGCCAGGGTGGTGCCGCGAACGTCCAGGCCCACGGCGATCACGTCACCGTGCTCGGCAATCACGCGCTGGGTCCACTCGGGATTCTCGAGGGCTGCGGTGCCCAAGTTGATGCGAGCGGGGTTGAGGGACAGAACCCGCTCGAGGGATTCGTTGTCACGGATACCGCCGGACATCTCGATCTTCATCTCGATCCGCTCGGCCACGCGACGCAGCACGTCGATGTTGTCACCGCGACCGAACGCCGCGTCCAGGTCCACCAGGTGCAGCCATTCCGCCCCGGCCTCCTGCCACATGAGTGCGGCGTCCACGGGATCGCCGTACCCGGTTTCGGAACCGGCCTCACCCTGAACGAGACGCACGGCCTGGCCGTCTTGCACGTCCACGGCGGGCAACAATTCCAAACGGGGGGTGGTGTCTTGAGACATGGTTCTCCTTACCGGCGGTGGATACCGCTCAATGACTGCACGAAAGATGCCGCGACCCACGCCGCGGCGGGAACTACACGGACGTGAACCAGGAATACGCGCCGTAAATGATCAGCGCCAAGGCAATGGCCGCCAAGAGCAACACCGACCACAGCGGTTTCTTCTGTTGCTTGAACGAAATGGCACCACCGGCGAAGAACGCCCCCAGCACCATGGTCAGCATGGAGAAGGTCACTTTTCGACCTCCGCGCCCCGCGCCGGCATACGGTCCGCCATGCGGCCGGTGCGCGGCAGCGTGCTGAGCCAATTGCGCAACAGGGCAATGCCTGCGGCCGAGGACTTCTCCGGGTGGAACTGCGTCGCACTCAGCGCGCCGTTCTCCACCGCCGCAACGAACGGGCCACCGTGCTCGGACCACGTGACGCCCGGTGCCTTCATGCGCTCAATGGTCTGATCGAAATTCCAGTCCTGCACACCGTAGGAGTGCACGAAGTAGAAGCGCTCGTTCTCAATGCCCTTGAAGAGGATCGAATCCTGCGGCGGTTCCACAGTGTTCCAACCCATGTGGGGTACCACGGGTGCGTTCAGGCGCTCCACGGTTCCGGGCCACTGGGCCAAGCCTTCCGAACGTTCACCGTGTTCGACACCCTCATCGAACATGACCTGCAGGCCCACGCAGATGCCCAGAACGGGTCGGCCGCCGCTGAGGCGACGGTCGATGAGTCGGGGAGCCTGAACGGAGCGCAGTCCATCCATGACCGCTGCGAAGGCACCCACGCCGGGGACGACGAGCCCGTCGGCATCCATCACGTCCTGCGGATCGGCGCTGAGCTTCACGCGTGCTCCTGCGGCCTCCAGTGCGCGCACGGCCGAGTGCACATTGCCTGCGCCGTAATCGAGAACGACGACGCACGGGGCCTGTTCGGTCTCGGACACCTGTTCGTTACCGGGGTTCACAAAGCTCCCTTGGTGGACGGGATGGCGTCAGCCATGCGGGCATCGCGTTCCACGGCCTCGCGCAGTGCGCGGGCCAGTGCCTTGAACTGCGCTTCCACGATGTGGTGCGGGTCCCGACCGCGAATGACATCGATGTGCAGGCACAGCTGGGCGTGGTAGGCGAAGGACTCGAACACGTGGCGAGTCATCGAGCCGGTGAAGTGACCGCCGATCAAGTGGTACTGCTGGCCTTCGGGTTCGCCTGTGTGCACCACGTACGGTCGGCCGGACACGTCCACGACCGCCGAGGCCAACGCCTCGTCCAACGGGACGGTGGCCTGACCGAAGCGACGGATGCCTCGCTTGTCACCGAGCGCCTTCAGGAACGCGTCACCGAGCACGATGGCGGTGTCCTCGACCGTGTGGTGCACGTCGATGTCGGTGTCCCCGTGGGCCTGAACGTTGAGGTCGATCAGGGAGTGCTTGGACAGCGCCGTCAACATGTGGTTGTAGAAGGGCACGGTGGTCTCGATGTTGGACTGACCGGTGCCGTCCAGGTTCAGTTCCACGCGGACAGTGGATTCACTGGTTACGCGTTCCACCACGGCCGTACGAGGTGAGTTGGTTGGGGACATCACGGGGTGTAACTCCTCGAATTCTGCGTGCGCCTGCCGGAAACAGCGGCGCTCTTCAGTCTAATGCGCGGGCCTGCCGGGCCCGCTGGATGACGGGTGGATGACTCCACCCGCGGATTACTTCTGCTGCAGGTAGTTCTCCACTGCGGCCAGGAATGCGGTGGTTTCGTCCTCGGTGCCTGCGGTCACGCGCAGGTGGCCGGCGATTCCGACGTCGCGCACCAGAACGCCCTGATCCAACAGGTTCTGCCACATCTGCTGGGCGTTCTCCATGCCCCCGTAGAACACGAAGTTGGAATCAGATTCGGCCGGTTCCAGACCCAGGCGCTTGAGGTCGTCGACAATTCGGTCGCGCTGCATCTTGATGTCTTCTACGGTGCTCAACAGGACATCGCTGTGTTCGAGCGCCGCAAGGGCGGTCGCCTGGCTGACGGCGGAGAGGTGATAGGGCAACCGGACCAAACGGATGGCATCCGTGACCTCGGGGGCCGCGGCGAAATAGCCCAAACGGGCACCGGCCAGCGCAAAGGCCTTGCTCATGGTGCGGGTGACGATCAAGCGAGGGCGGCCCTCGAGCAGTGTGAGCGCTGAAGGAGTGCCGAATCGGGCGAACTCCGCGTAGGCCTCATCCACGATGACCATGGAGTTGGATTCTTCCGCGGCCTCGTACACGGCTTCGACCACGTCCAGGCCAAGCGCAGTGCCGGTTGGATTATTCGGCGAGCACAGAATGACCACATCGGGCTTGTGCTCACGTACTTGCTTCGCGGCGGACTCAGCCGTCAAAGTGAAATCTTCCGCGCGCTGACCCGCGATGAACTTGGTTCCCGTCCCGGAGGCCAGCAAGGGGTACATCGAATAGGTCGGCACGAAGCTGAGGACCGAACGTCCGGGGCCACCAAATGTCTGCAGAATCTGCTGCAGGATCTCGTTGGAACCGTTGGCTGCCCAGAGGTTGTCGGCGGTCAGTCCGTGGTCCAGGTATGCGGCCAATGCCGTGCGAAGTTCCGTGAATTCCCGATCCGGATAGCGATTGAGCTGACCCGCGGCCCGCGAAACACGCTCGGTGATGGCGTCCACCACGGGCTGGGGAACGGGGTGTGTGTTCTCGTTCGTGTTCAAGGCAACCGCAACATCTAGTTGGGGTGCGCCGTACGGGGACATGCCCCGCAGGTTCTCACGGAGGGGCAGGGCTTCTAGGCGATCGAGATTTTGGCTCACTCCCCTAGCTTAAGCGCCGAGCAGGCCTTCACACGATTCAGCGTGCGGGGATCTCCAGCAGCTGACCGGCGGACAGTTCCGAGGATGCCAGTCCGTTGAGCTCCACAATGTCGTCCATGACCTCACGGGTGTCGCGCTGCGGGTCCGCCGCGTAAGCGATCTCCCACAGGGACTGATCGGACTGGACGGTCACGGAGTGGGTTACCGGTTCACCCACGGGATCGGTATTGGCCTGAACGGTGGAGGGAAGCAGGAAGATGACCGCGACCACCAGGAGTGCGGCGGCACCCGTAATGAGCGGCAGCCCGATGAAGACGAACCGTCCGCGACGGGTCAGGTTGAGCTTGGGCGCGCGAGTGAAGCTCTGGGCGCTGGTGGGCAAGATATGTGTGGTCATGGCAACCTCCTGGTGAACTTTCCGGTGACCGCGGGATGAAGCGGCAGGGTGTTCGAACCCTTTCCCCGGCGTTAGAACACGTTTTCGAATATCTGCGTTAAGTTCTAGCACGGGTGTACGAACCTTGTCGAGAGAAAAATCGAACATGTGTTTGAGTCCTCACTCTTGGCGCACTAGTCTTGAAGCAACGTCCGTACTAGTTGACCGAACGTCACTGACACGCATAAGCGGCAGGATTGAACTCGACGGGTACGGAGTACGTCGCGGTTGACCCCGCGGTCGGAAAACGGTGAAAGGACCCCAACTCGTGAGCACACCTTCCCCCTCCGGTTCGGAGTCCCCGCGACCCCAGCGGCCATTGACCGCGCGTCAGGGAACCATCCTGGGGGCGGTGCAGCAAGCCATCGGTGAGCGCGGTTATCCCCCGTCGATGCGTGAAATCGGCGATATTGTGGGCCTCGCCTCGCTATCGAGCGTGACCCACCAATTGGGCCAGCTCGAGAAGCTTGGCTATATCCGCCGAGACCCTCGGCGCCCTCGGGCCATGGAAGTTCTGCGCCCGCTCTCGGAGGCCGAACTGGCTCGGGAACTGGGCGAGCCAGAACCGGCCGAGCAGTCTCCGAAGGCTTCGGACGGCACACTGCACAACGTCACGCAGTTGCCCACCACCAGCCCGGATGACTCCATGGCTTCGGTGCCCCTGGTCGGACGAATCGCGGCCGGTGGCCCCATTACGGCAGAGCAGTCGGTCGAAGACGTGTTCTCACTTCCGCGCGAGTTCGTCGGTCACGGTGACCTGTTCATGCTCAAGGTGTCCGGTGATTCGATGATCGACGCCGCTATCTGTGACGGTGACTGGGTCGTGGTGCGCCAGCAGAACACCGCGCTCAACGGTGACATCGTGGCGGCCCTGCTCGATGACGAGGCTACGGTCAAGACCTTCCGCCAGCGTGACGGTCACACCTGGCTACTGCCGCAGAACACCCAGTACGAGCCCATCCTGGGCGATCACGCCACGGTGATGGGCAAGGTTGTATCGGTTTTCCGGTCCCTCTGACGGATCCTCCATTAGCCACTCACCATGAAAGAACCGGCCCGTAGGTGAATTCACCTACCGGGCCGGTTTCCGTTCGGGGGTTCACCAAAAGGAAACGGCTCCCAGCGACTGCAGGATCACGTTCCGCCCGTGTCTGAACGTCATCTCCCCATGCTGCTGCGGAACTACTGCGAGCTGCTGAGCCGTTTCAGTGCGCCCAGCACCTTGGACTTGTCCGCGGTGGGCCACAACGGCGGCAGTGACTTGGTTAGGAAGGTTCCGTATCGCGCCGTCGCCAATCGCGAATCGAGCACGGCAACCACACCGCGGTCGTTGCTGGAACGGATCAGGCGTCCCGCACCCTGGGCGAGCTTCACCGCGGCGTGGGTCGCGGACACGGCCATGAAGCCGTTACCACCGGCACGTTCGGTGGCCCTGGTCCGGGCGGTCCCCAGGGGATCATCAGGCCGCGGGAACGGAATGCGGTCGATGACCACCAAGCGACACGAATTCCCGGGCACGTCCACGCCCTGCCACAGGCTCATGGTGCCGAAAAGACTGGCGGTGGGGTCGTCCGTGAAGTCCTTCACCAGCGACGGCAGGGATGCCTCCCCCTGGCAGAGGATTTCAGTGTCGATCAGTTCGCGCAGTTTCTCGGTTGCCTCTTCCGCTGCGCGGCGGGACGAGAACAGCCCCAGGGCACCACCGTTGGAGGCCTTGAGCAGTTCGGCCAATTCAGCCAACTGCTCCGAGGACAGGCCCCGGCCCGGCTTGGGTAGGTGCCTGGCCACGTACAGGATTCCCTGCTTGGGGTAGTTGAACGGGCTTCCCACGTCCACGCCGCGCCACGGCGGAGCGCCCGCACCCTGCAGACCGAGGGCACCGGCCACGGACGAGAACGATGACCCCACGGCCAACGTGGCAGAAGTCAGCACCACCGTGCGGCCGTCGAAGAGTCCTTCTCGCAGCGCGCCCGCCACGCTGAGCGGAGCGATATTGAGGGTTGCCGGTTCACCGGCATCCGGTGACACGTAGCCGGAGGACTGCTCCCAACGCCCCACACGGGAGATCCACAGGACATCGTGATCCGTGTTGGCCGTGAGCATGCGATCAGCGGTGTCGAGAATCTCGGATAACCGTGACCGCGCCGCATGACGGCCCGCGTCCTCCGCGTTGGAGTCACCCTTGGTCGCGCTCAATCCGGCACGTGCGGCGTCCTGCACTCCCCGCACGGCGTAGACCTGCTCTTCGGTGAATCCTCGCGGCAGCAGTCCGTTCGGATCGCCGTTGAAAGCTCGGTCGAAGGCATCCGCAGCCTTGTCCAGGTCCTCGTGCGGGGCCGCGGTGTGTTTACGCACGCCGCTCGCCGCCGCGCGTACCGCGGCACCGGACAACGCACCGGTGACGGCCCCCGTGACCCGGTCCTGCAGTTCGTGAGCCTCGTCCACGACCACCACGTCGTGTTCGGGCAGCACGGCCAACCCCTCGAAGGCGTTGATGGCCAGCAGTGCGTGGTTGGTGATCACCACGTCCGCTTCGCCCGCGGCCAACCGTGCTTTCTCGGCAAAGCATTCCTCGATCAGCGGGCATTTGCGCCCGATGCACTCACGAGCGGTCACGGAGACCTGACGCCAGGCTGCATCGGAAACGCCGGGCTGCACGTCGTCCCGGTCCCCGGTCTCTGTGGACTCGACCCATTCGCGCAACCGCTTGACCTGCTGGCCCAACTTACCCACGGCCGTCTCCCCGCCACGAGCGGAACCGGCCGGTTCAGCGAGATTGAACAGAGCGGCGTCGTCATCGGTGGGGTACCCACCGCCGATCTTGTGCAGGCACGCGTAATTGGAGCGGCCTTTGAGCAGGGCCACGTTGGGCCGGTGCTCCAGGTGCTCCTCGACCGCATCCAATACCCGCGGCACGTCGCGACCGGTCACCTGCGACTGCAACGCCAAAGTCGCGGTCGAAATGATCACGGGTTTATCTGCGGTTTGGGCGTGCTCGAACACCGGAACCAGGTAGGCCAGGGATTTACCCGTGCCCGTACCCGCCTGAACCAAGAGGTGTTTGCGGGTGTCCAGGGCCTCGGCTACCTTGGCCGCCATGAACCGCTGCCCGTCGCGCCTCTGCCCGCCCATGGCGGTCACGGCGGCGTCGAGGAGCTCGAGCGAATCCTTGGCTCCGGGCAGGGTTTCGGGCCGAAGGTCCGAAATGTCCCGCCCGGTCTCGTCAATGAACGGGTCTGCCATACCTATGCGGTGTCCGCGCCGTTTTCGTCCGGCTGCGCATCTTCCGCCGACGCCGCTCCAAGCCGGTACTCCTCGAGTTCCGCCACGAGGCTTCCCCGGACGCGCACGCGCAAGCGCGTGCCGTCCTCGGTGTGCTCCGTGCTCAGAATCTCGGCGTCCTGGGCATGTAGTCGCGAGACGACTTCACCGTGGACATAGGGAATCAGCAGGTCCAGCTCGTGATCCGGGCGCGGGATCGCCCGAGAGATCAGCTGCTTGAGTTCTTCGATGCCCTTGCCCGTGCGAGCCGAGACGGCAACCGACGGGCTCTCGTGGTTGAGCAGACGGCCCAGCACCACGGGATCCGCGACGTCCGACTTGTTGAGCGCCACGATCTCCGGAATGTCGGTTGCGCCCACGTCCGTGAGGACATCGCGGACGGCCTTGAGCTGGCCCTCGGGATCCGGGTGCGAGGCATCGACCACGTGCACGATGACATCGGCATCGGCAACTTCCTCCAGCGTGGAGCGGAAGGCCTCGACGAGCTGGGTGGGCAGCGAACGCACGAAACCCACGGTGTCCGAGAGCGTGTAGCCGATCCCGTCCGGGGTTTCCGCCTTGCGCACTGTGGGGTCCAACGTGGCGAACAGCGCGTTCTCCACGAGCACGCCCGCGTCGGTGAGCCGGTTGAGCAGTGAGGACTTACCGGCGTTGGTGTATCCGGCAATGGCCACCGACGGCACCGAGAACCGCTTGCGGTTGAGCCGCTTGGTTTCGCGGGCGGGCTTCATTGCTTCGATCTCGCGGCGCAGTTTAGCCATGCGCTGGCGGATCCTGCGTCGGTCGAGTTCGATCTTGGTTTCACCGGGGCCACGCGAGCCAATGCCCTCACCGGCTGCCGCACGTCCACCGGCCTGGCGGGACAGCGACTCACCCCAACCACGGAGCCTGGGGAGCATGTATTCCAGCTGTGCCAGTTCGACCTGCGCTTTGCCCTCTTTGGACTTGGCATGCTGGGCGAAAATGTCCAGAATCAGGCCGGTGCGGTCGATGACCTTGACCTTGACCACGTCTTCCAGCGCACGGCGCTGGGACGGGGCGAGTTCAGCATCGACGACCACGGTGTCCGCCCCGGTTGCCGCGACCACGTCCCGGAGTTCCATCGCCTTACCCGATCCCAGGTACGTTCCGGGATCCGGGTTCACACGGCGCTGGAGCATGCCATCCATGACCTCGGAACCGGCGGTTTCTGCGAGCGCGGCGAGTTCCCGGAGTGAGTTCTCCGCGTCAGCTAGGGTTCCGGCGGACCACAGACCCGCGAGCACCACGCGTTCCAGGCGGAGCTGACGGTATTCGACCTCGGTGACGTCTTCGAGTTCGGTGGAGAGACCGGCGACACGGCGCAGTGCATGACGTTCGGCAAGGTCTTGTTGCTCGCCGTCGGCGTCGGAGAACTGCGGATCCTCGTCGAGAAGTTCGCGCGCGCGGCCCAGGGGGTCGCGGCGCTGTTCGGCGGCATCCTGAGCGCCGTCGCGGAAAATGGTGGGTTCCTTCTGCGCGTGGGCGCGAGCCAGAACCCTGGCCACGACGTCTTCGAGATCGGCGCCCGAGGGTTCCCCCGGTGTCACCGACGCGCGGTGCTGGGAGTCTTCGGGGCGGTGAGATTCAGTCATAATTCCTTGATCTGCAAGCTGCTGGTAATTCGTTCAGTCTATCGCTGCACCCCGACACGGAGCGCTGAGCGATAGCATGTGGAGCCATGGCCCCAGAACCGCACAGTGCGCATTACTTTGTGACCGATCCGTCCCTGCCGGAGAAGCCCCGGCAGATTTCAGTGGACCTGCGCGGTCGCGAAGTGCGAGTTCAGACCGCCGCCGGAGTGTTCTCCCCCGGTGATCTGGACAAGGGAACCGCCGCACTCTTGCGCAACGTTCCCGATCCGACCGGCCGTCATTTCTTGGATATTGGTTGTGGCTGGGGTCCGTTGACCCTGGCCATGGGATTGGCCGATCCGGAGGCCACGGTAACGGCGGTCGATGTCAATGACCGCAGTCTTGACCTCACCCGCCGAAACGCCGAGGCTCACGGACTGTCCCACGTGGAGACCTTCCGCCCCGAGGACGTTCCCCAGGATCGCCAGTTCGACACCGTGTGGTCCAACCCGCCCATTCGCGTGGGCAAGGAAGCACTGCACGAGATTCTGCTGACGTGGCTGCCCCGACTGGCACCGGGCGGCACCGCCTGGTTGGTGGTTCAGAAGAACCTGGGCGGAGATTCACTGCAGCGCTGGCTCGGCACGGTCCTGGACGCCGAGGAGTTCACGATCGAACGCGCTGCCACGGACAAGGGCTTCCGGATCCTCACGGTAGAACGCGCGCGATAGCGCGGGCATTCCCGGCCATAGTCCCGCAGCTCGGGACCGGCCTCGAGAGCCGGCGCAGATCTTTGCGACCTAGGACCGACGCGGTGAGCCGGGCCCAGTCCGACATCCCGGGGCCTCCGGATGGTGGAGCCCGTTATGCCAGGACGGCTCGGGCCACCACGCGAGTCGGTCCAGCCAGCACCACGTGCTCGGTGCCGTCGGTTGCGGGCACGAAGGTCACGGACAGCACTCCGCCCGGGACTTCCACCAACCAGCGGTCCGGTGCATCCGCGCCGCCCCAGAAGCGGGTTGCCGCCGCGGCCGCGCACGCGCCGGTGCCGCACGAATAGGTCTCCCCCACACCGCGCTCGAACACGCGCATGTGAATGCGGCCGACCTCGGTGTCGTCGTGATCAACGGGCACCACGAACTCGACGTTCGTGCCGTCCTCGGGTTCCGGCGAGACCGATGGCGCTCGGCGAAGGTCCAACTGATCCAGCTTGTCTTCCTCGGACAGGGCCACCACGGTGTGCGGGTTGCCCATGCTGATGGATAACCCCGGGCGGGGGACGCTCAAACCGTCGGTCGTGACCACGGCATCCGAGCCCTTTTCACGGGCGTCCTCACCGGCGATGAAGCTCCACGGCCCCATGTCCACGGCGTAACCGCCTTCGGTGCGGGCCACGGATCGCACACCCGCGCGGGTGCCGATGCGCAGCTGCGATCCCTGGGGAAGCTCCACGAGACCTTCCCGAACCATGTGGTCCACGAAAACGCGCACACCGTTGCCGCACATTTGCGCGATGGAACCATCAGCGTTGCGGTAATCCATGAACCACTCGACCGAGGGATCCTGCTCCGTGAGTTTCCGGCCCTCGGGCAGCTCACTCGCACGAACCACGCGAATCACGCCGTCCGCGCCAAGACCCATATGACGATCGCACACGGCCACCACGGTGTCCGCGGACAGCGGGATCTCACCGTGTTCATCCGTGAACACCACAAAGTCGTTGCCGGTTCCGTGGGCCTTTACCACTTCATGGTTCACCAATTCACGCCAGTCCACGGTCTTCACTCCCCGATCCACAGTTTCAGTCACGGCCGCCAGTTTACGCGGCCTCAATCATCCTCACGGCATCACATGCAAGTGCGTCCACGCCGCCGGGATGTCCCGCGTCGAGCCAGTGCACCCGCGGGTCCGCGTGGAACCACGTGCGTTGCCTCTTGGTGAAGCGACGGGTGGCCACCACGGTGTCCTCCCGGGCATCTTCCAAGGTCCGCTCCCCGGCCAGCACATCCAGGAGTTGGGGATAGCCCAGGGCCTTACCCGCCGTGGGGCTCTCGCGCAGACCCCGCTTCTCGAGCGAGCGCACCTCATCCAGCCATCCCGCGTCCAACATCCCGTCGATGCGTTGAGCGAGGCGTTCGTTGAGAACTTCACGGTCCATGTCCAGACCGAATTGCACCGTGGGGCGCACGTACTCGCGCTGCGGCATGAACGAGGTGAACGGTCGCCCGGTGACTTCGTAGACCTCCAGCGCCCGTACCAGCCGCCGGTCATCTTTGACGCGCGCTGCGGATTGGGGGTCGACGTCGCTCAGTCGCCTTAGGAGCGCGCCGCGCCCTTGTTCAGCCAATTCGTTCTCCAGGCGGGCCCGAACTGCGGGGTCCGTTCCGGGGAACTCGATGGCGTCCACGGCGGCGCGGACGTAGAGCCCCGAACCGCCGGCGAGGATCGGCACTTTGCCGCGCGCGGCGACGTCGTCGATTGCGGTCCGAGCGTCCGTCTGGAACCGGGCGACCGAGGCTTCCTCGGAAATATCCATGATGTCGAGCAGGTGGTGCGGGATACCGCGCTGCTCGGCGACTGACATCTTGGCGGTACCGATGTCCATGCCCCGATAGAACTGGAGGGCATCACCGTTGATGACCTCGCCATCGAGAGCTTCGGCGAGGGCCAGCGCGAGATCCGATTTACCGGTTCCGGTGGGACCAACCACGGCGATCAGTGGTGGGCCTTCGGGCGGCCATGAGATGGCAGCCACCTAATTGGTGCGCAGGGCAGGCATACCGAGCCCGACGGTGCCGGGCTTACCAGAACCGTCGGTGCCACAGGATTCCGCCTGGGCAGCTTCCCACGCGTCCCCGCCGCGGGAACGGCGCAGTGAATATACGGTGGAGTCCTTGGGGTCGGCCAGCAAGTGGTAGGCCGCGGCCGCGGTGACCGGAACTGTCACGAAGTCACCCGGGCGCGGGGACTCAGCGCCCTCAGGCACGGAGAAGTGCACGAGCCGCTGGTCCTGCGACCGACCACTCAGGCGGTGGGTGTTCTCCGATTTACGGCCCTGGTGCGCGCTGACCAGGACCTCCACGGTGGAGCCGACCAACTGCTGGTTCAACCGCGCACTGATTCGGTCCTGCAGAGCTGTTAGCCGTTCGAAACGCTCTTGGACGATGTGGTGCGGAACCTGATTCGCCATCTCGCCAGCAGGGGTGCCGGGGCGAATCGAGTACTGGAACGTGAAGGCGGAGGAGAACTCGGAGGCCTCGACCACGTCCATCGTGGCCTGGAAGTCTTCTTCGGTCTCACCGGGGAATCCCACGATGATGTCGGTGGTGATCGCCGCGTTGGGAATCTGTTCACGGACCCGTTCGAGAATCCCCAGAAACTTCTTGGAGCGGTATGAGCGACGCATGTCCTTGAGGATCTGGTCAGAGCCCGACTGCAGCGGCATGTGCAACTGCGGCATCACGTTGGGGGTCTCGGCCATCGCGTCGATCACGTCGTCTGTAAAAGCCGCCGGGTGCGGACTGGTGAAGCGGACACGCTCCAGCCCTTCGATCTCGCCGCAGGCGCGCAGGAGCTTGGCGAACGCACCGCGGTCACCGAACTCCACACCGTAAGAGTTGACGTTCTGACCCAGCAGGGTGACTTCCACAGCGCCGGAATCCACGAGCGCCTGCACCTCGGCCAGGATGTCCCCGGGGCGGCGGTCTTTCTCCTTACCGCGCAGCTGCGGGACGATGCAGAACGTACAGGTGTTGTTGCAGCCCACCGAAATGGAGACCCATCCGGCGTACGCCTGCTCGCGTTTGGTGGGCAGAGTCGAGGGGAAAGTTTCGAGCGACTCGAGGATCTCGACCTCGGCCTGGTGATTATGACGGGCGCGCTCCAGCAACACTGGAAGGGAACCAATGTTGTGGGTACCGAACACGACATCCACCCAGGGGGCCTTTTCCACGATGGTGGAACGGTCTTTCTGAGCAAGGCAGCCGCCCACGGCGATCTGCATGCGCTCATTGCGCTTCTTGGCCGGTGCCAACTGACCGAGCTGGCCGTACAACTTGTTGTCCGCGTTTTCGCGCACCGCGCAGGTATTGAACACCACGAGATCAGGGTCTCGATCCACGGCGGGCACGTAGCCCGCTTCTTCGAGCAGACCGGTGATGCGCTCCGAATCGTGGGCGTTCATCTGGCAGCCCAGAGTGCGCACCTCATAAGCGGGCGCGGGCAGATCAGAGGCGGCGGGGGCGGCATTCACCAGTGTGTCGGTCAGTTGAGTCACCCCACTATGTTAAGGACCAGGTCAAATTAACCGAGTCATGCGCTACACGCTGGGCCAGGGATCCGGTTCCGAGAAGTCATTCTCGGTGCCGAACGCCGATAGCTCCTCTTTCACCACCCCGAACGCGAGTCCGGGCGGGTACCCCTTGCGACCGAGCATGCTGACGAGACGCCGGGTGACCTTGTCGACTTCTTTTCGATCCGAGAAATCGATGCTCTTGGGCATCTTCTTGCGTACGAGCTCGTGGGCATCCTCGGTCTCGTCCTCGTCGGTGCGTTGCTCAAGGGCTTCCTCCGCAAGTTCCCCCGTAATGCCCCGTTGTTGCAGTTCGCGGCGCAGCGCGTTGCGGGAAAGCTTGCGCGTTTCGGCTCGGGACCGCACGAACATCGCGGCGAAGGAGCGGTCGTCCACCAGGTTGACCTCTTCGAAGCGGTCCAGAACTTCCTGGGCGACTTCTTCGGGAACATCGCGGTCCGCGAGCTTGTCTTCGAGCTGCTTACGAGACTTGGCGGAGGCAGTGAGCTGGCGCAGCACGATGGCCCGAGCAACTTCACGCTGATCGGGCTCGACGTCCTGGCCAGCTGAGCCTTCCGCGGGTGGCTCCGCAGGACCTCGGTACCGTGCCGAGGCCCTGCGTCGCCGGGAGTTGTAGCTGGAGGACTGGCTCATCGCTCAGTCACCTCGATCAGAACGCGGGAAGTTCCGGCTTGGTCGAATCCGGAGCCTCAAGGATGTCGTCCTCGGGGGCTTCCACCACGGTGTCCTCCTCGGGCTCCTCGGTGCCCTCAGTGATACCGAGCTTGACGAGGATCTTCCGCTCGATTTCCGCGGCCAACTCTGGGTTGTCCTTGAGGAACCGGCGGGAGTTCTCCTTACCCTGACCGAGCTGGTCACCTTCATAGGTGAACCAGGCACCGGACTTCTTGACGATTCCGTGCTCCACACCCATGTCGATCAGGCCACCCTCGATGGAGATGCCCTGGCCGTAGAGGATGTCGAACTCGGCCTGCTTGAAGGGCGGCGCCATCTTGTTCTTGACGATCTTGGCGCGGGTGCGGTTACCCACGGGGTTGGCGCCGTCCTTGAGAGTTTCAATACGACGGACGTCCACACGCACCGAGGCGTAGAACTTCAGAGCCTTACCACCGGTAGTGGTTTCCGGCGAGCCGAAGAACACACCGATCTTCTCGCGCAGCTGGTTGATGAAGATGGCGGTGGTGTTCGTGTGCGACAGACGACCGGTGATCTTACGCAGCGCCTGAGACATCAAACGCGCCTGCAGACCCACGTGGCTGTCGCCCATTTCGCCTTCGATTTCCGCCTTGGGGACCAGCGCTGCCACGGAGTCGATCACGACAATGTCGATGGAGCCGGAGCCCACCAGCATGTCCATGATCTCCAGTGCCTGCTCACCGGTGTCCGGCTGGGACACGAGAAGGTTGTCCGTGTCCACGCCCAACTTTTCGGCGTACACGGGATCCAGGGCGTGCTCTGCGTCGATGAACGCGGCGATACCGCCGGCGCGCTGAACGCTCGCCACTGCGTGGAGTGCCACGGTGGTCTTACCGGAAGATTCCGGACCGTAGATCTCGACCACGCGACCGCGCGGGAATCCTCCGATACCCAGGGCCACGTCCAAAGCGATGGAGCCAGTGGGAATGGTCTCGATGCGAGTGGCTGGGCGGTCACCCAGTCGCATGACCGAACCCTTGCCGTAGTTCTTGTCGATCTGTGCCAGGACAGTATCCAGAGCCTTCTCGCGATCGGAGCCGACCACCTGAGAGGGAACGGAAGTGGTTCCCTTTGACTTGGCTGCCATGATTCACCTCGGTTCTTAGGGGCCTGTGTTCCGGGCCCTGTTGTTTGGTTCGTGTCTTAACCTACTGAGGTGGTCCGACACGCATAAGGGCTCACGAAGGATGTGGAGCCCGGATGATCTGATTCGAATATACATTCGATTGGCGTTCGACGCCATTGCGCAGACTAGGACTTGGGTTCCCTGTCCGGGCCCCACCAACGCTCCTGCGGGATCTCCTGCGCTTTACAGATCGCGAACCACACGTGCTTGGGGTCGATGCCTGCGTCGAGGGCTTCGACGGCGGTCCGGTCCCCCACTTCTGCCATGACGAGATCTCGAGCGAGAACCTTGGAGTATCCGGACCCGAACTCGTGGGCCATGAACTCCCAGAACGTACTGATGCGCATGCGGCCTTTCCTAGCGGACTACAACGGTGGGGTGACATAACAAGGGCCCGCCGACAATGCCGACGGGCCCTGGAAACTCTAACGCTGGTGAGCGGATGGGATTAGTGCGCCGAAGTGGCTGCGCCCCCGCGCAACTGGCGGACCTCACGAGTGAACTCTTCGGTCATCTCGGAAGGCACGGTATCCGGAATGTAGTTGCCCTCGGCGTATGCGAGGCGATCTGCAACTTCACGCAGCATCTGTGACAGGGGAATTTCGAGAGCGGTGCAGATGGATGCCAGCAGCTCGGAGGATGCTTCCTTCTGGCCTCGCTCCACCTCGCTCAGGTAGCCCAGCGACACACGAGCACTGTGCGAAACTTCTCGCAGAGTGCGTCCCTGACGCTGGCGGACGCTACGGAGCACTTCGCCAATTTCTTGTCGCAAAACGCCCACTTTGACGTCCTTCGTCTCGGCATGTTCTTCGTCGGACAGTCCCACGTCCTTCCAACGGACGACACCATTGACGGACACGGGTTGCTTCGTCATGTGAATTGCCTACTCCTCGTACGAACGGTCAAACCGTTTAACCAGGTGCTTTCAGTCGGGCGGTAGCCACAACCTTGACCCTGGGCGACTCAAGTTGAGCCTCTGGTAGTAGTAACCTGCTTGCCCGTTCAATTGTTCCTTGTTGGCGAAAGAATTTCACTGGAAGTTGTCTGTGAGCTCGATTTGTGACGCAAGAAAGTCAATGGCCCGGGAAACCGACTCCCGACGGATAGCGGCGCGTCCGCCATCCAGGCGCAGCTCGAGGTGGTCCTCTCCCCTGGGTCCGCTGACACCGAGGTACACGGTGCCGACCTCCTGACCATCGTGCGGTTCGGGGCCGGCCACGCCGGTCGTGGCCACGGCCCAGTCGACACCCAGAGCGGCACGGGCGCCGCGTGCCATGGCCTCCGCCACCTCGGGATCGACGGCACCCTGACGCTCCAATAACTCATGGGAGACGCCCAGAGTCTTTTCCTTCACGGCATGCGAGTAACTCACCACACCGCCCTCCAGAGAGTCGGAGGCGCCCGGAACATCGACAATGGCCGCTGCCACCGCTCCACCGGTCAACGATTCCGCGGTTCCGATGGTCACCCCGTGCGTTACGGCCAACTGAATCAGATCCACGGCGGTATGAAGTTGAGAATCTGCCACTATTCGTCCTCGTTCTCAGCGGCCTTGTTCACGGCAGCGTTACGCAGTTGCACGGCCTTGATCACGTAGTCAATACCGGTGACGACCGTGACGATCAACGCCAGCGCGGTCAACACCCATGCGAACCACAGCCACCAAGCACCCACGAATGGTGCCAGCGGCAGCAGCAGAGCGATCAGAGCCGCCGTCTGCAGCACGGTCTTGGTCTTGCCTCCCTTGGAAGCTGCCATGACGCCGTAGCGGATCACCACGAAACGCATGATCGTGATGCCCCACTCACGCACCAGAATCACGATGGTCACCCACCACCACAGCTCGCCCAACATGGAGAGCACCACGAACGCAGCACCGGTCAGCAATTTGTCCGCGATGGGATCGGCGATCTTGCCGAAGCTGGTGATCAGGTTGCGCGCGCGGGCGATGTCGCCGTCGAGTTTGTCCGTGTACATGGCCAGGCCGAAGACCACCACGGCAGCCCAGCGCATGGGCATGGAATCCTCACCGTGCGTTCCACCGGCCCACAGGAACCACACGAAGAACGGCACCATGACAATCCGGAGTGCCGTGAGCGCATTGGGCAGATTCCAGTTGGATGAGTTGGGCGGCGGGTCTGCGACCGCCCGGGGTGCGGGGGTTCCGCCTTTTCGAGCCATCATCGTCCGGTCAACTCCCAAGCATCGTTCGAATCATCGTCGTCGTTTCCGTCGTGGTAGTCCTTGGCCACGTCGGACAGGCTTGCTTCCACGGGGTCGTCACCGTAGTCGACGGAACCACCGGTCCCCGCCGACGCCGCTGCGGAACCTGCCGCGGCGGCGTCGTCGCCGGGGGTCGAAGGCGGTTCCTCGCCGCGAATGAGCGCCAGGGTGGCCGCGAGATCGTCGGGCTTGACCAGAACATCACGGGCCTTGGAACCCTCCGAGGCGCCCACCACGCCGCGGGACTCGAGCAGGTCCATGAGGCGACCTGCCTTGGCGAAGCCCACGCGGAGCTTGCGCTGCAGCATGGACGTGGAACCGAACTGGGTGGTGATGATGAGTTCGGCTGCCTGCAGCAGCACGTCCAGATCGTCCCCGATGTCCTCGTCGATCTGCTTCTTGGGCGCTTCCTGGATCACGTCTTCGCGGTAGTTGGTCTGCATCTGGGTCTTGACGTGTTCCACGACCTTGTGGATCTCGGACTCCGAGACCCACGCGCCCTGCACACGCATGGGCTTGGAAGCGCCCATGGGCAGGAACAGCGCGTCACCCTGGCCGATGAGCTTCTCGGCACCGGGCTGATCCAGGACCACTCGGGAGTCGGTCACGGATGACGTGGCGAACGCCATGCGCGAGGGCACGTTGGCCTTGATCAGGCCCGTAACCACGTCAACGGACGGGCGCTGGGTGGCCAGCACCAGGTGGATACCGGCGGCGCGGGCGAGCTGGGTGATGCGCACGATCGCGTCCTCGACGTCGCGCGGGGCGACCATCATGAGGTCCGCGAGCTCGTCCACGATAACGAGCAAATACGGGTACGGGCGGATGACGCGCTTGGAACCGGGCTCCGGCTGCACCTTGCCATTGCGCACGGCCTTGTTGAAGTCGTCGATGTGCTTGTACCCGTAGTGCGACAGATCGTCGTAGCGGGCGTCCATTTCGCGCACCACCCACTGCAGGGCCTCGGCGGCCTTCTTGGGGTTGGTGATGATGGGCGTGATCAGGTGGGGAACGCCCTCGTACGCGGTGAGTTCCACGCGCTTGGGGTCCACCATGACCAGGCGCACCTCGTCCGGGGTGGAGCGCATCAAGATCGACACGATCATCGAGTTCACGAACGAAGACTTACCGGCACCGGTCGCACCGGCCACCAGCATGTGCGGCATCTTGGCCAGGTTGGCCACCACGAAGCCTCCCTCGACGTCCTTGCCCACGCCCATGACCATGGGGTGTTCGGACTTCCGAGCCCGTTGTGAGCGCAACACATCACCCAGGGCCACGGTCTCTCGGTCCGTGTTCGGGATCTCGATGCCAATCGCGGACTTGCCCGGGATGGGTGAGAGGATGCGGACATCGGCGGAGGCCACCGCATAGGCAATGTTCTTGGACAGCGCTGTCACGCGCTCCACCTTGGTGCCCGAGCCGAGTTCGATCTCGTAGCGGGTCACGGTGGGGCCGCGGGAGAAACCGGTGACCTCGGCATCCACGTTGAACTGCTGCAACACGTTGGTCAGTGAACCCACCACGCGGTCGTTGGCCTCGGAGCGTTCCTTGGCCGGCGGGCCCTGCACCAGGCTCCCGGGGTCCGGCAAGTTGTACGCCATGTCACCGGCAAGCTGCAGCTGCTCGGAGCGGGCCGGGATCGGCGCCGACGGCGTGTGGGTCCGTGAACTCTCGGGGGCATCCACCTCTGCGAGCGCCGGTGCGTCCGAGGCTTCTGCCGTGTCTGCGGCCGGTTCCAGACCCTGTTCGCGCCGCAACTTGTCCGCGGCGATCTGGGACTTGGTCGGGCGCTTCACACCCGGTCGCACGCTCGGGATGTCCTCGGTGTCCTGGACCTGGGCGCTCGCGGCACCCGCGGCGGTCGAGGACGTGGAACCGGACGGAGCGCCGTCGTTGGAAAGATCGAACACGCGGGTACTCGAGGAGCCGTCCGCGGCCTCGCGGCGCTTGGCCTCGTCCACGACGGCACGTTCGAAGGCCTCGTCCCCGTTGTAGGCGTCCAACTGGGCCTTTTCACGACGCCGCTCGGCGCGGGTCTGGCGCTTGCCCCGCTTCTTCTGCGGGCTGGCCGGGTCCAGGTACGAGCGGTCGTGTTCAGGGTCCGACACGTCGGTGGTCCGGTGCTCGCCCTGTCCCATGAGTTTGTCGTAACCGTCCCGCAGTCGCGGCCCGATCTGGCCGACAGGGGTCGCGGTCATGACGAGTACGGCGAGGAAAGCTAGAACGGCAAGTACCACCAGGGCACCCCAGTGGGTCACGAGCGCCGAGAGCGGATCGGCGGCCAGGAAACCGACGAACCCGCCGGCGCGCCAGATCGCTTCGAACCCCTGGTTGAGTTGGGGCTGTCCACCGGCGATGTGCGCGATACCGGATCCAGCCACGGTCAGTGCCATGAGCCCGATGGCGATGCGGTTGTTGGCTTGTGTCTCGGTGGGGTGCCGGAATGCCCGCCATGCGAAGAACAGGCAGAACACGGGCAACACGAGCGCCATGAAGCCGAACGTGCCGCCGACCACGGCGTGCACCCAGGAGGCGGGCATGGAAATGAAGGTGGCATCCACTCCGCGAAGGTTCCACCACTCAACCGCCGCGATCAGGACGGCCAGCACGAGCCATACGAGTGCGCCGCCGTCGCGGCGCTCCTCCGGAGCCATGTCCGTGCGCACGGTGCCGATCCGCCGCACACCGGCACCCACCACGTGGCCGAGACCGGCCCACGCGTTGACCACGGCATGAAGGAGACGACTACCAGCAGACGGTCCCTGTGGTGTGGACTTGGCCGGGGCCTTGGACGTGCTCTTGGTAGTGCCCTTGGAGAAGCGGGATGCGGTCGAGGTTCGAGATGTTGACTTCGACGATCGCGGAGGGGAAGTTCGTGACGCCATATGTTCCAGAATACCCGCCGAGCGCAAAGCCCGCCCCGACATCGCGTCGGGGCGGGCTCGGCTCGCTCGGATCAGCCTTAATTAAGCTTCGACCACCACGGGTACGATCATGGGTTTGCGGCGCAGCTTGCGCGAAACCCACGAGCCGATGGTGCGGCGCACGACCTGCTGCAGCTGGTGCGCTGTGTGATTCTTGCCGGACTCCCCCATCGCGTCTTCGAGGGCCGCAATGATCTTGGGGCGGATTTCATTGAAGACAGTGTCCTCCTCGGCCACGCCGCGCGCGTGGATGTCCGGGCCGGAAACGATCTTGCCGGTGTCGCGATTGACCACGGTAACCACGGAGATGAAGCCTTCTTCACCCAGGGTCATGCGGTCCTTGAGGTCCGCGTCCGTGATCTCACCCACGGAGGAGCCGTCCACGTAGATGAACCCGCATTCGACCTGACCGGTGATCTTGGACTTACCGTTGTGCATGTCCACCACGGTGCCGTTCTCGGCGAGCAGCACGTGATCGCTGGGAACACCGGTCTCCTGGGCCAGGGCACCGTTGGCGATCAGGTGGCGCACCTCGCCGTGGACCGGCATGACGTACTCGGGCTCCACGATGTTGTAGCAGTACAGCAGTTCGCCGGCGGCTGCGTGACCGGACACGTGCACCTTGGCGTTGCCCTTGTGCACCACGTCAGCACCCAAACGCATCAGACCGTTGATCACGCGGAACACCGAGTTCTCGTTACCGGGGATCAACGACGACGCCAGGATCACCGTGTCACCGGCGTTCACCTGAACCTTGTGGTCGCCGTTGGCCATGCGGGACAGCGCGGCCATGGGCTCACCCTGAGAACCGGTGCACATGATCACGAGCTTGTCGTCCGGGTAGTCCGCGGCCTTCTTCTGGTCGATCAGCACGTTGGGCGGAACGTCCAGATAACCGAGCTTGTCGGCGATCTCCATGTTGCGGATCATCGAGCGACCCATCAGGGCAACCTTGCGACCGCTGGCCACGGCGGCGTCGAGCACCTGCTGCACGCGGTGAACGTGCGAGGAGAACGAGGCCACGATCACGCGCTGGCGTGCCTTGGCGATCACGTCTGCGAGCACGGGGCCAATGGCCTTCTCGGTGGGTACGAAGCCCGGCACCTCGGCGTTGGTGGAGTCAGTCAGGAACAGATCCACACCCTCTTCACCCAGGCGGGCGAAGTGGCGGAGGTCGGTGATGCGACCGTCCATGGGCAACTGATCCATCTTGAAGTCACCGGTGTGCAGGACGGTGCCGGCCTTGGTCCGCAGGAACACGGCCAGGGCGTCAGGGATGGAGTGGTTGACGGCCACGAACTCGCACTCGAACTCGCCGAGGCGCTCGACCTGGCCCTCGCGCACCGCCAGGGTGAAGGGCTTGATGCGGTGCTCCTTCAGCTTGGCTTCGATCAGTGCGAGGGTGAGCTGGGAACCGATGATGGGGATGTCCGGACGGCGCTTGAGCAGGTACGGAACGGCACCGATGTGGTCCTCGTGACCGTGCGTCAGGACGACCGCCACGATATCGTCCAGGCGGTCCTTGATGTTGTTGATGTCCGGCAGGATCAGGTCCACACCGGGCTGGGTTTCTTCGGGGAACAGCACACCGCAGTCGACCACGAGCAACTGCCCATTGATCTCGAACACGGTCATGTTCCGACCGACCTCGCCCAAACCTCCCAGCGGGATGACGCGCAGAGTGTCTGCGGCCAACGCGGGGGGTTCGGAGAGGTCAGTGTTGGTCCATCGGGTCATGAGACCCCTTTCGTCTTAATTGTTCAAAGTGTCTGCCAGGACCGAGGAACTCAGATCCGCGCGGATCTGCTCGATTTCGGCCTGAGTGGGCGCCACATGCGGCAAGCGCACGGTGTTGTTCGGCAGGCGCCCCTGCCAATTCAAAATCGTTTTCGCGGCCACGGCACCGGGCACACGAGTCATGGCGGCGCGAACCACCGGGATCAGCTCATTGTTGACCTTGCGCGCGGTGACGAGGTCACCGGCGAGGGCGGCGTCGACGAGCGTGCGGAACCGCGGAGTGTCCAGGTGGGACGTGACGCCCACGAGACCTGCCGCGCCCAGCGCGATCCAGGGCTGGGTCAGTCCGTCGTCACCGGAGTAGTACACGAGATCGGTTTCGGCCATCACGTGTGCGGCGGCATTGAAGTCTGCCTTGGCATCCTTGACGGCCACGAGGTTCTCGTGGGACGCCAGCGAGATGAGCGTTTCCGGGGCAATCGGGACGCCCGAACGACCCGGAATGTCGTACATCATGATCGGCGTGTCGACGGAATCCGCCAGTGAGCGGAAGTGCGCCTCGATACCGGCCTGTGTGGGCTTGCTGTAGTACGGCGTGACGATCAGCAGGCCGTCCATGCCGATTTTCTGGGCTTCCAGGGAGAGGTACCGGGAGTGCTCGGTGTCGTTGGAACCCGTGCCCGCGAGCAAGGGCACGCGCCCGCCCACGGCATCCTTGACGGCCCGGAAGACCGCGAGGTTTTCTTCGTCGGTCATGGTCGAGTACTCGCCGGTGGTGCCACACACCACCAGTCCGTCACAACCATCGTTGACCAGTTCTTCCGCCAGATGCCCCGTGGTTTCGAGGTCCACGGACCCGTCGTCCTTGAACGCGGTCACCATGGCGGTGAGCAGAGTTCCGAACATGGGGGCGGGGCGGTCGGGCTGAGTGGCTACGCTGCGATCGGTCATACGCTCAAGGTTACCGCGATCACCGCGCCAGTGCCGCCCCCGGGTCCGCGCCGCGGTACAAGGCAATAGCGGTGCGCATGGCACCGCGGGCGCGCCGACCGTCCGAGCTCGCCGAGTAGGCCAGGCTCAAGCGGTACCAACCGCGCCAATCCTCCGGGTTCGCCTCGACCTCTTCGCGAACGGTGTGGAAGTGCTCGTCCGCGGCCTCTCGTACATAGCGGCCCGACGGCGTTTTGGGCAGGTTGTCCTCGGGGAGCCCGCCTTCCGCGGCGAGGGTGCGGCCGAGTTTTTCGGTACGGGCACCGAAAATGATCTCTCGCACCATGGCCCACGTGCCCACCGCCGGGATGACCAGCATGGCGATCCCGAAGCCCTTCACGATCAAACCCTCCGAGCTCAGCAGCAGCACCGCTCGTTGGAACGACAGGCCAAGATAGAGCGCGAGCAAAGCGACCATGAGGGCGGCCAGGATGCGCCCCTTGGAACCGATTTCGAGCACGGTAAAGACCGCAGCGAAGGCCAACATGGCGATGATCCACACTTTGGAGCCCACGGAGATGGGCAGGATCACCACGGTCAGCAGCGCCAGCACGATGACCGCGGCCACCCACCACCGCAGAGAACTGGGTTTCCCGGAGTCGGACGTTACGGAAACGTGTTCTCGGGAGTCGGATTCGCGATGACTCACAGGCCCAGATCCATGTAGCCGTCCAGCCCGTGAGTCAGTCCCGGGTGCTTGGCCACTTCACGCACGCCCAGCACCACACCGGTCATGAACGAGATCCGGTCAAAGGAATCGTGACGAATGGTCAACTGCTCCCCCGTGTTGCCCAGCAGAGTCTCCTGGTGGGCGACCAGGCCGCGTAGTCGTACGGAGTGCACGTGCACACCGTCGACCACGGCGCCGCGTGCGCCGTCCGGATCGGTCTGTGTCGCGTCCGGCGAGTCAACCACACCGGCCGCGCGGCGGGCCTTCCCGATCAACGACGCCGTACGGGCTGCGGTTCCGGACGGCGCATCCAGCTTGTCGGGGTGGTGCAGTTCGACGACCTCCACGGATTCGAAGAACGCGGCTGCCGCCTCCGAGAACTTCATGGCCAGCACCGCACCCACTGCGAAGTTGGGGGCGATCAGCACACCTACCTCGGGGTGCTTGGCCAGCTGAGATTCGAGGTCCGCCAGGGCCTGATCGTCCCAGCCCGTGGTGCCCACGACCGAATGGATACCATGGTCGATGGCGAAGCGGACGTTGTCCCGCGTGGACTCCGGAACGGTCAGGTCGATCATGACCTGCGCACCCGAGTCGACGATGGTTTGGAAATCATCGCCACGACCCAGCGCGGCGACCAGTTCCAACCCGGCAGCACGCTCAACGGCAGCCACGGCCTCGGAACCCATGCGTCCGTGGTGACCGAGCACGGCCACCTTGATGGTGTTGTTCGATTCGGTCATCTCAACCACTCCTTAGTTCTGGCTCGGCAGCTTCTCGGCCGGAGCTTGCGGCCCCACCACGGTCTGCACGGACGACGCCGCGGACAGTTCCGCCGCCAGCGTCTGAACGTCCTGCGAGGTCACGGCGCGGATCCGGTCCAGGGACTCGTCCACGTCCATGTACACGCCGGTCTTCAATTCTGCCGATCCCAAACGGGACATCCGTGAACCGGTATCCTCCAGGGCCAGCACAGTGGCGCCGCTGAGCTGGCCCTCGATCTTAGCCAATTCTTTGGCGGTCATTCCGTCCTGCGCGAGCCGGTCCAGCTCGGTGCGCATGAGTTGCGCGACCTGGTCCACCCGATCCATGGTGCAGCCCGCATACATGCCGAAATACCCGGCATCCGAATACGCACCCGAGAACGAGAACGTGGAGTACGCCAGGCCCTTCTGCTCGCGGATCGTGTGAAACAACCGTGAGGACATCCCCCCGCCCAGTGCGGCATTGAGCACGGTCATGGTGAAACGCCGGTCATCACCCACGCGCAGTGCAGGACCGCCCAGCACCACGTGCGCCTGTTCCACGGGGCGGTGAAACACCTGGGTGCCCGTCAGGGGTGTGAGCACAGCCGATGTATTGGCGCGCCGCGCCCCCACCGCACCGGGTGCATCCGGATCCCAGCCCGCGCGGGTCAAGGACTCCCGAACCAGCTCGACCACGCGTTCGTGTTCGAGCCCGCCGGCGGCCGTGACCACGAGATGTTCCGGACGATAGGCCGCACGGTAATGCTCCCACACGGCGTCACGAGCCACGGACCGGATCTCCTCCGGGGTGCCCGCAATCGGACGCGCCAGGGGTGAGCCGTCCAGGACCGCTGCGGTGAACTGTTCGAACGCGAAATCGGTGGGGTCGTCACGGTCCATCGCGATTTCCTCGAGGATGACTCCCCGTTCGCGATCGAACTCGTCCGGGTCCAGTACCGCGCTCGAGAACATGTCCGCGAGAACGTCAATGGCCATGGGCAGATCGTCCGAAAGCACCCGCGCGTAGTAGCACGTGTTCTCCTTGGCGGTGAACGCGTTGGACTCGCCACCCACAGCGTCGAACGCTTCGGCGATGTCGAGCGATGTGCGCCGCGCCGTGCCCTTGAACAGCAAGTGCTCCAGGAAGTGCGTGGAACCGAGCATCCCGGGTGCCTCGTCACGAGAACCCAGGCTGACCCAGAAGCCCACGGAGGCCGAGCGTTGACCGGGCATTTTTTCCGTGAGCACGCGTGTACCGCACGGCAGTACGCTGCGGGTGATCACGGCGCCGTCGGCGTCGTCGTGGACCACGTGGGTGAAGCCGGTGGTGTCCGGCAAAGAAGCTGAGTACGCCCGAAGGCGGGCGTCCGCGGGGAAGATTTTCTCCCCGGGATCGCCCGCCTCCAGCGGAAGGTGAACTACCGTCATGAACCTCGAGTTACCCCTCGATCAGCTCTCGTTGACGGGTTCGGACTCGAGCTCTTCGGCCTTGTCCTCGTCGGCAACGACCGATGCCAGCGACAGCTTGCCGCGGTCGTCGACCTTGGTGATCTCGACCTGGACCTTCTGGCCGACACTTACGACGTCGTCAACCTCGTTGACGCGCTTGTTGTCGTTGAGCTTGCGCATTTCGGAGATGTGCAGCAGGCCGTCCTTGCCCGGGGTCAGGGAGATGAACGCACCGAAGGTGGTGGTCTTGACCACGGTACCCAGGTAACGCTCGCCCACCTCGGGGACCTGCGGGTTGGCGATCGCGTTGATCGCCGAACGAGCGGCCTCTGCCGACGGTCCGTCGGTGGCACCGATGTACACGGTGCCGTCGTCCTCGATGGAGATGTCGGTTCCGGTGTCTTCCTGGATCTGGTTGATCATCTTGCCCTTGGGGCCGATGACCTCACCGATCTTGGAGACGGGAACGTTCACGCTGATCACGCGAGGAGCGAATTCGCTCATCTCGTCCGGAGCGTCGATCGCGGAGGTCAGCACATCCAGGATGTAAAGGCGGGCTTCGCGAGCCTGGCTCAGGGCGGCGGTCAGCACGGAGGCCGGGATACCGTCGAGCTTGGTGTCCAACTGGATGGCGGTCACGAACTCGGAGGTACCTGCAACCTTGAAGTCCATGTCACCCAGGGCGTCTTCGGCGCCGAGAATGTCGGTCAGCGCCGCGTAGCGGGTTTCGCCGTCCACGGTGTCCGAGACGAGACCCATGGCGATACCGGCAACGGGTGCGCGCAGCGGCACACCGGCGTTGAGCAGCGACAGGGTCGCGGCGCACACGGAGCCCATGGAGGTGGAGCCGTTGGAACCGAGGGCCTCGGAGACCTGACGGATCGCGTACGGGAATTCCTCACGCGAGGGCAGCACGGGCGTGATCGCACGCTCTGCCAACGCACCGTGACCGATTTCGCGGCGCTTGGGCGAACCCACGCGGCCGGTCTCACCGGTGGAGTACGGCGGGAAGTTGTAGTGGTGGATGTAGCGCTTGTGCTTGACCGGGGACAGCGAGTCGATCTGCTGTTCCAGCTTGAGCATGTTCAAGGTGGTGACACCCATGATCTGGGTCTCGCCGCGCTCGAAGATCGCCGAACCGTGCACGCGGGGCAGCACCTCGACCTCGGCGGTCAGTTCACGGATGTCCGTGAGGCCGCGGCCGTCGATGCGGACCTGGTCCTTGAGGATGCGCTGACGCACGGTCTGCTTGGTGAGTGCCTGGTAGGCACCGTTGATCTCGTCCTTGCGGTCGGCGAAGGGCTTGCCCTCACCGGTGAGCTCGGCCAGAACGCTCTGGTGCAGCTCGTCGGTGGCGGCTTCGCGCTCCTGCTTACCGGCGATGGAGTACACCTCGGCCAGACGGTTACCCACGAAGTCCTCGACGGCCTGGGTGGCGTCGTCGCCGTAGCCGCCGAAGCGAGGCAGTTCCATGGGGGACTTGCCCGCACGGGCGACCAGGTCGGCCTGAGCGTCGCACAGTGCCTTGATGTAGGACTTGGACGCCTCGATGCCCTCGGAGACGAGCTCCTCGGTCGGGGCGACAGCGCCCTGGCCCTTGACGAGCTCCCAGGCGTTGTCGGTGGCTTCGGCCTCGACCATCATGATCGCGACGTCTTCGGAACCGTCAGCGGTGGTGACCACGCGGCCGGCCACGGCCATGTCGAACACGGCGTTCTCGATCTGGGAGTGCTTGGGGAAGGCGATCCACTGGTGCTTGCCGTTCTCCTCGGGCATGAGTGCCATGCGCACGCCGCCCACGGGGCCCTGGAAGGGCATGCCGGACAGCGAGGTGGACATGGACGCGGCGTTGATGGCCACGGTGTTGTAGATCTCGTCCGGTGCGATGGACAGCACCGTCACGACAACCTGGACCTCGTTGCGGATGCCCTTGCCGAAAGCGGGGCGCAACGGACGGTCGATCAGGCGGCAGGTCAGGATCGCGTCGGTGGACGGACGGCCTTCACGACGGAAGAACGAGCCCGGGATGCGACCGGCGGCGTACATCCGCTCTTCCACGTCCACGGTCAGCGGGAAGAAGTCGAAGCCTTCGCGGGGGTTCTTGCCCACGGCGGTGGCCGAGAGCATGGAGGTCTCTTCGTCGATGGAGACCAGGGCGGAACCGGCGGCCTGCTTGGCCAACCGGCCGGTTTCGAAGCGCACTACGCGCTTGCCGTACGAACCGTTGTCGATGATTGCTTCTGCACTCTGAATTTCGGGACCCTCCAAGGGTCACCTCCGTTTCTTCTGTGGCGAAAAGCGCGACATACCGGTCTTCGATCGAGGCGCTCGCACTGCGCATGCATTGCGAAGGCCACTGTCGAGGACCGCGATATGGTGCGCGAATCCGCTACTAGCTTTTTCTATTTCATGTGTTGGCCCGGTGGGCCGGTGGTTCCGTGTGGAACCTGGCGGTGTTCGTCACGAACAGCGCCGGTTACGGCGGTTCCCCGCGCCTTCACGGGTGAAAACACGGGGAACACCGAGAACTTAGATCACTTACGCAGGCCGAGGCGCTCAATGAGCGCACGGTAGCGAGCGATGTCAGTACGACGCAGGTAGTCAAGCATGCGACGACGGCGACCCACCAGGGCCATCAGGCCGCGACGGGTGTGGTGGTCGTGCTTGTGCTGCTTCAGGTGCTCGGTCAAGTCGGAAATACGACGGGACAGCACGGCAATCTGCACCTCGGGGGAACCAGTGTCACCCTCGTGAGTTGCGTACTCCTTGATGATTTCCTGCTTGATAGCGGCATCCAGTGCCATAAGTAACTCCTTGAGTTAGTACCGTGACCGCCCGGTGCGCAGGTTTCGCGCCCGGGTTTCGGGTGTCTCACCCGAGATCTGACCGCCACGGACTGCAGTCAGGCCGTTGACCAGTCTAACGGACGTCAACCAATACGTCGTATCAGGCGGGTCACCGTTATGGATGTCCCCGTCAACTGGGACAATGAGGACCATGAAGAAAATGAATGTGGAGTCTTTCAACCTCGACCACCGTTCGGTCGCGGCCCCTTACGTTCGGATTGCCGATCGCAAGGAGTTGCCCGGAGGAGACACGCTCATCAAGTACGACGTGCGGTTCTCCCAGCCCAACGAATCGCACCTGGAGATGCCGGCTATCCACTCGATCGAGCACCTCACCGCGGAGCACATGCGCAATCACACCGAAGCGCTCATCGACTTCTCCCCCATGGGCTGCCAGACCGGCTTCTACGCGCTCATGTTGGGCGTGGAGGACGCTGACTTCAAGGATCTGTTGGAGGCCACGTTCAAGGACATCCTCGCGGCGGACGAGGTTCCGGCCGCCAACGAGGTGCAGTGCGGTTGGGGCGCCAACCACAGCCTTGAGGCCGCCAAGTCTGCCGTGCAGGACTTCTTGGACGAACGCGCCGCCTGGGACGTGGTCACCAAGTGAGCGCAGGCGCCTCCCAGGAGACGTTGAATCACGACGCCGCCCTGTTCGGTCGCTGCGTGGGCGCACCCGCCGTGGTGGTCGCCATGGACGAAGAGGCAGCACCTTTTCTGACGCGCGCCGAGGAACAAGCGGCGCAGCCGCTCACCGTGGGTCAGGCACTGGTCTACGCGGTGGTCCTGGAAGGTGCCCCCGTGCTGCTCGTGCGCACGGGTATCGGGCTGGTCAATGCGGCGTCGGCGGTGACGGCGGTGATCGAACGTTTCGAGCCCTCCATGGTGCTCGCGGCCGGTTCGGCAGGGGGCCTACGAGCGGACGTGAACGTGGGTGACCTGGTGATCGGCACCGGCTATCGCTACACGGATGCAGATGCCACGGCGTTTGGATATGTTCCCGGACAGGTACCCGGCATGCCGGAGAGCTACTCCCCCGCTGAGAGTTTGCTGAATGCCACGGAAACTCTGGTCGGGAGCGATGAGCAGACCGTTCTCCGTGGCACCATGCTTTCGGGTGGCTCGTTCGTCACGGAAGCCAATGTGGGTGCCACCCGCGAGATCTTCCCCGAGGCACTCAGCACGGACATGGAAACGGTCGCGCTGGCGCAGGTGTGCGCCACCCGCGGATACCCCTTCCTGGCGGTGCGCAGCGTGTCGGATCTGTGCGGTCCCGCCGCCGGACAACAGTTCCACCTGGAGATCGACCTTGTGGCGGAGATCAGCGCGAGTGCCGTGTGCCAGGTATTGAACACCTTCCGCCAAAGTACTTCCGAGTGAATTGAGGAACGCATGAGCGACAAGAAACTTGAGGACGCCGTCCCGGACGCCCCGCGCCACGTGCTGCGCGACGGCAACAAGATTCCGCAGTTGGGCCTGGGAACCTACCCCATGGACGACGCCGAGGCTGAGGCGCTGATCCCTGAAGCGCTGTGGCGCGGCTACCGCCTGATCGACACCGCCGTGAACTACGGCAACGAACTGGGTGTGGGTCGCGGCGTCAAGGCATCCGGGATCAACCGCGATGACATCTTCCTGACCACCAAGCTCCCGGGTCGCCATCACGGAACGGATTCCGTTCGGCGCTCGCTCGAAGGCTCCCTGGAACGGCTGGGAACCGATTACGTGGATCTGTACCTGATCCACTGGCCCAATCCCTCCGTGGACCGCTATGTGGAGTCCTGGCGGACCATGATCGAGCTGCGGGATCAGGGCCTGATCAAGTCGATCGGCGTGTCCAATTTCCTGCCGGAGCACCTGCTGCGGCTCGAGAAGGAAACGGACGAGATGCCGGTGATCAACCAGGTGGAACTGAACCCGCAGTACCAGCAGGAACTGCTGCGCGAGTTCCACGCAGAACACAAGATCGTGACCGAGGCGTGGTCACCGTTGGGCCGTAAGACGGACATCCTGCAGCACGAGTGGCTTTCGGAGATTGCCCGCAGTATCGGCCGCACGCCCGCCCAGGTCATCCTGAGGTGGCACATCCAGTCCAACATCCTGCCCATCCCCAAGAGCTCGGACGTCACCCGCATGGCCGAGAACCTGGACGTGTTCGACTGGGATCTCTCGGACGATCAGATGCGACGCATCAAGATGTTGCACACCGGATTGAGCGGCTCCGGTTTCGATCCCCTTGAGCACGAGGAGATGTAGCAACTACCCGGCCGGATGTATCAGGCGGTCTCGTGAGGTTCCTTGGCCAGGATCTCGCGGGACCGTTTGACGTCGTCGTTCATCTGGGCCACCAGCGCATCGATGCCGCGGTAGGCAACCATGCCGCGCAGTCGTTCCACGAATTCCACCACGACCTGTTGACCGTAGAGGTCGAAGTCCTCAATGTTCTCTTCCGGCCGATCGATCACGTGCGCCTCGACCTGACGGGAGACCCCTTCGAACGTCGGATTCGAGCCCACGGAAATGGCCGTGGGCCAGCGCTTGCCGTTCTGATCTACGAGCCATCCCGCGTAGACACCGTCCGCGGGGATGAATCCGGACGCGTCCGGCGAAAGGTTCGCGGTGGGGAATCCCAGTTCGCGACCGCGAGCAGCTCCGTGCACTACTTCCCCGCGCATCCGGTGGTTGCGGCTGAGCAAACCCGTGGCGCCGCGCATGTCACCGGCTTCCAGGCACGAGCGGATCCACGTGGAGGAACAGCGGCGTTCCGTAGCCGCGGCCGCGGGTGTGCCGTTCTTGAGGGGAGTCGAAGGATCGGTGCCCACGACGTCCTCGACGACCACGACGTCGAAACCGTGCTTGTCGCCCAGCGCCCTGATGGCATGCAGATCGCCGGTGTTGTCCTTACCCAGACGCACGTCCTCACCGATCACCAGGCACACCGCTTCGAGCGGCTTGACCAGGTAGTCGACCACGAACTCTTCGGGGGTCAATTGAGCGAAATCGAGGGAATAGGGCTGCACGAGCACGGCATCGATCTCGGTGTGTTCCAGTGCGTCGAGTTTGTCCTCGAGCCCCATGATCACGCCGGGGTGAGACTCGGGCCGGTGCACCAGCGCCGGGTGGGGATCAAAGGTGACCACCACCGATTTCGCGGTGCGTTCCCCGGCCACCTCCAACAACGTGTCGAAGACGTGTTGGTGACCGCGGTGGACTCCGTCGAAGTTTCCAATCGTCACCACGGACGGTCCGAAACCCGGGGTGATGTCGTCGCGGGATCTCCAGCGAATCACTGTTCTCCTCGATGTCGAGTGTGCGGGCGGGACGAAACGAGCCTACCCGTTGGCGCGGGTGGGACGGGTGCGCCACAACCAGATAAGACCGATCATGGGCAAGACCAAGGGCACAAAACCGTAACCCGCGCCGAAGTGCGACCAGACACTGGCCTTGGGGAAGAGTTCGGGCGAGAGCACGCTGAGCAGGCCGACTGCGAGCACGCCGATCATCTCGATCCATACGGCGATCCACGCGATCCGGTGCCAACCGGGGCCGGTCTTGGTCAGTGCCACGGTCGCAATCACGTAGATGACGGCGGAAATCGTGGACAGGATGATCGCCAGCGGTGCCTCGGAAAACTCCGTACCCAGCTGGTACAGGGAACGCACACCTGCCGAGAGCGAGAACACCCCGTAAATCACGATGATGAGCCTCCCGAATCCGCTGGATTTGGCATCCGTGCGCTTTGTCTTCACGCGGTTGCCGAAACGCTGCTGCAACGCGTTGTGCTCGGTGGACTTGGTCACCGTGATCCCGTTCCTTTCCGCGGAGTGGTCAATGCTGCCGGCCTCAGACGTTCTGGTAGTACCAGATGTAGTTCATGCGGTAGACCATGATGATGACCACGGGTCCCGCCGCAGCCAGGATGAGCGTGGACCAGCGTGAGCGTTCCACGAGCGACCAGATGAACGTTCCGGCCGGGATGAGCAGCGCCGTCAGCAGGTAACCCCAGTACTCGAGAACACTGCCCGAGGCTTCCGACCCGAAGATGGGGAGGAAGATCGAACCCACCACGTACACGAGCAGGAACAGTTCCAGAATCAGCACGGAGCCTTGTGAGAAGTCGTCGGGTTCGCGTCCGCGCATCGCCTGCACCAGGCAGATCAAACACGACAGCGTTCCAATCACCACCGAGGCCCAGAACCATCCGTCGTAACCCCACAGCATCAGTGATTCTCCTGTTCGGACGGTTCGGACGTGCCGGTCGAGTCGGCAGAAAACGTCTCGCCCGCGGCAATGCCCAGAACGGATGCCGCGTAGCGCTTGGAAGCGGAGCCGCGGTTCTCGGCCAGGGCCACCAGAGTCCCGTTAGGTGCGAAGCACGCAACGGGCAAGTCTGTTCCGCTGACCAGATCGGCCGGGTGCGCGGAGATCCGGCGACCGTGCGACAGGTCCGTGGCCTCCCCCGCGTCCAAACGGCGCACGGGAAACAGCAGTTCCGCGGCACGGTTGATCTCCAGGGTGTCCACGGTCCCGCCGTCGCTCACCGATTGCGTCAGGTCGTCCAGCGTGTGCGCCTGGTCGAGAGTGAAGGACCCCACGCGCGTGCGGCGCAGCGCCGTCAGGTGTCCGCCCACGCCCAGGCCACGGCCCATGTCACGGGCCAGCGCACGGATGTAGGTGCCTGAGGAACACGAGACCGTGGCCGTCACATCGATGCCGGTCTCGTCGCGCGAGATGTCGTGCACCGTGAATTCGTGGATCGTGACGGGTCGCGCGGCCAGTTCGACGTCCTCGCCGCCGCGAACTCGGGCGTAGGAGCGTTTTCCGTTCACCTTGATGGCGCTCACCGCTGACGGTACCTGCTGGATCTCGCCGGTAAGTGCGGAAACTTCACGCTGAATGTCGCTGTCACTTACTCCCGCGAGGGTCGAGGCATCCGCGCGCTCGGTCACGTCGCCCTCGGCGTCGTCGGTCACGGTCGCTGCGCCCAATCGAATGGTCGCCTCGTACGTCTTGGACGTTCCGGTGACCCAGGTCAGCAACTTGGTGGCCTTCTCGACACCCAGCACCAGGACTCCCGACGCCGCCGGGTCCAGCGTGCCGGCGTGACCTACCTTGCGGGTCCCGGCCAGGCGCCGCATTCGTGCCACGACGTCATGCGAGGTCCAGCCCAGGGGCTTGTCGACGATGACGAACCCGGCCGTCCTCGGAAGCGAGGGGGCCGGGCTCGGAACGTGGGGACGTTCACTCACGCGCGTCAGCTCCGGGGCGAGTCGTCGTCGGTATCGTCATCCGCGGCGTCGTCCTCGGGGGTGCGGTACGCGTCCTCACCCGCGGCGTAGGAGGCGCCGACGGCCTGAGCCGCGACCTGCTCGTCCTTTTCGCGTGCGGCGCGCAAGAGCTCTTCGAGCCGGGCGGCGTCGGCGGGGATTTCGTCCGCGACAAAGGTGAGCGTGGGCGTGAGGCGGGCGGTGATGTTCTTGCCGACCTCGGAACGCAGCACGCCCTTGGCGGACTCCAGTGCCTGCGCGGTCTCCGCGCGCTGCGTCTCATCGCCGTAGACGGTGTAGTACAGCGTCGCGTGCTGAAGGTCGTTGGTGACCCGGGCATCGGTGATGGTCACGAAACCGACGCGGGGATCCTTGATCCGGCGCTCGAGGGCCTGGGCAACGATCACCTTGATGCGGTCGGCCAGCCGTGCGGCGCGTGCGGCGTCAACCATGGTGACTCTCCTTCGCTGGGGAACGCGGTGCGTTCCGTATCTAAAAAATCTGGGGTGCGGCGCCGCCATCACGACGACGCCGCGGGCCCGCCGCCGTGGGCGACGGGCCGGTGCGGCGGGTACCTACCGGAAACCGGGGTACCCGCCGCTTGAACGTGACGTGACTCAGGCGCGCGGCTTTTCGCGCATCTCCCACGTCTCGATCATGTCGCCCTCTTGGATGTCGTTGAAGGAACCGAGGCCGATACCGCACTCGAAACCTTCGCGAACTTCCGTGGCGTCATCCTTGAAGCGACGCAGCGAATCGATGGTGAGGCTGTCCTTCACCACGTTGCCGTCGCGGACCAGGCGCGCCTTGGCGTTGCGCTTGACCACGCCCTTGGTGATGTACGCACCGGCGATGTTGCCCCACTTGGAGGAGCGGAACACCTCGCGGATCTCGGCGGTACCGAGCTCCACTTCCTCGTACTCCGGCTTGAGCATGCCCTTCAAGGCGCTCTCGACATCGTCGATGGCGTTGTAGATCACCGAGTAGAACTTCATGTCCACGCCCTCGCGGTCCGCGAGTTCGGTGACACGTTCCGCCGGGCGGACGTTGAAGCCAATGATGACCGCGTTGTCCACGGTGGCCAGGTTGACGTCGTTCTGCGTAATGGCACCCACACCGCGGTGGATGACGCGCAGCTGAACTTCGTCTCCGCCCACATCGATCTTGAGCAGCGAATCTTCCAGCGCCTCCACGGCACCGGACACGTCACCCTTGATGATGAGGTTGAGGGTGTCCATCTTGCCCTCTGCCACGGCCTCGTCGAAGGACTCGAGCGTGATGCGCTTGCGACGCTTGGCCAGCTGAGCGTTGCGGTCAGCGGCCTGACGCTTCTCGGAGATCTGGCGAGCCGTACGCTCCTCCTGGGTGGCCAGGAAGGTGTCACCGGCGCGGGGCACTGCGGACAGACCCAACACCTGGACCGGTCGGGACGGGGTGGCAGTCTCGACTGCCTGACCGTTCTCGTCGAACATGGCGCGCACGCGGCCGTGAGCCGCACCCGCGACAATGGCGTCGCCGACCTTCAGCGTGCCGGACTGGACCAGCACGGTACACACTGCGCCGCGGCCCTTGTCCAGGTTGGCTTCAATCGCCACGCCACGAGCTTCCTTGTCCGGGTTGGCCTGCAGTTCCAGGGCACCGTCAGCGGTCAGGACGACCGCGTCGAGCAGGTCTTCGATGTTCTGACCGGCACGCGCGGAGACATCCACGAACATGGTGTCGCCACCGTATTCTTCGGGGATCAATCCGTACTCGGTGAGCTGACCGCGGATCTTCTCCGGGTTGGCTTCCGGCTTGTCGATCTTGTTCACCGCGACCACGATCGGCACACCGGCCGCCTGGGCGTGGTTCAACGCCTCGACGGTCTGGGGCATCACGCCGTCATCAGCGGCGACCACCAGCACGGCGATGTCCGTGACCTTGGCACCACGGGCACGCATGGCGGTGAACGCCTCGTGACCGGGGGTGTCGATGAAGGTGATCAGACGCTCTTCACCGTCCACCTCGGTGGAGATCTGGTACGCACCGATGTGCTGGGTGATGCCGCCGGCCTCGCCCTCGATCACCGTGGTGTTACGGATCGCGTCGAGCAGACGGGTCTTACCGTGGTCGACGTGACCCATGACGGTGACAACCGGAGGACGGGATTCGAGAACCTCGTCGCCCTCGGCCTCGGCTTCGGCCTCGAGGTCGATGTCGAAGGATTCGAGCAGCTCGCGCTCCTCGTCCTCCGGCGAGACGACCTGGATCTTGAAGCCCAGCTCGGCACCCAACAGCTCGAACGTTTCTTCGTCCAGCGACTGGGTCTGCGTGGCCATCTCACCCAGGTGGATGAGAACGGTCACGAGCGATGCCGGGTTGGCGTTGATCTTCTCAGCGAAGTCCATGAGCGAGGCACCGCGACGCAGGCGGACCACCGTGTTGCCATCACCGTGCGGAACGGAGACGCCACCCACGGCGGGTGCTGACATCTGCTCAAGCTCTTGACGCTTCGCGCGCTTCGACTTGCGCTGACGTCCACGGCCACCGCCGCCTCGACCGAACGCACCCTGGGTACCACCACGACCACCGCGGCCGCGGAAACCGCCGCCGCCACCGGGGCCACCGGGACCGCCACCACCGCGGCGGGGTCCACCGCCACCGGCGTTACCGGGACGGCTTCCGATGGGAGCCACACCGGTGGTGTGCCCCGGCATCATGTTGGGCGAAGGGCGAGGACCACCGGGACGGGGAGCACCCTGACCGTGACCCTGGCCCTGGCGTGCGCCACCCGGACGCGGAGCACCCGAACGGGGTCCACCCTGGCCGCCCTGACCGCCGTGCGCGGGACGGGGACCGCCCGGACGAGGGCCTGCGGGGCGGGGTCCACCGGGACGGGGACCGCCCTGGCCGGAACCGCTGGTACGCATACCCTGCTGCGGGGCGAACGGGTTGTTACCGGGGCGAGGTGCGCCCGGCTTGCCGGAACGTTGCTGACCCGGACGAGCACCACTCGGCTTGGGACCGCCGGACTCGGAACCGCGACCCATACCCTGCTGCGATGCGTACGGGTTGTTACCCGGACGCGCACCGCCCGGCTTGGGGGCCGAGGACTTGGGTGACTGCGGCTTGGACTCGGGCGCCTTGGGTGCCTGTTCCTTGGGAGCCCCCGCCTTGGGTGCTTCGGCCTTGGGTGCCGGAGCGGGCGTGGACTCCGCCTTGGGAGCGGCAGCCGGAGCCGTCTCTTCCTTGGCCTGAGCGGGCTTGGGAGCAGCCTGACCCGGCTTGGGGCCGGGGGCTGCTGCGGGGCGCTCGGCAGCGGGCTTGGTCTCGGCCTTGGGCTGGGACTTCTGCGCCGGCTTGGTGCTCCGAGTCTTCTGGGGAGCCTTCTCCGCTGCAGCGTCGCCGGAACCGGCGGGGAATGCAGAACGAAGTTTCTTGGCTACGGGGGGCTCCACCGTGGAGGATGCTCCACGGACGAATTCCCCTAATTCTTGAAGCTTGGAAATCGCTTCTTTAGACGTGATACCGAGCTCTTTGGCGAGCTCGTGGACACGGGGCTTGGCCACATTTCTCCTGTCTCGGTTCGCACCGAAACAGGCACGAACCATTATCTTCCGTTGATGCGGCCTTGGGGCGCGTCGATGATCGACATGTCACCCTGCTGGCCGTGGGCGGAGTACGAAAAAGTACTCATCGCTTGGCACTCATCGGTTTTCCATGGTCTTCTGACTCGCTTTCCTTCTGTCCGTTCCACCGTGTGGACAGTAAAACGTTGAGGTGGTGACCGAGGTTCTCGGCACTGACGGCGGTGCGAAACGCGCGATTGAACGCGCGGCGTCGCACTGCTGTCCTGACGCATTCCTGGGCGGGATGCACCCAGGCACCTCGGCCGCCGATACGGCGGGACACGTCGAACACGGCTTCCAGGCCCTGCTCCGTCTGCTCCACCGCTACGCGGACGAGTTGGTCAGGGGACACAATTTTCTTGCATCCCACACAGGTTCGAAGGCTGTTCTGGCTCACCCTCGCTCCTGTACTTGCTCACGTGAGTACTCGGCACTCGCTAGGTGCGATGCCGGTGAGTACGCACAATTCACGAACTGACCGTAGACCAGTCTAACGCGCCGGGGATGATTCCCTCGAATTGCGGGTTTTCTCAGTGATTCGCCACTCGGGACTCGGGCACGATGTCGATGCGCCAGCCGGTCAGGCGCGCAGCCAATCGAGCGTTCTGCCCTTCCTTGCCGATGGCCAGTGACAGTTGGCTGTCGGGTACCACAGCTCGGGCCGAGCGAGTTCGCTCGTCAACGACCTCCACGCGGGTGGTCTTGGCCGGGGAGAGCGCATTGGCGATGAACACGTCGGGCTCTTCGGTGAAGTCGATGATGTCGATCTTCTCCTCCCCCAGTTCGTTCATGACCGCACGCACACGCGAACCCATTTCACCGATGCACGCGCCCTTGGCGTTGGCCCCGGGACGAGTCGCGACCACGGCCATCTTGGTGCGGTGACCGGCCTCGCGGGCCAGGGCGACGATCTCCACGGAGCCGTCCGCGATCTCGGGAACTTCCATCTCGAACAGGCGACGCACCAGGTCCGGGTGCGAACGGGACAGCATGATGGACGGGCCCTTCATGCCGCGCTTGGCCTCCACCACGAACGCGCGAATGCGGGCGCCGTGCTTGTAGACCTCGCCAGGTGCCTGCTCGTGCGGGGGCAGCACGGCCTCCACGGTGCCCAGGTTCACCTGGATCATGTTGGGATTCTTGCCCTGTTGAATCTGGCCGGACACCAGTTCACCCTCGCGGCCCTTGAAGTGGCCCAGCACGTTGTCGTCCTCCACGTCCCGCAGTTTCTGCAGAATGACCTGTCGCGCGGTTGCGGCGGCAATGCGACCGAAACCGGCGGGGGTGTCGTCGAACTCGCCGATCTTGTTCCCGTCCTCGTCGACCTCGTCCGCCCAGATGGTCACGTGACCGGTGCGGCGTTCGACTTCTGCGCGAGCACCGCTCACGGCACCCGGGGACTTCTGGTAGGCGAGCAACAGTGCCTGTTCGATGGTGGGGATCAACACGTCCACCGGAATGTCCCGTTCGCGTTCGAGCAGACGCAGGGTACTCATATCAATGTCCATGTGACCGGCCTTCCTTCGTGCCCATTCGGGACCCGTCCGGGAACCAAACAGCGCGCCACACATGGGAGGTGTGGTGCGCTGCGCGTGGGTATTGGCTAATTGTTCTTCGGGCTATGGTACATCCCCCGTGCGGGTTTAGATTTCGACCTCAACGCGCGCGCCACGCACGTTCTGGTAGTCCAGGCGCTCCGGGTCCAGGTACTTGATGGGCATTCCCTTCTTGGGCTGATGCCAGCGCTGCAGCACCGCGTGATCGTCGTGGGCTTCCAGCAGGCGGGCCGTGAAACGTTCGCCGTCCGCGGGGCGCACACGCACCAGGTGGCCGACATTGCGCTTCCAGTGTCGTGGGGATTCCAGCTCGCGGGTGGCACCGGGCGTGGAGACTTCCAGTTCGTAGGGCGGTCCCGGAACGGGATCGTGTTCGTCCAGCGCGCCGGATATGTCACGGGAGACCTCGGCCAGGCGATCCAGGTTCAGGGCGTCCGTGCCGTCCGGCAGGTCCAGCACGATCCGCAGGGTCCGCTGGGAGCCCTTGGTCTCGAGTTCGAGGTCTTCCAGATACAGTCCCGCGGTGGTGACCACTGGCTCCACGGCGTTGCGAATGGCGGTAGTGTCTGCCGAGCTCATGCGTTCTCCTTCGTGTCGGTCGTTCTCCCTATCATGGAACAACACCGGAGCTAGGGAGGAATCGTGGCCGCTGACCGCAGCATTCGCGCCTGGCCGTGGGTGATTGCGTTCCTGGCCATGGCGCTGGTCGCCGTCCTTGCGGCCGGTGCCTGGGCCACGTGGCGCCCGTTGTCCGAGTACGACGCCGCCCGGCTCACCGCCCGCGACATCGTCACCTCCGTGGATGAATCGCCCCGCGACGACGTTCCGCAAGACACCACGGATCGTCAGCTCTCCGCTCTCGGGCCCGCGGCCACTCCGGCGCAACGCGACCGGCTGGAAGACATGCGTGGCACAAATTCTGGACCGGATGCCACAACGGATACACCGGACCGCACACCGCAGGACGCTGCTACCGCGGACACGGACCTGACCACGGCCATTACCCGCATGACTGAACTGGCCACGGACCAAGAAGACCCAGACCTGGCAGCCACGATGGCCGGCATCGCGGCCTCGTGGTCCGCGGAAGTCACCCGGCAGGACGGCACCGCACAGCCATTGATGCAAAACGATGTATCCGACGAAAGAGCACCCGCGGATGCCGGAAGCCAGGAAGCCGAAGCAGAAGTGACCGAGCGGTGCACACCCGAGTTGACGGCCGTGGCCACGCAGATTGACCGAGCCCTGTTCACCGCTCAATCGGCCAATGCGCGCGGCACCGATTTCTCAGAAACCGCTCGGGCGCTCACCGAATGGCAGGAGAGTATGCAGCGGATTCAGGACCACCCCGCGGTCGAGTCGTTGTACGAATGTGAGCCTCGCCCCGCACGCGGCGGTTATGAGTTACCGCGTGACATCGCGGATGACCCCGAGGCCGCTTCGGGTGAGGTGGCCCAAGACGTGTCTGCTTACGCTCAAGGCGCCATCAGTACGGTCACCCCCGTTGAACGCGTCTGGCTCATGGAGGTCCTGGAATCCTCGGCGCGTGCTCATGCGCTGCTACAGCCTTCCGATCCCGTGCCCGCGTTGGCGGGTGAACACCAGGTCAGCGACCGCTGAGGATGTCCCATCCAAGCTTCACGATGAGCACGCTCACCACCACGAAGAAGATGATCCGGATAAAAGAACTCCCCTTCGCCACGGCCGTCCGGGCACCGATGTAGCCACCCAGCATGTTGCTGATGCCCAGCACCAAGCCGAGTCCCCACAGGATCGACCCGTTGGCCGTGAACACGATGAGTGCGCCGATGTTGGTGGCCAGATTGATGATCTTGGCCTTGGCGCTCGCGGCCAGGAAGCTATAGCCGAGCACCGAGACCAGCCCGATCACTAGGAAGGAGCCGGTTCCGGGACCCATGACGCCGTCGTAGAAGCCGATGCCACCGCCCAGCAGAATGGCCAATCCGTAGTGCCGCGCGCCGCTGTGCCGCAGGGCCGTGAGCTGCCCCATGGTGGGGTGGGCAATAGTGAAAATCAACACACCGATCAGCGCTGCCACGATGATCGGCCGAAAGACCTCGGCGGGCAGCAAGGATGCAACCGCCGCTCCCCCACCTGACGCAACGAGGGCCACCACCGCCATGGGAAGGGCGGTGCGAAGGTCCGGATGCACCCGGCGGTAATACGTGACCGCGGAGGTTGCCGTGCCGAAGATCGAACCCATCTTGTTGGTCGCGAGCGCCTGGACGGGAGTAATTCCCGGGATCATCATGGCAACGGGCAGCTGTAGCAGTCCGCCGCCGCCCACGACCGCATCGATGAATCCGGCGGCCAGGCCGGTCAGTACCAAGAGCAGCAGAAGGCCCGGGGTTGCGGATTCCAACCCCGAGCCTTCCAAGAACCATGCGTCCACGCGGGATACCGGTGGTGACCGCGCGAGCGGTTACCGGGCCTCGGCCGATTCGGGTTGAACGCTGTTCGAGATTTCCGATTGCAGCTCTTGGACCACTCGGTCCCGGGCGATGTCCCGGCTGTCGCCGCTGCGGCGATCGCGCACTTCGAGCAGTCCGTCCTTGAGACCGCGTCCGATCACCAGGACCGTGGGAACACCCAGCAGCTCTGCGTCACCGAATTTCACGCCCGGTGAGGTCTTGGGACGGTCGTCGAAGATCACGCTCAGACCCGCGTCCTCGATCTCCTTGACGATTTCCTCGGCAGCTTCGAGCACCTCGGCACCCTTGCCCGTGGCCACCACGTGCACATCGGCCGGGGCCAGGTTGCGGGGCCAGATCAGGCCCTTGTCGTCGTGGTAGTACTCGGCCACGGCGGCCAGCGCGCGTGTCACGCCAACACCGTAGGAGCCCATGGTCACGGTCACGAGCTTGCCGTTCTGGTCTAGCACCTTCAGCCCCAGAGCCTCCGCGTACTTGCGGCCGAGCTGGAACACGTGCCCCATTTCTACGCCGCGGGCAATCTCCAGTTCACCGGAACCGTCGGGAGCCTGGTCACCGGCTCGCACGCTGCAAGCCTCCAGGGTGGCGTCCCACGTGAAGTCACGCTCGGCCACCAGGCCGTACACGTGCATTTCGCTCACGTTGGCGCCGGTAATCCAGCTGGTACCGGGCACCACGCGGGGATCCACGAAGTACGGGATCTCCGACTGGGACTTTGCACCCAACAGGGCATCGTCCCGGGTCATACCGGGGCCGAGATAGCCCTTGACGATCTCGGGGCGGGCCCGCAGCTGCTCGTCGCTGGCGGGTTCCACGTCCAGTTCGCCGCCCACGCCCAGAGCTTCGCCGATACCGGCCTCCACACGCTTGATGTCGATGTCACGATCACCGGGGATTCCCACGGCAACCAGTTGTTTCTCTCCATCGGGAAGGGTCACCGACAGCACCACGTTCTTGAGCGTGTCCGCGGCGGTCCACTCCCCCGATTCACGCGGGTGGAGCTCGTTGGAACGCTGGACGAGAGTCTCGATCGTGGGACTGTCAGGGGTCCTGTTCACCTGGGCGGCCGGAGCGTCGTCGTAGGCAATGGCCTCGGGCGGCACGGTGGTGACGGCCTCCACGTTGGCGGCGTAGCCGCCGGCCGACCGGACAAAGGTGTCCTCGCCGATGGGCGTGGGGTGCATGAACTCTTCGGACTGCGAACCGCCCATGGCTCCCGACTGTGCCGATACCGCGACCACGGGCAAACCGAGACGCTCGAAGATCCGAACGTACGCGGCGCGGTGCTTGGCGTAGGACTCGTCCAGACCGGTGTCGTCCACGTCGAAGGAATAGGAATCCTTCATGATGAACTCGCGACCGCGCAGCAGACCCGCGCGAGGGCGGGCCTCGTCGCGGTACTTGGTCTGGATCTGGTAGAGCATCGCCGGCAGATCCTTGTACGACGAGTACATGTCCTTCACGACCAAGGTGAACATTTCCTCGTGCGTGGGCGCGAGCAGGTAATCGGCGCCCTTGCGGTCCTGGAGCCGGAACAGGTTCTCGCCGTACTCGGTCCAGCGATTGGTGGTCTCGTACGGTTCACGGGGCAGCAGCGCCGGGAAGTGAACTTCCTGCGCACCGATCGCGTCCATTTCCTCGCGGACCACGGACTCGACCTTGCGCAGCACATTCAGCCCGAGCGGCAACCACGTGTAAATACCCGGAGCGGCGCGACGAATATAACCGGCGCGCACGAGCAGTCGGTGGCTGGCCACGTCTGCATCAACGGGATCCTCACGCAAAGTGCGGAGGAACAGGGAACTCAGGCGAAGCGGCACGAAGAGTCCTAACCGCCCGTAAACGGGCCTTCGAAAAAATGGCTGGTATCTGGTGGGATTCTATCCCCCAGATACCAGCCTCTCAGACCAAGATGGATGCTTACTGTTCAGAAATCTTGTTGGCGGATTCTTGCAGGATGGCCTCGATGTCCGGGGTTTCGGACGAGGCACTTTCCGACTCACCGGATGCGCCCTGGCCACTCACCACGACAAAGGTGTTTCCGACCACGGCGGAGGCCTGAGTCATCTTGTTGGACTGTCCACCCATGTCCATGGTCATGTCCATGATGGAAGCTTCGGAGCCGTTATCGACCTCGATGTCACGCGGTTCGATGGTGGCTTCGATCTTGCTTCCCATCAGCTCCATCGTGAAGTCCTGGCAGTCTTCGTTCTGCTGGTTGGCGTTCTTCGCGTGCTCGGTGGCCTCGTCCCCGGATCCCAATGGCATGGCGCTCACCGCGAACTTCCCGCCCGAGGGTGTGGCCACCACGATGTTCTCAACGTGGCCGGAGGAAGAGTCCAGGGCCGCCTTGACCAGGTCCTTGCATTGCGAGGGCTCGATGGTGGCCTGCTCCAACGCCTGCTCAATGTCATCCATCTGGGTCCCGGCGCTCTCCTGATCCATGGCCTCGGCGGTCAGGGTCTGACCGTCCACCTCCACGCTGTTGAGCGCGGTAATCAATTGGTCTTGGGAGTAGCTGGCTTCGGGGTCGGGTTCGTTACCTCCCCCGGAAGAACATGCCGTGAGCGCGAGTGCTGCGATCGCGACAGCCGCCGCGGCACGTGCGCCGCGGCGTCGGGGGGACTGAATACGAGAGAACGATGCGGGGGTAGTGGTCTTGGAGCCCATCGGAGATCACCTATTTTCGCCGGTACTGTCAGTTGTCTTCAGCGGCTGATCGCGCCACGCTCCAAAGGTAACCCGGTTCACACTTCACGCCGCGTGTTCACGCAGATTGTGAAGCACCTCGTTGGCCACGTCCGTGGCTTCGCGTTCGAGATCCTCGGCCGGCATACGTTGGCTGTTCATATCGCCGGTGACCAGGAAATCCGAATCGAAGTGCGCCACCGTGACCACCGCGTTGCCCAGGCTGGCTTGCACCAACACGGTCTTGAGCGGTGCTCCCAACACCGTTCCGCTCACCCTGGACGCTGGACTCTGCAACGCATCCACATCCACGTCCAGGGGCATCACGCGAGTCTGAACGCTGACACCGGACACCGTCATGGTCATGTCCTGGCAGCGCCCGTGAAGTTCGATGTTCTCGGTCACCCGTTCTCGAGCATCCTCGGCCGAATCCGTCAGCTCAACTGTGACGGCCGTGAGATTGTCCCGGCTCAACGCCTTGTACGAGTTCGTGGATGATGCCGGAACCGCCAGGTAGGACACTGCAGCGTCCCTCACGGGTTCGCAGATCTTGGGGTCCACTTGGGCCCCCAACCCCAGTTCGCTGACCGCGCGGTCGCGCGCTCTACCCCCGGAGTCACCGCCGGTCTCGTTCGTACCCGGCGATGAAGGCTGATCACTGGCGGCTGTGCCCGCGCCCTGTCGAGTGGTGTACAACGACAACGGATTCTCCTCCGAGACCAGCACACCGTCCATCGACTGGCGTGCGTCTTCGGGCTCGACCACTATGTGGGACTCGGTGGAGTGCTGAGCTTCCGGTGAAGCGCAACCGGAGAGCATGTACAGTCCCAGGCCGGCGCACATGAGCGTACCCACGATCGAGACGCGCTTCGTTGCGCGCCCGGTGTTCTTCATGGCAGTCAATCCCCTCCCCAGGCAATCGACCTCAATGGTACTGACCAGTTACTGGCTTGCCGTTCTCCCGGAACAACATGACGGGCCCTGACTACAGCAGAACGGTCGCGAAGGTCCCGGATCTCTCAAAACCGACCCGGCGATACGTGGCCAGGGCCGGGGCATTGTAGGAATTCACGTAGAGACTGACCACGGGAACATATATCCTAGCCAACGCCACCACAGCGGCCATACAGGGTGCCGCGAGTCCTTGACCGCGATAGGCAGGATCGACCCACACGCCCTGGATCTGGCACACCCCACCGCTGATGGAACCGATGTCCGCTTTAAAGAGGACTTTCCCGTCCGTGTCGTTGGCGAGCACCGCGGTTCGTTTCTCACGCAGCAGCTGCTCCACACGCTTGCGGTAACTCTGAGCACCATCCACGAACGGTGAATAGCCCACTTCTTCTTCGAACATGGCCGCGGCCGCGGGGAGCACGCGGGAGAACTCCGAGATCTCGGCCCACCGCACTCGACGCGAGACGTGATTCAACTGTTCAGGGGCTGGGTCCTGGTCCATGGCCAGCAGCGGTTGCTCTGGACGCACGTCGAAGGGAAGCGGCCACGAACCTTTAAGTCGGTTCCAGAGCCCCATGACGGGATCCGCGGGGCCGAAAATCGACGCGTAGTGAGACCCGCCCCGCGCCAGATAATCAGCTACGAGGTCCTGACCGGTCTCGTCCAGCGCCACGGGGACCACGTTGGTACCCACCCAGCAGGCACCCACGAGTTCCTGATCCGGGTTCATGACGCCCACCACGGGCGGAGGGCGGCGACGTCGTGCGGTGCGCACCGAATCGACGTGGGAGCCCACGAACACCGAGGAGACCGCGTGACGCGCCAGGAGCTGGTCCAATTGGGATTGGGGCACTGCCCCGGGAACCAGCAGACGCGTCACCCGGTATCGGATCATCCGGCCGTCACGACCGGGGCGCCCTCTACGGGCTGACCGTTCTCGTCGAGCTCCATGTCCTCGGCCATGCGATTCGCCTGCTCCAGCAGGGTCTCCACGATTTGGTCCTCGGGAACGGTCTTGATGACCTCACCCTTGACGAAGATCTGTCCCTTCCCATTACCGGAAGCAACACCCAGATCGGCTTCGCGAGCCTCGCCAGGCCCGTTGACGACACAACCCATCACGGCCACGCGCAACGGCACGGTCAGGTGCTCGAGACCCTTGGTGACGTCGTCGGCGAGCTTGTAGACATCCACCTGGGCGCGGCCACAGGACGGGCAGGAGACGATCTCCAGCTTGCGCGGGCGCAGGCCCAGCGACTGCAGAATCTGGTTGCCCACCTTGACCTCTTCGACCGGGGGTGCGGACAGCGAGACGCGGATGGTGTCGCCGATGCCCTGTCCCAGCAGAATGCCGAAGGCGGTCGCGGACTTCACGGTGCCCTGCAGCGCGGGCCCGGCCTCGGTCACACCCAGGTGCAACGGCCAGTCACCGCGCTCGGCGAGCAACTGGTAGGCGCGCACCATGGTCACGGGGTCGTTGTGCTTGACGGAGATCTTGAAATCGTGGAAGTTGTGTTCCTCGAACAAAGAGGCTTCCCAGACGGCGGACTCCATGAGTGCCTCCGGGGTGGCCTTGCCGTACTTCTCGAGCAGGCGCTTGTCCAGCGATCCCGCGTTCACGCCGATCCGGATGGATACGCCCGCGGCCTCGGCTGCGCGGGAAATGCCCTCGATCTGATCATCGAACTTGCGGATGTTGCCCGGGTTCACGCGTACCGCGGCACAGCCGGCATCGATGGCCGCGTAGACGTACTTGGGCTGGAAGTGGATGTCAGCAATCACCGGGATCGGTGACTTCTTGGCGATGATGGGCAACGCATCAGCGTCATCCTGGGACGGGCAGGCCACACGCACAATGTCGCAACCAGCTGCGTTGAGTTCTGCGATCTGCTGCAGCGTGGCGTTGATGTTGGTGGTGGGCGTGGTGGTCATCGACTGCACGCTGACCGGGAAATCCGATCCGACACCCACGGACCCCACCTGGATCTGACGGGTCTTCCGTCGAGGTGAAAGGACCGGCTGGGGTGCAGCGGGCATACCGAGACTGACCGAACTCACGAATTGCCTCCAGAAGCTTGTTGGCCGGGGGTGCGCAAGGGCACTCCCCGATTTATTCACCTTCCATTGTGCCACCTTGCCGAGAGCCTGCAGCCGGACGTGAGCAAACGAACGCCCAACGACGCCGCCCCGGGCCTTTCGTGGGAAGGCCCGGGGCGGGATTCGTAGCGGTTGTCCTCGCTAGCGGCGCATGATCTTGCGCGCCAACCAGTTGCCGAAGAACTGAACCAACTGCACCAGAATGATGATCACAATCACAGCTGCCCAGGTGACCTCGTCATTGAAACGCTGGTAACCCAGACGCAACGCGAAGTCGCCCAAACCACCAGCGCCAATGGCACCGGCCATGGCGGACATGTCCGTGATGCCGATGACCAAGAAGGTGTAACCCAGCACCAGCGGGCCGAGAGCCTCGGGCAGGATCACCGTGGTGATGATCCGGAACCGAGACACACCCATGGAACGAGCGGCCTCAACCACACCGGGATCCACGCTCATCAGGTTCTGCTCCACGATGCGCGCCACAGCGAACGTTGCACCAATGGTCATGGCGAAAATCGCGGCGTTGGGACCCAGTCGGGTGCCCACGACGGCCTCGGTGGCCTGGCCAAGTGCGGCCAGCAGAATGATGAACGGGATGGGGCGGATGAAGTTCACCAGGAGGTTCAGCGCGGTGAAAACCGCGGAGTTCTCCAGGATGTTGCCCCGACGGGTGACGTAGAGTCCCACGCCGACCACCAGCCCGATAAGACCGGCCAACACCAGGGTGACTGCCACCATGTACAGGGTCTCGCCGGTGGCCGAGAGCAATTGGGGTCCCAATAATGGCCAATCCATCAGCGGGTCACCTCCTCTACCTTGGTGATTTCACGCAGCCGAACAATGGTGTTCTCCACGGCGGTGTCCGGACCGTTCAACGACAGCGTCAACGTGCCGAAGGACCGCGACTGCAGCATGGAGATGCCACCGAACGCGATGTTGAACGTCACGCCGTCCCGGGCGCACTCCGAGAGAACGGAGCCGATCCGGTTCTGGTCGGTGACATCCACCAGGATCAGGCGACCCGGGTGTTCCTCGCGCAGCTTGGCGATCTCGTCCTCACGGGGAACGGTGCGCATCACCGAGGAGACGAACTTCCGTGTGGTCTCGGCCTGGGGGTAGGCAAAAACGTCCGACGTGGTGCCCATTTCGACCACTCGGCCGCTGTCCATCACGGCTACGCGATCCGCGATGGAACGCACCACGTCCATCTCGTGGGTGATCAGCACAATGGTGATCCCCAGTTCCCGGTTGACCCGCTTGAGCAGTCCGAGCACTTCCTGGGTGGTTTCGGGGTCCAGCGCCGAGGTCGATTCGTCCGCGAGTAACAACTCCGGATTGGAGGCGAGGGCGCGAGCAATGCCCACGCGCTGCTTCTGCCCACCGGACAGCTCTTCGGGATAGTTCTTGGCACGGTCCGTCAGTCCCACGAAGTCCAGCAGCTCGGTCACTCGCCGTTTGCGCTCCTCGGGCTTCCACCCGGCACGCTTGAGCGGATACTCGATATTGCCCGCCACGGTGCGCGAGTTGAACAGGTTGAACTGCTGAAAGATCATGCCGATCTTGCGGCGGATGGGTGCCAACTGCACCTCGGACTTACCGTCCACCCGGTTACCCGCAACCTCGAGCGATCCGGAGCTGATGGGCTCCAGACCGTTGATCAATCGCACGAGGGTGGACTTGCCGGCTCCGGAGTACCCGATCACGGCAAAGATCTCGCCCTTGGTGATGTCCAGGGTGACGCTGTCCACGGCGTTGACCACTCGCGGTGCGCGCTTGGATCCGCCCGTGTAGACCTTGCTGACGTCCCGGAAGCGCACCAGGGTGCGCTCACTGGATACTTCCGTCACTGGGTCTGTTCCTTCAGGTCTTCCTGATACCGCGTCAGCAGATCCTTGAGTTCCTGCTGGTCCACCTCTGTCGGGACAGCGGTGCCCTTGCTCTCCTCGTCCTCGGCCTTCAAGACCTTGGGGTCGTAGTAGAAGCTTGCAACCTTCTTGAGAGTTTCGTTGTCGGCGTTGGCCTCGGTAGCAGCGAACAGGTTGTTGAAGACCTTGGCGCTGTCCTGCTTCGGATCATCCGATGCGAGAGCGGACTTGGGATCGATGTTCGCTCGGCCCAGGAAGTCGTTGTTGATCACGGAAGCCGCCACGGAATCCATTGACAAAACAGTCTGTTCGGCGGACACGGGACGCACAGAGACCTTGGACTTCTCGGTGTCGATATCGCCTTCGGTCGGGGCAATGGTGTCCTTGGTGAATTCGACCAGCCCCTCCTGCTTGAGCAGGTTCAGTGCACGACCCAGGTTGATCGAGTCATTGGGAATCGCGATCTCGTCGCCGTCCTTGATCTGGTCCAGGGAGTCGTACTTGCTGGAGTACATACCCAACGGGTAAATCGCGGTGGACCCGACCGGTGTGATGGTGTCACCAGAGTTGTTGTTGTAGTCAGCAAGGTACGCGGTGTGCTGGAACCAGTTCATGTCCACGTCGCCGCTCTTGGTGGCGGGGTTCGGCTGGTTGTAGTCGCTGAAATCCACGTACTCGACGGTGATGTCGTTCTCGGCAGCGACTTCCTTGAGCGCGTCGTGAGCGGGCTCCGAGCCGACGATGCCAATGGTGACGGTGCCGTCCGCAGCAGGATCGGAGGATTCAGAATCTCCGCCGCCGCACGCGGTCAAGGTGAGGCCGATGGTGGTGGCCAGCGCAAGGGGGATCAAACGGTGAGATCGCACGATGTGCCTTTCCGAGGTGTGAAATGTTCTGGGCGATTAACAACTGAAAGCGGTACGTCCGAGGACACACCGCAGTTGCAAGGCTCGTGCTAGTTGATTCGGGAAACCGCACTTGCCGGGAGCTACGTTAACCGCGGCCGGATGGTCATCTGGGGCACCCCGCTACGGGAGAGGGTTGCCGTCCGGCCAGCCAGAGCTTGACGCCGGATCTCGTCATCCGCGGCCAAGCCTAACATGGGGCCGGCGGTGATCAGCGTGCGCTGAAACGCTGCGCAATAAACTGATCCGCCCGGTTCCTGGCCCAGCCCTCGGCGCCCAGGACGTCCTCGAGCCGCGGGGTCGTGTCGCCCTCGTGTTCATTCACGACCACCGCAACGATGTCCACGATGGTCGTGAAGTTCACCTCACCCCGGTGGAAGGCGTACACGGCCTGCTCATTGGCCGCGTTGAACACGGCCGGCCAGGTGCCGCCCAGCGTCCCGGCATGCTTCATCAGCTCGATGGCGGGGAATGCCTCGGTGTCCAGCGGCTCGAAGGTCCAGTGCGCCGCTTGCGTCCAATCGCACGACACCGCCGCGCCGGGAATTCTGTGGGGCCACCCCATACCCAGGGCAATGGGCAGTCGCATGTCCGGCGGTGATACCTGGGCCAGGGTGGAACCGTCCACGAACTGGACCATGGAATGCACCACGGACTGTGGGTGCACGGTCACGTCTATCCGGTCCAGGGCAACGTCGAACAACAAGGATGCTTCCAGGACCTCAAGCGCCTTGTTGACCATGGTGGCCGAATTGGTCGTGACCATCACCCCCATGTCCCATGTGGGGTGTTTCAACGCCTGCTGGGGCGTGACCGTGGTGAGTTGATCCCGGGACATCCCTCGGAAGGGTCCGCCGGAGGCGGTGAGGATCAATCGGTCGACTTCGCTCGAACGGCCTCCCCGCAGCGCCTGCGCCAGAGCCGAGTGCTCGGAATCCACCGGGATCAGCGGGGTCTCCAGGCCGGTGGCGGCCGCGGCCTGTTTGACCAGCGGGCCGCCCGCGATGAGGGACTCCTTGTTGGCCAGCGCCACGGGCGTCCCCGCGTGTAATGCGGCGAGCGTGGGAGCCAGTCCGATGGACCCGGTGATGCCGTTGAGAACGACATCACAGTCCGAGTGTTCCGCCACGCACGTTGCGGCCTCAGGCCCGTGGAAGATCTCGGGGGTGAAGCCTGTCAGGCCCTCCCCCGAGGCTCGTTGGGCAATGAGTTCTTTCAGTTGCCGGGCGTGGTCGGCCGTGCCACTGGTTCCGACCGCGGCCACACGTTCTCGGACGGCCTGCTCCGCCAGCACCGGCAGGTTGGACGTTCCGGCGGCCAAGGCCGTGACCGACAGCGGCGGGTGCCCCGCGGCGGCGTCGCCCTCGCCCGGTCGCCGCAGGCCACGCGCGGAGGCGACGACGTCGAGCGCTTGCGTACCGATGGAGCCCGTGGAACCCAGAATGACCACGCGCCGGGGATGCTTGCCAGTGGCGCTGTCGAGTTCGGGGGTCATGGTCAGGGGTGCGTCGGACATGGTCACCAGTATCTCGTGGATCGGAGGAGCTCAGCACATACAACAAGGGCGCCACCCGGAGGTGACGCCCTCGTTCAGTGATGCCGTGGATCAGCGACGAGCGCCCTTGCGGCCGGTCACTGCACCGTAAATGAACAGCACGATGAGTGCGCCCACGATTGCGGTGATGATGGTTCCGATGTCGAACACGGATTCCAAGGATCCGATGCCCACCAGGCTGCCCAGGAAGCCGCCCAGGATGGCACCGATGATGCCCAGGATGATGGTGACGATGATGCCGCCACCCTGACGACCCGGCATGATGAGCTTGGCGAGTGCGCCAGCGATCAGGCCCAGGACGATCCAGCTAATAATGCCCATGATTCCTCCAGTTTAGCTGTTTGCTTTAACACGAGGTCGTCGCGTTCGTATGCCTTGGTCAGCGTACTGACTGCCAGCTTCCTATCAGGTTACAGGAGAAATCGTCAGGACACTCAATCAGTGATCGACTGCCTTCTCAGCACCAACGCCCGTCAAGGAACGAACTTCCATCTCGGCCTGCTTCTTGGGATCCTCCGGCCGACGCTCGGACATGGAACCGAGGAAGCCCAATAGGAACGACAACGGAATGGAGATGATGCCCGGGTTGGACAGCGGGTAGATGGCGAAATCTGCACCCGGGATCATGGACGTCTCAGCGCCCGACATCACCGGCGAGAAGATGATCAGAACCACGGAGCTGATCAGACCTCCGTACATGGACAGCACGGCACCGCGGGTGGTGAAGCGCTTCCAGTACAGCGAGTACAGGATCGTGGGGAGGTTGGCCGATGCGGCGACCGCGAAGGCCAGTGCCACCAGGAACGCGATGTTCTGACCCTGGGCGCCGATACCGCCGGCGATCGACACCAGGCCGATGATGACCACGGTGGTCTTGGCGACGCGCAGTTCCTGCTTGGGGTCGGAATTGCCGTTCTTGATCACGGATGTGTAGATGTCATGCGCGAAGGACGCTGAGGCCGTGATGGCCAGACCGGCGACGACGGCAAGGATGGTTGCGAAGGCCACTGCGGCGATCAAACCCATCAGGATGGAGCCGCCCAGCTCGTAGGCGAGCAATGGAGCGGCCGAGTTCACGCCACCGGGGGAATTCAAGATCCGGTCGGAGCCGATCAACGCGGCTGCGCCGAAACCCAGCACCAGAGTGAAAAGGTAGAACAAGCCGATCAGGGTGATGGCCCACACCACGGACTTGCGTGCTTCCTTGGCGGTGGGAACCGTGTAGAAGCGCATGAGCACGTGCGGCAGACCGGCGGCACCGAGCACCAGAGCCAGGCCCAGCGAGATGAAGTCGATCTTGGTGATCTCACTCAAGCCGTACTTCAGTCCCGGATCCAGCATGGCGGGGTTGTTATTGGTTTCCACTGCGGCGCCCAGGATGGCCGAGAAATTGAAGCCGAACATGGCCAGGATCCACACGGTCATCACGGCAACACCCGTGACCAGCAGGCACGCCTTGATGATCTGGACCCACGTGGTGCCCTTCATGCCGCCCACCAAGACGTAGACGATCATGATGATGCCCACAACCACGATGACCAGTGACTGACCGGTCTTGGAACCGATGCCCAACAGCAGCGACACGAGAGCACCCGCGCCGGCCATCTGCGCCAGAAGGTAGAAGAAGGTCACGGCCAGGGTGGAAATGGACGCCGCGACGCGCACTGGACGCTGACGCAGGCGGAAGGAGAGCACGTCCGCCATCGTGAACTTACCGGTGTTTCGCAGCGGCTCGGCGATGAGTAGCAGGGCCACGAGCCACGCGACGAAGAAGCCGATGGAGTACAGGAACCCGTCGTAACCCTGCAACGCAATGGCCCCCACGATGCCGAGGAACGATGCCGCGGAGAGATAGTCGCCCGCAATGGCCAGGCCGTTCTGGGTACCGGAGAACGATCGGCCGCCCGCGTAGTAGTCGGCCGCCGTGGATGTCGACTTGGAAGCGCGGATTACGACGACCAGCGTGACCACGACGAATGCCAGGAACACGCTGATGTTGATCCACGGAGTACCGACGGTTTCGGTGTCAGTGGCGGCATGGATCGCCGGAAGTGCCGCATTAGTGATGTTGATCATGATTTACGCTTCTCCTCGTCCCGCACCGGCGGCCTCGAGGTGCTCACGCAACGCTGTGGCCTGGGGATCAAGTTTCCGGTTGGCAAAGGACACGTACGCAGCGGTGATGCCAAAGGTGGTTACGAACTGTAGGAGCCCCAGGAGCAGCCCGAGGTTCACATTCCCGAAAATGCGCTGGGACATGAACTCAGGGGCGTAAATGGCAAGCACCACGTAGAGCAGGTACCAGACCAGGAACGCCACGGCCATGGGGAAGACGAAAGAACGGTGAGTTTTGCGCAGCTGCTGGAACTGATCCGAGCGCTGAGCTTCTGTGAAGTCGAAAGCCGTGGAGTTGGCCGAGTCGACAGGGGGCGTAGACGCCATGAAAGCCTCCTTGTGTGATGAGGACCACATTAGGCTCCTTGTATCCACAAACACAACAGCAACGCGAAAAAAGACGAAAAAACGGGCCCAACTTTCCGAATATTTCGGTAGTTAGGCCCGCTTTGTATACAAACGCGCGGAAGTCTGGGAGTCAGCGCAATGCCAGGATGAGCTCCACGACCCGGTCCATGAACGCATCGACTTGCTGTTCCTCGTAGCATCGTTGACCCTGCGCCTGACGGAACACCGCCTTGCGCACCAGTGTTGGATCAAGAGCTTCGTCGGAACGGAAGTGCTCGGTGATCCGGTCACACAGCACATCCACGTCAGAGACCGAATACCCGAGCTGCTTGCGCTGGGAAGGCCTGCGGAACCGCTCCCCGTGGGGCCGGTTCAGGCGTCCGAGCAGAGTCTGACCCATGAGTTCCAGGTGCTCCTCCCAGCGCTCGGGACCGTGCTCCGAGATGAAGGCCTCACGTTCTCGATCCGCCAGCTCGTCTTCGAGCTCGTCGAGCCGGGCATCCACCGGAGCCGGATCGTAACCGCCCTGCACACGATCGAACACGCGCTCGCGCACCTGCCGGCTACCTACGCCCGGCGCGGACTGCAGATCGCGCGCCGTGGTGGCCAGAACGGCGTCGACCCGGTCCAGGAAGTCGTCGACCTCGGCGGGATCGTAACCCCAGCGTTCATCCTCGACACGCATGAACTTGCGGCCCGCCGTCTCGCGAGCCGGAGCCGAAGCCTGCGTGGCCTCCTGAGTGGGGGCAGCCGCCTGGGGGGCGGCAGCAGAGTGGCTGGGGGCGCCGTCGCCGCCCGGGACCTGCTGGGCCTTGGTTCGAGTGTCCAGTCCGTCGATCGCCTGCGTGGGCTGATCAGCGGCGGAGGAACCCAACGTGTTCTCGGTCATTTTGGTGTGTACCTTTCCAACTGCCGAAGCGATTCCGCTCCGCGCCCCGACCAGCCGGGGCCAATGCCTATCCCAGAAGGGCGAATAACTCGAAGATCACGTAGCCGGTCATGACCGCGAACAGAATGGAATCGATGCGGTCCATCACTCCCCCGTGCCCCGGTAGCAACGTGCCCATGTCCTTGATGCCCAGCTCACGCTTGATCATGGACTCGGAAAAGTCGCCCAGGGTGGAAACGGCCACGATTGCCAGGGCGAGAATGATGCCCTGCCACCAAGCGTCCCCCAGTAGGAAGACCGAACACAGAACGCCCACGATCATGGCACCACCGGCCGATCCGGCAAAGCCCTCCCAGGACTTCTTGGGCGAGATCTTGGGTGCCATGGGATGTTTACCCCACACGACACCCACCGCGTAGCCGAACGTGTCCGAGCTGACCGCGAGCAGGATGACGGTGAGGATCTTGAAGGGTCCGTCGTCGGAGTGATAAAGCAGCAGAGCAGCGCTCAGCAGGAACGATGCCCACACCAAGGCGAAGACCGACCCCATGATGGAGAGCAGCATGCCCTCCTTGGGCCCGAAGGCTCGCCACAACACGACGAGCGTCACTGAGAGCACCATGGCGAATGAGAGATACTGCGCGCCGCCCTGATAGGCCGCCAGAGGCATGAGCACCGCGGCTATCACCGCTGGAACCCTGGGGATCCGAATCCCCCGGTAGCTCAGCGAACGTGCGATCTCCCACACGCCAATCCCGGCGGCGGTGCCGGCCAGCAGCGCGAGGACGATCGGGAAGAGGTAGAGTCCCACCAACAGGGTGGCAATCAGAACCAGTGCAACGGCGATGGCCGCCGGTAAATTGCGTCCGGCCTTGGACGGCGCGCGGTGTTCGTCGCTGCGTGTCCAAGGCCGCTTGATGACTTCTCTCAGTGTGCCCGTGTTGAGCAGGTCGATCCGGGAGGGTTTACCTGCCGGGTCATGCCGTTCATCCGCCTGTCCCTGGGGAGAGGCGGATGAACGGTTGTCAGATCCGTGAGGGGTATGAGCTGCCGCCATCAGGCACCGAGCAGTTCGGTTTCCTTGTTCTTGAGCAGCTCATCGATCTGGTCAATGTGCTTCTTGGTGGCGGCGTCGAGGTCCTTCTCGCCGCGCTTGCCTTCGTCCTCGCCCACGTCGCCGTCCTTGATGGCCTTTTCCATGGCCTCCTTGGCGCTACGACGGATGTTGCGCACGGACACGCGGCCTTCCTCGGCCTTGGTGGAAACGACCTTGACGTATTCTTTGCGGCGCTCCTCGGTGAGCTCCGGCATGACCACGCGAATCACGTTGCCGTCATTGGCGGGGTTGGCTCCGATATCCGAATCGCGCAGCGCCTTCTCAATGTCGTTGAGGGCGGAGCGGTCGTAGGGAGTGATCAGCAGGGTGCGCGCCTCGGGCGTCTGGAAGGACGCCAGCTGCTGCAGCGGAGTGGGCGTGCCGTAGTACTCGACCGTGAGGCTCGAGAACAGTGCCGGGTTCGCGCGACCGGTGCGAACCGTGGAGAAGTCGGTCTTGGCCGCATCCACCGCTTTGGCCATCCGGGAGGTGGCGTCGGAAAGGATCTCGGAAATCACGTGTTTTGCTCCTTATACGTGGAAAAGCCAGGGGCGCTGGCGGACTGCGGTACTAGCTTCCACTCTATCGGTGGATGCAAGTACTAACGATTCACGGGGTGACCAGCGTGCCGATCTGCTCCCCCAGTACCGCGCGGGTGACATTACCTTCACCCTCCATGCCGAACACGCGCATGGTCACGTTGTTGTCGCGGCACAGGCTGAAAGCGGTCTGATCCATCACGCGGATGTCGCGTGCCAGGGCTTCGTCGTAGGTCAGAGCGGTCAGGCGTTCCGCGGTGGGGTCCTTGCGGGGATCGGCCGTGTACACGCCGTCCACACCGTTCTTGGCCATCAGAACCTCGGTTGCGTGCACTTCGAGTGCTCGCTGGGCGGCCACGGTGTCTGTAGAGAAGTACGGCAGCCCTGCACCGGCGCCGAAGATGACCACGCGGTCCTTCTCCATGTGGCGGATGGCACGGCGGGGGATGTAGGTCTCGGCCACCTGTTCCATCTTGATGGCCGACTGCACGCGGGTATCGACCCCGCACTGCTCCAGGAAGTCCTGCAACGCCAGGCAGTTCATCACGGTGCCCAGCATGCCCATGTAATCCGCGCGCGAGCGATCCATCCCGGCTTGGGAGAGCTCGGCGCCACGGAAGAAGTTGCCACCACCCACCACGATGGAGGTTTCCACCTGGCCCACGGTGGCCGCGATCTGCTCGGCAATCCGACGGACCACGGTGGTGTCCAGACCCACCTGCCCGCCGCCGAAGACCTCACCGGAGAGCTTCAACAGCACCCTGCGGCGCTTGGGCTCGACCCGGGGATCCCGGCTCAACCGCACGGCTTCGTCGTGCAGTTCGGATTCGTTGGTGGTGGGCATAGATCCTCCCGAAAAATACGTGGTCGAGGTGCGGGCCCGAATGTGGCAGACCGCTTTACAGCATACAGAAACGGCGGGGTGCCACCGATTGCTCGGTGACACCCCGCCGAGGTGACCTCGTACGACGCCGCTCGCGAGCGGCGTCGGCGGAGGTTGCCTAACTAACTAGCTAGCTCAGGCACCCACGCGGAAACGCGCGAAGGCAGTGGCGGTGGCGCCTGCCTCGGACAGCACCTGGCCCACGGACTTCTTGGAATCCTTGGCGAAGTCCTGATCGACCAGAACGACGTCTTTGTAGAAGCCCTTGAGGCGACCCTGAACGATGTTCGGGATGATCTTGTCCGGCTTGCCCTCGTTGCGTGCGGTCTCTTCGGCCACGCGCTTCTCGTTCTCGACGGTCTCTTCCGGAACGTCGGACTCGTGGAGGAAGCTCGGGGACATGGCGGCGGTGTGCACAGCCACGTCGTGAGCGGCCTGGTCGATGTCGGCGCCTTCACCGGACACGGCCAACAGCACGCCGACCTGCGCCGGGAGATCCTTGGAGGTCTTGTGCAGGTAAACGGCCACGTGATCGCCCTGGACGCGAGCCACGCGACGCACGACGACCTTCTCGCCCAGCAGTGCGCCGGTCTCGGTCACGAGCTCGGACACGGGCTTGCCCTCGGAATCAGCAGCGAGCAGTTCGTCCAGGTCCTTGGCGTCAGCGGCAACGGCTGCGTCCAGAACCTTGGCACCGAACTCGACGAACGGGCCGGACTTGGCCACGAAGTCGGTTTCGGAGTTGAGCTCGACCATGTGGCCGACGTTGCCCTCGACGCGAGCGACGATGATGCCCTCCGCGGTGGAACGGCCTTCACGCTTGGTGACGCCCTTGAGGCCCTTCACGCGGATGATTTCCTGGGCCTTCTGAGCGTCGCCATTAGCTTCGTCCAGGGCCTTCTTGACGTCGAGCATGCCGGCACCGGTGCGCTCGCGCAGTGCCTTGATGTCAGCAGCGGTGTAGTTCGCCATGTGAACTCCTCTGTTGTCGTTTGGGGTTGGCCGGGCGCGAGATACACGCCCGGCCAACGTCGGTGACCATGATGGGCCACCCGAAAGAATGGAAGGTAAACGAAACTCGCGGCCTTACTCGGCTGCGGGGGTCTCTTCCTTCGGAGCTTCCTCGGAAGCAGCCTCGGTCTCGGCTGCGGGCGCAGCCTGCTCAGCATCGTCAGCCTTTTCGGCGGACTCGGCCTTCTCGGCGCCCTCGGCCTTGTCGGCCTCGTGCTGTTCGAGGAGCTCTCGCTCCCACTCGGCCATCGGCTCGTCGGTGGCGTTGCCACCGGACTTACCGTTGTTGCGCTCGATGAGGCCCTCGGCCACGGCGTCGGCGATCACGCGGGTCAACAGCGAGACGGAACGAATGGCGTCGTCGTTACCCGGGATCGGGAAGGAGACCTCGTCCGGGTCGCAGTTGGTGTCCAGGATCGCGACGATCGGGATACCGAGCTTCTGCGCCTCGTCAACGGCCAGGTGTTCCTTCTTGGTGTCAACGATCCACACCAGCGAGGGAGCCTTGGTCAGGTTGCGGATACCACCCAGGGTGCGCTCCAGCTTTTCCTTCTCGCGGCGCAGCAGCAGCAGTTCCTTCTTGGTGTACTGCGAACCGGCGACGTCGTCGAAGTCGACCTCTTCCAGTTCCTTCATGCGATCGATGCGCTTGGAAACGGTGGAGAAGTTGGTGAGCATGCCGCCCAACCAGCGGTGGTTCACGTAGGGCATGTTCACGCGGGTGGCCTGCTCGGCGATGGCTTCCTGAGCCTGCTTCTTGGTACCCACGAACAGAATGGTGCCACCGTGAGCCACGGTGTTCTTGACTGCTTCGTAGGCGCGGTCAATGAAGCCCAGCGACTGCTGCAAGTCAATGATGTAGATGCCATTGCGCTCGGTGAAGATGAAACGCTTCATCTTGGGGTTCCAACGGCGGGTCTGGTGGCCGAAGTGAACGCCGTTGTCGAGCATCTGGCGCATGGTTACGACGGGCATGTCGTCTCCTGTTAATTGCTGGCGGCCTTATGGGCGACCGCCATGGGTTTACGGTTATTGATCGATCGGGACGATCCCTGGCGCGATTCGTGATCCGGTCCAACGGACCTGACCAACGCACCCCATCCGCAACAAGTTCCGGACCGAGGAGTGCGCACACACGTCAATGTGTTCCTTCGCGCGCGAAGTCAGTGTCAGCCTCACGGTCTTACCCGGGTCACGGGCATGATGAATGAGGGCAGTCGACACTGCAACGTTCAGAATACATCATGCACGGTGCATCTCGCTCCACATCGAGCGGATTCCTCTGGTGTCAGCCATCTCGCGGGGTCAGGCTTGCCTCATGGTCCCCGACGACGCCGCCCTCGCCCCTTATTCACCCGCCTCGCGTTCTCCGCTTGGTCACCGGTCGAGAGCGTTCACCATTCTTGTGGCGCTCTGTCTCCTCCTTGGTGCTGCGTTGGGCGGTGGGGCGCTCGGTCTACAGCCTGCTCTGGCCGCCGGAGGGTGGACATGGCCGGTCAAGCCCAAACCAGCGGTCACGCGCACGTTCCAACCGCCGGCCGAGAAGTGGCTCTCAGGCCACCGTGGCGTGGACCTGGGTGCGGCACCGGGAACCGAGGTTCGCTCCCCCGCGGCAGGCACGGTGACGTTCGCCGGAGTTGTCGTGGACCGGCCGGTGATCACGGTGGATCACGGCGGTGGGTTGAAATCCTCTTTCGAACCCATTGAAGCCTCGGTCAAACGCGGCGACTCGGTGGCCCGGGGACAGGTGATCGGCAACATCGCTTCCGCCGGACACTGTCCTCCGGCGAACTGCGTGCACTGGGGTGTTCGACGGGACGGCGAATACGTGAACCCCTTGCAGTTCGTGCAGGACATGCGCCCGTCTGTGTTGCTACCAGTGCCCGAGTGATGGCGGCTGCGGCTCTTGGCTCTCGTGTGCCTGCGGGACTGCCGGATCTGCTGGCTCCCCGACTCCCGACGGGTGTACACCTGGGGGTCCGCTGCGACCCGACGTCTGGGGGTCGGCTGCGTCCCGGTATCTGGGGTCCGCCTGCATCCTGGGTGCCGTCAGGACCCCACCGTGCACCTGAGGTTTCTTTGCAACCCTTATCCACTGTGCCAAGGGCTCCAACGGCGCAGGAGGTGCAGCGGGTGGTTCTACCGAACCATGAGGTGAGTAGCTGACGGCTTGAACCGTCACAACCAGATGAAAAAGGCCCTCTCGCCAATGTTTCCATCGGCGAAAGGGCCATTTCTGTAGGGCGGGTGGGGCTTGAACCCACGACCAAAGGATTATGAGTCCTCTGCTCTGACCAGCTGAGCTACCGCCCCCTGTTGCCACCACGAAACAGTGCCGTGGTCGCCGCTCTACGCTACCGCATCCACGCGGTGGAGCCGCTCATCAGACAGGTTCGCCGCGATAAATCCGTTCGAAGGTGTCCAGCGTCTTGGCGAACGAGTGCTGCGCCATCATCCGGTGGCTGGCCTCCCCCATGGCGCGCTGTCTCTCGGGACTGGCGTCCAGAACCAACTGCAGCTTCTCCGCCAGGTCCTGGGGATTTCCAGGTTCGAAGAGGTAGCCGTTGACTCCTTCGTCCGCCAAGTGCGGCAAGGCCCGCGCGTTGGCGAGAACCACAGGGGTGGACGCGGACATTGCTTCCAGCGTGACCAGCGACTGCAGCTCGGCGGTGCCCGGCTGACAGAACACATCGGCGTTCAGGTACGAAACACGCAGCTGTTCGTCGGTCAGGAACCCACGGAAATGGATTCGTTCGGCCACACCCAGCGAGTGCGCGAGCGAAACCAATGTGTCGAGCTGCTCACCCTCCCCCACAATTTCCGCGTGCACATTCTTCTCGGCCGGGATGAGGGATATGGCTTCGATCAGCTCGTTGACGTTCTTCTCCACGGCCAGGCGACCGCAGAACAGAACGGTCTCACGGTTGGGCTTCTTCAGGTTCTCACCCGGGTGAAGTTCGTAGTCACCCACCTGAATGCCGTTGGACACGGGAATCGCGTTGTCATCCACGCCATTGGTCACCATGGTGTCCACGGCCAACTGGGTCGGTGCCGTCACCACATCGCAGCGGCGGAACTGGCGGGCCAGGTCCCACCACGACACCTTCCGATACCCACGAATGAACCATTCCGGGAACGGCAGGAACGGCTCGATGTTCTCCGGGATGAAGTGGTTGGTGCCTACCAACCGGATCCCGCGGCGCTGAGCTTCCTGGATAGCGAGTCGTCCCAGGATGTAGTGACATTGGCTGTGCACCACATCCGGCTGGACTTCATCGATCACCCGTTTGATCTCGCTGTAGATCTCCCACGGGAAGCACAACCGGAAATACGAATGGGTGAACGCACGGTGCGAGCGGATCCGGTGCTCGGTCACGCCGTCCTTCTCGACCGTCAGGGATTTACCCCGGGACGTCATAGGCGCCATCACATGAACCTCGTGGCCACGCCGGAGCATGCCCTGTGCGAGCCGCCGAGCGAACTGCGCCGAGCCGTTGATGTCCGGCGGATAAGTTTCGGCGATGATCAAAATCTTCAAGGGGCGCTGTTCCTCGGGATGCTCAGTGCTCACGGGTGCTGTTCAGAGTCTTCCTGTGCTCAAGGTCGGTGGGTGGAGCTTCACTTGAGAGTTCACGCTGCAGTTGCTTGGTCTGCTCCCTACGCTCGATCACCTCTGGGTGATGCCGGGACAGCAGTACCACGCCGACTATAGCAACGGCGCCTGCCAGAGACATGACCGCTCCGATGATAGGGGTGAAGCCCGGTCCGGCCTCCCCTAGGACAGACAGGCCAAGGATCACGCCCACTATCGGATCGACCACGGTCAGGCCCGCGATCACCAGATCAGGGGGTCCGCATGAGTAAGCACACTGAACCATCCAACCACCCACCACGGAGGCCACAACGATCATGATGACCGTGAACCAGTGGATCTGCCCCAGTCCGTGGGCCAGGGTGTGAGTCATGGTGAGTCGCACCAGCACCGCTACGAATCCATAGAGGATTCCTGCCGCCAAGACGTAGAACATGCTGATACGGCGGTGCCGAAGGAACAATTCCGCGATACCGAAGAAGAGGACCAGCCCGATCAGGATGGACACCAAAATGGTCTCCGCTTTGGGATCAGCCAAGTAGGTGGGGTCGGTGCCCGCAACAGCGGCCACAACGAACACCGCACCGCCCGCGGTGCAGAGAGAGATTGCACCCCACGTCCGGACATTGATGTCCAGGTGCTTGTGCTTGGCGTGCAACAAGGTGGTGATCACCAGTGCGATCACGCCGATGGGTTGCACTACCGTCACGGTCGCCAAGGTCAACGCGGCAACGTTGAGTGCCGTGCCCAGGCCCAGCAGAACCAACCCGGCCACCCACTTGGGATTGCGCACCAGCGAACCAAGGTTCGAGGGCTTCAAAGCCTCCTGGGTGTGCGCCGTGACGGCCGCAGACTGGGTCTGAGTACCGAGCGCCAGGCAGAGGGCGGCTATGAGAGCCAAGGAAACTGCCAACCACTGCATCACCGGTTCATCACATCTTCCACCACAGCTTCATCGTAGGGCGCGCCCGTGGCATTTTCCTCACCAAATCATGGAAATCAGCCCGTGGGAGGACCAACGCCATACTCCGGTAGGAGTTGGGCAGGAGGAAGGCCGGGTCACCGTGGTGACCCGGCCTTCCGGAGGCGACGCCGCGGCGTCGTCGAATCGTGTCGAGCGATTACTTCTTGAGGAGCTTGCGCAAGAACACCAAGAACGCAGATCCCGCGGTTGCGGCAACCGCGAGCGGCTGCCAGCGATCCGCCAGCGGGTTCTCGCCGGCAGTGGCCGAGGTGGAACCCCCGGTACGCACACCCTGCGAACCGCCACTGGTCGCGAAGGTCTGCTTGATCGAGTTCTCGGTGGACTTGAAGGTATTCGCGGTGCGACCAACGAATCCCTGAGTGGCTGCTTGAACGGAGTCCGCACGATTCTGAGCGTCGTCGCGCAGGCTCTTCAGGTGCTCGCGGCGCAACTTCAGACGGTGGCGCAACTGCTCCTCGGTCGGCTTGACCGGCTTGACCTGGTTGGGGTCGTTGGCGGCAGCTTCCTGCTCGCGTTCCTTCTGCTGCTCGGCCTCGTTCATCTCACGCTGCACGCGACCTTCGGTGTAGGCAGAGCCTTCCTTCACGACACCCAGATCGTAACGGAGACCGAAAATAGTCTTCTCCGGCTTGAGCGGCAGAGCGCTCTTGATCTTGGACAACGCAATCAGTGCGAGGACCGCAAGAATGATGATGAAGAGCAGGGCCAGCAGCAACGCGGCCAACCACGCCGGCATCACGTTCGACAAGCCCGCAATGGCCGCACCGATCAGTGCGATGACAGCCATACCCAGGAACACCAGGCCCACAAAGGCGAGGGCCGCACCCACGCCGAGCTTGATCCCCTTGTCCTTGAGCTCGAGTACCGCTAACTGCGCCTCGTCCTTGAGCTGCTTGGGCAGCAAACGGGCGAAGACCTTGGCGACATCAAGGATGGATGCCGCTCCAGGTTTCTTGGTTGCCCGAGTACGCGCGCCGGGGGTGTGGCCGCTTTCCGGGCCCACTGCATGACTCATGCCGCCTCCGATGTTGCTTGAACTTCACTACTGGTTATTTTTCAAGGTCAAAACTACCACTCAGCATGCTGCCAGGAGGCTAGCCCGCTCGGATCCCGCTGTCACAGAGTTAGGAAACAGTTGCGTTTCACCCGGGGGTGCGAAACTGGAATTGTTCACACGAACACGATTTGAGCCGAAAAAGTTACACCTGCTACGTTGGAACGGCTCGAAATCGTCAAAATCGAGCCAAGTGGCTCATAAATCCTTCAGGAGCGACCATGACTATCGAGATCAACGTTCCCGCCGCCGACATCATCAAGTGGCGCCGCCACTTTCACGCTAACCCCGAGCTGTCCTTCAAGGAGCACAACACGGCCAAGTTCGTGGCCGAAACCCTGGAGAGCTTCGGATTGGCCCCGACCCACCCCACCGAAACTTCCGTGGTGGCCGTGATCGAGGGCAAGGGCCCCGGTAAGACCGTGGCGCTGCGCGCCGATATGGACGCGCTTCCCCTCAACGAGGAGACCGACAACGACTTCAAGTCCACCGTTGACGGTGTGATGCACGCGTGCGGTCACGACACCCACACCGCCATGCTGCTCGGTGCCGCCAAGGCATTGACCGAGCTCAAGGACACTTTCAACGGCCGCGTGAAGCTCATCTTCCAGCACGCCGAGGAGACCCCTCCCGGAGGTGCCAAGGAAATGGTGGCCGCCGGAGTCCTGGAAGACGTGGACGCCATTTACGGCATGCACATCATGAACCAGAAGACCGGCACCGTCAGCGTGCACAAGGGCCCCGCGTCCACCGTGGCCGGTGGCTTCTTCCTGAAGATCAACGGCCAGGGTTCGCACGGCTCCATGCCGCAGGACGGAATCGACCCGGTACTGGTCGCCGCGCAGGTGACCGTTGCCCTGAACACGATCGTCTCCCGCAGTGTTGCACCCGATCACATGAACGTGGTCAACGTGGGCATGATCCAGGCCGGTCAGGCTCCCAACGTGATCCCGGATTCGGCCAAGCTCGGTGTCTCCATGCGCACCGTGGACGACAACGACTGGAACATCCTCAAGGAACGCGCCACGGAGATCGTCGAGAACGTGTGCGCCGCCTACGGTGCCAAGGCCGAGTTCCAGTGGGCCGAGGGCTACCCCGTGGTCATCAACAACGATGACCTCGCGGAGCTGGCCCTGGAAGCAGCCAAGAAGGCCGTTGGAGACGAGAACGCGTTCTGGGGTCCGCCCACCTCTGCGTCCGAGGACTTCTCCTACTTCGCCCGTGAGATCCCCGGTTGCTTCATCTTCCTGGGCGGTGGCACCGCCGAGGACGGCCTGCCCTACATGAACCACCACCCCAAGTTCGACATCAAGGAAGAGGCTCTCGAAGCCGGCGCCCGCACGGAAGTGCAGATCGCCCTGGACTTCCTGGCTTCTTGATCCCCCATCCGCATCACTTGAGTACGAAAGGCTGAGGAAATGAACCTCACCAAAACCCAGAAGGGCGTGTTCGCCACACTCTTCTCCGTGGGTTTGCTGGCTAACATCGAAAAGGGTCTGGCGGGTGCTATCGGTCCGTTCCTGACCGACCCGGCCTACATGTCCAACCTGGGACTGGAGACCTTCACCAAGACCCAGTTCGGTCTGATCACCACTCTGTTCTACCTGTCCTTCATCGTGATGACCTTCGTGGCTGGCTGGTTCGTGGACCGCTACGGCTACCGCATCTTCATCCCGGTGGCACTGTTGATCCTGGCCGCTGGCGCTGCGTTCTTTGGCTTCGCCGGCTTCAGCTCCACGTCCATGATCTTCATCCTGATCCCGCTGGCACGTCTGATCATCGGTTTCGGTCAGGCCGGTTACACCAACGGCACCCCGCCGGTCATCGCCAAGATGTTCGCCGCCGAAGAGCGCGGCGCCGTGCAGTCCAAGGTGGTCTCCACTGCCGGTATCGGTACGATCCTCGTTTACCTGGTCTTCGCACCGCTCGTGGTCGCCCGTGACTTCCGTTGGATGTACTTCCTGCTCGCCGTCCTGTTGGTCGTTGCGACCCTGATGTTCATCAAGCTGGTCCCGAGCGAGTCCCCGGCCGACAAGGCCGCCGCCGCTGACAAGGCTGCTGCCAAGGCCAAGAACGACGTCTCCATCCTGGACGCCTGGAAGAACCGCAACTCACTGGTCCTGGGCCTGTGCCTCTTGCTCAACAACGCCGTGGGCGTGGGCCTGCTGACCTGGCTCGCCACGATGTACTCAGAGCAGTCCGGCATCACCCCCACCGGATGGGAGTACATGGTCGTGATGGTCGGTTACGGTCTCTCGCTGTGGATCGCTACCAGCACGGGTGCCACCGTGGTCAAGCGCTGGTTCGAGAACAACGAGAAGGTCTTCATGCTGCTGATGTCCAGCATCGGCGCAGTGCTCATGGTCATCGCCGTGATCATCCCCAACCTGTGGGGCTCCGCGGTCATGATGTGGCTGGCCAACCTGTTCATCATGTGGTCCTTCTCCGCCATCCTGATGCTCCCCTACCGCTTGATCCCGCTGAAGATCATCGGTTCCGCGTTCGCAGTCATCAACATCGGCGCGTTCGTCGGTGGTATGGCCCAGGGTGCCCTGGTCGGTGCAGTGGTCGACGCCGCAGGTTACGTGGTGGCCTTCATCGTCCTGGCTGTCATGCTGGTCGCCGGCGGTCTGGCTCCGTTCCTGCTCAAGGAACCGGCTCGCCCGATCAACGAACCCACGACCCCTCCGGGTAACCCGGAGGCCGGTGTCGAGGCAGCAACCGGCACCACCGACGAGAAGTAAGGTACTGACCTTCACTTCACGTTCCTGAAGAAGCCGAAGGCGCCCCGGACAGTTACTGTCCGGGGCGCCTTTGGTTCGTGGTGCACCCAAGGCCCCGTACGACGTCGTTCTGGTCGCGTTCCTGACCAGGGCAACCGGCGAGCGCGGCGCCTCAGCCCTGAGCCACCTCGCGTGCGGGCTGCGGCTTGGTTCCGAGATCCCAAGTGCGCTTGACCGACCAGGCGAGCAGGAGTACCAGGAGGACGTTTCGGATGGTCAGCACACCTGCCATGATCGGATTGGCGTGAATGAGCGGGGTGTAGAAGAGCGGGTAGATGAAGAACGTGACGACCGCGATGCCCATGAGCAGGGCCGCGGGGGTGCGCCAGCGCTTCCAGTCGTAGACGAGGCCGGCCACGATCACGGGCGCGAGCCAGATCATAAACTGTGGTGAGCCCACTTTGTTGAACACGATGAGCACGGTGGTCATCATCAGAGCACCCTCGTAGAAGAGTTCACCGCGGTCCGCTCCCCTGCGCAACGAACGAATCAACAGAGCGGTGCCCAGGACCACTGCCACGATGAGCAGCGGTTGCATGAGGTAGGCGGCGACCTCGGTGCCGGGCCCGTAGACCTCAGACGAGTTGATCGCCGTGTTGTCCGCGATCTTGGAATCCGCGATGTTCAGCACGCTCAACCACACCCACGGGGTGGAGAAAGTAGCCTCGAGCTGCATGCCGCGCGAACCCTGATTGACCATGAAGTCCGCGATGCGGGCCAATCCGCCGGACAGCCACGTACCCAGAACGACCACCGCGGTGACCACTACGCCAGCCACGAACACCTGCGCGCGCTTCTTGGCTGCGATGAGAAGAGACAGGATGACCGCCGCGGGCCACACCTTGATCCACGTGGCGATACTCAGCAGCACGGAGGCCACCACGGGCTGCCGGGCAGCGTAGAGCATACCGATCAGCACGATGGGAGCCGCGATGCCCTCGACGCGCGCGAAGCTCAGGTACCCCATGAACACCAGGAAAATCAGCAGCCACCACGCGGGCGCCACTCCGCGACCTTGCATGGAGCGGCGGGTGAGGAACCAGATAGCAACCGCATTGAGCGCCGTGATGATCAGGGTCCACGCGAGCAGGTACAGATCGTGCCCTGCAATACCGGCCGCGTGGATGGGCAGCTGCGCCAGGACCGGGTAAACCCACGGGCTGATCGACTGATCGGTGACCTCGGGGGTGAACCCGGCCATGGCCCACTCGCGGTACTGCTCGGTGTCGCTGAAGGCCCACCCGTTCAGGAAGAAGGAGGCCATCCAGCCCATGTAGTACAGATGAACTACCGCGAAACCCCACCACACGCTGGAGGGACGGGCGAACCAGGCGATCACGCGGTCCGGCAGCAGGGCGTCTCGTACGCCGCTCAGCCGGTCGAAGAATGCGGCGGAAATGTCAGGACTCCTTGGTCACGAGCTCATCGGTGGGGCGCTTGGATCCCAGCCAGTACAGACGGCGGGCAGACCACAGCATCAGCACAACGAGCAGCGCGTTGCGCACGGTCAGCACCAAGGCCATGGCCGGGTTGTCGTGGCTCAGCTCTGTGTAGAACAGCGGGTAAATGAAGAACGTCAGCACCGCTATCGCGATCAGCATGATGGCGGGAGTACGCCACGAGCGCCAGTGGTGCACGAGTCCCAGAGCCACGGCCGGCCCAAGCCACACCATGAACTGAGGCGAGCCCACCTTGTTGAACACGATGAACACGGACACCAGGGTCAGCGTGCCCGCGAGCAACAGCTCGGTGCGATCCGCACCACCGGTACGCACACCGTGACGTAGGGCCCGGACGAGCAACGTGGTGGTGGCCAGCGCGGCCAGAATCAGCAGGGGCTGCATGAGCGAGGACATGATCTCGGTACCGGGGCCGTCCACCTGCATGGAGTTGATGTCAGTGTTCATGTACATCTGCGAGCCGCCCACGCCCAGCACGGAGGACCACAGCCACGGGGTGGTGAACGTGGCTTCCAGTTGCATGCCACGGTCGCCCTGCTGCGTGAGGAAGTTGAAGAGCAAGGGCAGAGCACCCATGGCTGCGGCAATGCCCGCGGCCACCACGCTCACGATCAAGCCCGCCACGACCACCTGCACGCGCTGCCGCACCACCGTGAAGAGCGCCAGCACGATAGCTGCCGGCCACACCTTCATCCACGTCGCGATGCTCAGAAGAGTGGAGGCGATGAACGGATGGGCCACGCCGTAGGCCAAGGCCACCAGAACAATGGGGGCCGTCACGCCGTCGACCCGAGCAAAGCCAAGCCACCCCATGAGGAAGGTGAAGCCCAACCACCACCAGGCAGCGGGAATCGCCTGTGTGTTGCGACCGCGATCGGTGAGTTTGAGCACCGCCCAGCCGTTGAGCAGCGTGGTCATCAGGACCCAGAGGAAGAAGAAGGGCGCAGGTCCCGCGATCCCCGCGAGCGCCATGGGCAGTAGGGCCAGCACCGGATATACCCACGGGCTGGGGCCGCCGTCCAAGGCGTCCTGGTCGAAGCCGATGCGCGTCCAGTCCCGATAAATATTTGTGTCACTGAAGGCGTTGCCGTTGAGTGAAACAATCAGCGCGAAGATCAGGAATACGAGGTGCAGGACCACGAACCCCGCCAGAAGGGCACGCGGGGAGCTCAACCACCCCGGTAGGTTCCGGGGACGATCCAGAACATTCAATCGGTCCTGTTGGGTCAACGGCTTGTGCGTGGACATGATCAATCCTCGTCGGGTGCGCAGCGGTACGAGACCACGTGCGGCCTCATGAAATCAGTACCGTGCCCAGCGGAAACGGGCACGGGTGTCTTCTCATGCTACGTGCCACGGGTACCTCCCCACGGACTCGCGGCCCATGGGGTGCGGCACATCGAGGTACTGTCCCCGGCTAATCCCCATCCTGAACCGGCCCCGATACCCACGGTTGAGGCGGATCTGACTGCTAAGATCAGCCTTCTGAGAAAGGTCCCGCGGGCCCAAGACCCTGGGTGCCCGAACACGGTCACAAGTAGGGGAACGACACAGGTCATGGCGGAAAGTGGTTCGGGTCCGGAGGTCACTGCCCACGGCAGCACCCCGGCGCAACACCAACCCTCCGAGACCCCCTCGCTCGCCGAAGCCCGTTCCGCCCCCGGCACTCCGCTGATTCCCCGCCCGCACATCGCCATCGTCCAGGGCCTGATCGGCTCGCTCATGATGCTCGTTGGGTCCGTCGGAACCGGATGGATGGCACTCGGTTCCCCCATGGTTCGCAACCCCCTGGTGATCGCCATGCGCACGGAGGGCTGGGGCATTTACACCTCCACTGTCCTGTTGACGTTCGGCGCCATGCTGCTCATGCGCTCGTGGATCCGGCTGGGACAGCGACTGGCCGGCTGGCCGGAAGGTTCGCTGCGCGCCGTCGTCGCCGCGATCATTGCCTGGTCTCTGCCCTTGTTCCTGGCCGTCCCCATCTTTTCGCGCGACGTGTACGCGTACATCGGGCAAGGCCGCCTCATGGAGGCCGGGGAGAACCCGTACACGACCGGCATCTCAACCCTCGATAATTGGTTCATGCTGGGCGCTGATCCGGCGTGGGCCGAATCCCGCACCCCTTACGGTCCGTACTTCCTGTGGCTCGCACACCTGGTCGTGAAGATCACCGACGCCCAGCCAGACCTCTCGGGCCTCTTGTTCCGCGCCCTCGCGTGCATCGGCGTGGCACTGTGCGTGATCTACGTGCCCAAGCTCGCGAAAATGCACGGGTTCGACGGCGCTCGCGCCCTGTGGCTCTCGGTCGCCAATCCGCTGTTCCTCATCAGCTTTGTGGCCAGCGCCCACAACGACGGCCTGATGGTCGGCTTGGCCGTGGCCGGTACGTATTTCGCGGCGACCGGCCGACCCATCCGAGGGATTCTGTTGGTGACCGCCTCGATCGGCATCAAGCCGATTACCATTCTGCTGCTGCCGTTCATCGGACTGCTGTGGGCGGGGCGGAACGCGTCATGGCCCCGCAAGTTCGCGACCTGGGCCGCCACCGCAGTCCTGAGTTTCGGCGTGCTGTTTATGAGCGGCATCCCCTACAACCTGGGATCGGGGTGGATCCTGGCGATCCTGGATCCCACACCCGGGTTCACCGGCTACTCTCCCTCGGGATTCCTGGGAATGCAGGTTAACCGGATCGGCGACGCCCTCGGGCTGCCCGGCGGCGACATCGCCAGAGTCTTGCGCACCGCCCTCAAGTACCTGGGCATCGGCATTGTGGTGCTGCTGATGTTCTGGGGAGAGGGCCAGCGCAGTCACCGCGTGGTCCGCCGCATGGGTCTGGCCTTCGCAGCGGTCGTGATGCTCTCCCCCATCATCCAGCCCTGGTACATCCTGTGGTTCCTGCCGTTCCTGGCCGTCACAGGCATCAAGAACAACTGGCAGGTGCGTGTGCTGTACGTGGTTACCGGGTTCTTCGTGATCTTCGGTGCGCAGGATCAACTCTCCGTGTGGCCGTTCATCGAGGTCCAGTGGGACGTCTCCACGATCGCCTACGTCATCGCCTTGGCCTTCACCGCGTACCTCATGCTCCTCGACCCGCACACCAAGCACGTTCTCATCGAGGGCGGGCCCCGCGGTTGGTTCGAACGGCGCCGCCGACGCCGCAGCGGCCAGTAATCGTCGGCCACGTGAATCATCGCTGAACCGACGAAGTCGCGCGTCCACGGGTGAGGTTTTGACGGAACGCGAGCTGTCACTGGCATCTCGGGATCAAGTTCGCTGGAAAACAAGGGGTCCGGCTGCGACACTCTGCCCCGAATGTCATCGGTGTGAACCTCTGCCATAAACGATCAAGAGGACCTGCGGACCGCTGGCCGGAACCGGAAACGACAAAAGCCCCGGCGAACCGGGGCTTCTCTCGTCTGCAGCTCCCCCGACTGGACTCGAACCAGTAACCCTTCGATTAACAGTCGAATGCTCTGCCAATTGAGCTACGGGGGACCGTGCACATCTGTGCAACGAGAAGATACTTTACAGACCCTTGGCCGGTTCCTCAAATCCAGCTCGCTGCAACGTGAACATCAGTTATCGAGGAGGCTCCGCCGCTGCATCTCCAGGTCCAGAAGCTCACGCTGCAGCGACTGATACAGAGCGGATTCCTGCTGCGGATCCGTACGGTTCAGGTGCGCCAGCTTGTCCGACTTGGCGCGGTTAATGTGCATCTCCACCAGGCTCGTCAGCACACCCACCGCGTAGTTGCGGACCTGTTGCTCAGAAGAAGCGGGCAGCGGAGTCACCGACAACTGCGCAAGGTATCCGTGCAACGGTTCGGGCAGCTGCCCGCGCACATGCTCGAGCCACCCGCGGCCACCGCGAGGGTCGTTCACGTCGTATTCGGGCCGCGCGGCCACGATCGCATCGTGCAGAGCCTGGTGAACCGGGTACCGCATTTCGGCGGACTCGAAATGACCCCAGCACGCGTCGGGCACCAGGTCCGGAACCTGCAGAACGACCTCCAGCGCCTCACGTTCCATTCGGGCCACCGGCTCGCGAGGATTGGGTAGCTGCACCTCGGCAGGGCGTTCCTGCTCCTGAGAGTCACCGGGGCGATCCCCCGGGCGTCCCGGCGTGTTAGAGCCGCGTCCGGACCCATCACGGCCCGACGAGAACTGCTGCGACTCATGATGCTGCGGCGCCCGCTGTTGCTGCCCGCGCTGTTGCGATGAAGAACCCCGCTTCGACGCCGCCGCGACCGCCCGCATGACCTCGTCCGTCTCGATGCCCAGCCACCCGGACAGCTCTCGCGCATACGCCGGCCGCAAGGATGAGTCACGGATCTGCGCCACGATGGGTGCACACGCGCGCATGGCCCGCAGTCGCCCTTCCAGGCTGTTCACGTCGTAGTCGCGGATGGTCGCTTTCAACGCGAACTCGAACAGCGGGGTGCGAGTGCTGACCAGGTCACGCACGGCGGCGTCGCCCCGGGTCAGTCGTAAATCGCACGGGTCCATGCCGTCCGGCCCCACGGCCACGTAGGTCTGGGCCACGAACCGCTGGTCCTCCTGGAAGGCGCGCAGCGCGGCCTTCTGCCCTGCGGCATCGCCGTCGAAGGTGAAGATGACCTCTCCCCCGGCCGAGTCGTCAGAGAGGAAGCGGCGCACGATCTTGATGTGGTCCGCACCGAACGCGGTACCGCACGTGGCCACCGCGGTCTCGACACCGGCCAGGTGACACGCCATGACGTCCGTGTAGCCCTCGACCACGACGACCTGCTTGCCCTTGGCGATCGCCCGCTTGGCCAGGTTGATGCCGTAGAGCACCTGAGACTTCTTGTAGAGCTGGGTTTCAGGGGTGTTCAGGTACTTGGGACCCTGATCGTCCTCGTAGAGCTTGCGCGCACCGAAGCCGATGACCTCTCCGGCCACCGCGTGGATGGGCCAGATCAACCGCCCGCGGAACCGGTCGTAGAGACCACGATTACCCTCGGAGAACATGCCGGTGAGTTTGAGTTCCTGGTCGGTGAAACCTTGGTCACGCAGATGCTTGAGCAGGTTGGACCAGCCCTTGGGCGCGTAGCCGATGCCGTAGGTTCGCGCGGCGGCGTCATCGAATCCGCGCTCCCCCAGGAACTGCTGCGCGGCCGTGGCCTGGCGCGTGTAGAGGTTGCGTTGGAAGAATTCCGCGGCGATCTTGTGCGCGTCCAGCAGACGTTGGCGGCGGCCGACTTCCTCGCGTTTGGGGCCCGAGCCCTGCTCGTAGCGCAGTTCGTACCCGATGCGCGCGGCCAGCCGCTCGACCGTCTCGGTGAACGGGGTGTGGTCCATCTCCATGAGGAACGCGATGACGTCCCCGGATTCATCACAGCCGAAGCAGTGGTACGTGCCCATTTGCGGGCGCACGTGGAACGAGGGCGTGCGCTCGTCGTGGAACGGGCACAGCCCCTTGTAGGAACCGATGCCGGCGGGCTTCAAGGTCACGTACTGGTCGACAATTTCCTTGAGATCGGTGCGTGATCGCACCTCGTCTATGTCTTCGCGCCTGATCAGTCCTGCCACGCCTCTCATCCTAGGCAACGCGTCAAACTCGCGGGGCCGCGACGTCGGCCTGTGCAGCTTGGGTACGAAAAAGCGGCGGCGCCCGCTCGGGACGACGCCGCTCTCGACTGACTCGACGCGCGGAACCTACCGCGCGGGAGAGTCCTCGGGGTCGATGACCACGCGTTTGTCCACAGGATCCACCGTCTTGGTGCCCAGCATGGACGCCCCACCTAACGCACCTACGAGCGCGAAGGCGAAGAAGCCCCACGGGTACGCCAGACCGGCGGTCAGCAGCGTGCCACCCACGATGGGGCCGCTAATCGCACCCAGACGACCCACGCCCGCGGACATGCCCAACGCGGTCGCACGGACCTGCGGCGGGTGGTTGGCCGCGGTGAACGCGTACACGAGCACCTGCGACGAGAACACGAAGCAACCGGTCAGGAACACCATGAAGTAAATGCCCAACACTGGCAGCTTGATGGCCAGGGCGGCCAGCAGCACAGCGGAGCCCGCGAACCACAGGATGCCGGCGACACGAGGGGTGATCCGGTCGGCCACGCGGCCACCGATCCACAGGCCCACCACGGCACCCACGTTGAGGATCAGCAGGAAGCCCAGCGAGTTGCCCAGGTCGTAATCGGCGGCGCGCATGATCTGCGGCAGCCACGTGTTCAGGCCGTAAACCAGCAGCAGACCCATAAAGGACGCGGTCCAGATGAACACCGAGTTGCGCGCGTACGTTCCGCTCAGCAGCAGGGCCGCGCCCTGCTTCGCGGGCTTGGCCGTCTCGCCGTTCGGGGTCGACGACGCCGCGCGGCCGGCACCCGCCGCATCCGGAAGTTCGAGCTCAACGTTGTAATGCGCGGCGACGGCGCGAGCGGCGTCGTAATCGCCCTTGGCCGCCAGGAAGGACGGCGACTCGGGAAGGAAGATGTACATGAGCGGCACCAGGATCAGTGCGGGCAGGGCGCCGGCGATGAACATGGTGTGCCAGGAGAACTGTGCCAGGACCCAGATGGCCAGTGCTGCGGTGAGCACGGCGCCCACGTGGTAGCCGGTCATCATGACGGTCGTGGCGTTGGAGCCGCGGCCCTTGCGGGCGAATTCGGTGACCATGGAGATGCCGGTGGGCAGGCAACCGCCCAGACCCAGGCCGGCCAGGAAGCGCAGCACGCCGAACCACAGCACGCTGGGCGCGAAGGCGGCGGCGAAGGTCAGCACGGAGAAAACGATCACGGCGCCGATCAGCATCTTGCGGCGGCCCAGGCGGTCGGTGAGCCAACCCATGCCGAGCGCGCCGACCATCATGCCGAACAAGCCCGCAGTGGCTACAGCGGTGCCTTCGCCGGTGGACATGTCGAAGGCTGCGTCGTCGAGCAGTGCGGGCATCACCGCGCCGAGGACCACGGCGTCGAAACCGTCCAGCAGAACGGCGATCCAGCACAGCGGTGCGACCCACAAGGGGGATTTGAGAATGAGGCCCTTGGTGGGCGCGGGGCCAGCAGTGGGCGAGGAAGCGGTGGAGCTCACGGAGAATCTCTTCCGGTAGGGCAACAGATCACAGTGATCCTAGTCGCACGCTCGTGTTAGCCCGGCCACAATCCCATTGAATGAGAGCAAGCTCACCAGAGCGGCTTGTCGCCCGTCCGCCAGTTGGTACCGCGAATCTTGTCGTGCAGGGCCACGGCGGAGATGTCCGTGAGGCACGCGACCTGGTCCACGACCAGGCGCAGGCGGGCGGCCTCGGCTCCGGGTCCGTCCTCGATCTCGCGCCAGTCCCCCGCGAATTCGGGTGAGAGGAACCGACCATCGGTCTCCATGAGGGCATTGACCAGAATGGTGAGGATCTCGTTCTGGTTGTCGTAGAGCGGTTGGGCGTCGCGCACGGTCATCACGAAGGCCGTGGCAATGCCCTTGAGCACCGCGATCTCCAACTCGGTTTCGTGCGGCACCACCAGCTCGGCTGAATAGCGGGTCAGCTGACCGTCTCCGGCAACGTCACGCGTGGCCTCCACCGCGGACATCGCGAACCGGCCGATCAACTGGCTGGTCATGTTCTTGAGCCTCGCCAGGTCCTTGCGGGAGCCGTCCATGAGAGGTATCCACACCGGGGAGGCCTCCAGGCGACGCAGGGCGGCGTCCAGCTCCTCAGCGGTGGCTTGCGGAAGGTACCAGCGCTGGGTCCACTCGATCACGCGGGCCCGGGCAAGGGGATCAGCCAGTTGACCCAGTTGCAGGGTGTTGGAGGCAATCGCATCCTCCACATCGTGCACGCTGTAAGAGATGTCGTCGGCGAGGTCCATGACCTGGGCTTCCAGGCACTTGCGGCCCTCGATGGCGCCTTCACGCATCCAGCGGAACACCGGCAGGTCGTCCTGGTAGACGCCGAACTTGAGGTTGGGTTTCCCATCCGGGCGCTGCGGTGCATCTTCGGCGCTCCACGGGTACTTGCACGTGGCATCCAATGCGGCGCGGGTGAGATTGAGACCGGCGGGATGGCCGTCCTCGGTGATGATCTTGGGCTCCAGGCGCACCAGGAGTCGCAGGGTCTGGGCATTGCCCTCGAAGCCGCCGATTCCCCGCGTCATGGCCGCGAGCGCCGTCTCCCCGTTGTGCCCGAAGGGCGGGTGCCCCAGGTCGTGGGAGAGACACGCAGCATCCACGACGTCCGGATCGCAACCGAGAGCCTTGCCCAGTTCGCGGCCGATCTGCGCTACTTCCAGGGAGTGGGTCAGGCGATTGCGGACAAAGTCATCCGTGCTCGGTGCGACCACTTGGGTCTTGGCGGCCAACCGCCGCAGAGCGGAGCTGTGCAGCACACGCGCGCGGTCTCGCTCGAAGTGAGAGCGGTGGCGGTTGTGGTGGTTCTCGGCCACGTACCGCTCGGCGTCCTCGTAGGCGTACCCGGCGGGCAGGATTCCCAGGCGATCAGGGGTGTGCAATCGGTTAGCCTCCGGAAACATCGAGTTCAGCGTGCACCAGGCCCAGACGTTCGGCGTCGCCCAGGATGCGGGAGTTCAACCAACCGTCCGGAAGGTGGGGTTTGCGCGGGTTGCCCGCGCGGCCGCGCGGCCCCTCCACGTCCTTGCCGGGGTAGGGCAGGTCCAGATCAAGCTGGTCGAGCAGTTCGCGCAGTCGCGCCAGGCTGGGCACCTGCGCCATCTGCGCGCGAAGCTCGCCGCCCACCGGGTAGCCCTTGAAGTACCAGGGCACGTGCTTACGGATTTCGCGGCAGCCCTTGGCCTCGTCACCGAATTCCTCTGCGAGCAGCTCGGCATGCCGGTAAATGGTCTCCGCGACCTTGCGGACTCCGGGCTTGTATCGCTTGGGGCTGCCCTCGAAAGCCGCCTGCAGGTCACCGAACAGCCACGGGCGGCCCTGGCAACCGCGGCCCACCACCACACCGTCCACGCCGGTCTGTTCGACCATGTGTACGGCATCCTCCGCCGAGAAGATGTCGCCGTTACCGAGCACGGGGATGTCCGGTAGCGCTTCGCGCAGCCGTGCGATCGAGTCCCAGTCGGCCTTGCCGGAGTAGTGCTGCTGCAGAGTGCGACCGTGCAGGGCAACCGCGGCCACGCCTTCATCACGTGCCATCCGGCCCGCATCCAGGTAGGTCTGGTGCTCATCGTCAATGCCGATTCGCATCTTAATGGTCACCGGGATGTTCGCCTCGGAGGCCTCCTGAACCGCGGTGCGAATGATCGCCCGGAACAGGTCGGTCTTCCACGGCAGGGCAGAACCGCCGCCGCGCTTGGTGACCTTGGGGACCGGACAACCGAAGTTCAGGTCGATGTGATCCGCGCGGTCCTCCTGCGCGACCATGCGCACAGCATTGCCAACGTTGACCGCGTCCACGCCGTAGATCTGGATGGAACGCGGAGTCTCGTCCGGGTCGTGATGAATGATCCGCAGCGACTCCGGGCGGCGTTCAACCAGGGCCCGCGCGGTGACCATTTCGGTGACGTACAGTCCCCCGCCGTACTCGCGGCACAGCTTGCGGAAGGACTTGTTGGTCACCCCCGCCATGGGCGCCAGAACCACGGGCACGTCGATTGTCAACGGTCCCAGCTGCAACGGTTTCAGGTTCAACACGGCCGGTTCCCGGTCCGCGGTCTCAAGATCTATGGTGCTCATCGTGGGCCATTGTCTCACTATTCGAGTTAACGCGTGCCGAGCTGTCCACCTGCTCCAAGCGCACCGCGAGCTTGAACGCCCGCACCTGTTCGTCGCGGCGGCCCAGGGCTTTGTACACGGCTCCTAGATCCCGCAGACATTGCACCCACTCCCGCGTGTGGGCCTCCGGATCCGGCAGCGCGGGATAAAGGTTACTGGCGTGGTAGAGGGCGTGAGCGGCGTCATTCCAGGCCATCATGTCCTCGGCGAGCGCCGCGAGTCCCTTCCAACACATGATCTGTCCGGCAATGTCCCCGCGCAGCTCACAACCCGCGAGAACCTTCTCGTAGTGGTCGTTCGCCAGTCTGCGACGGCCGGCTGCCTGTGCCGCCGTGGCCAGGTGCGAGGTCCACCGCAGATCCTCGCGTGAGACGAACTCCACACCATGCTCGGTACCCATGGGCCGCGACGGGTCCACCCCGGCCGCCTTGGCGCCCTCCTGGAACTCGCGATACGCGTCCCACGGGCGCCCCTCCAGCAGCAGGACGTCACCCAGACTCTCCAGGCACCGCACCCGCCCGCCCACGGATCGCGCGGTCCGCGGTGCGCGCCGGTACTGGGTCGCGGCCAGCCGGTAATGGTGTTCCGCTCCTGGCAGGTCAGCAGAATCTCGCGCCAGGTCCCCCAACGACGACGCCGCATCGCCGGCTACCAGCCACACCTCACCCAGTCGTGCGGTGCGCAGGGCGGCCTCGAAGGACTCTCGCGCCACCGCGGTATCCCCGGTTTTGAGGGCCGCGAGTCCGCGTTTGAGTCGTCGTTTGGCACTGGCCGCTGCGAACACGGGTGACTCCTAGGGGTGAGTGACATTTTTGGCAGAGGATCGCACAATACCTAGCCTCATTCTGGCGAACCTCTGCCCAGAATGTTCAGCGCCTGGGGCTCGACAGAAAGCTCCGCAGGAATCAGAGGATCCTGCGGCCCGCTTCGGACGGTTGCAAGGTCAAAAAGAGCGGTTCGCGGAAGCCGTTCTGGGCAAAGCACAACTGCACGGCCGCGGCCAGCCGATCCACGGACTCCAACGACACCAGGGCAATCACCGATCCGCCGAATCCGCCACCCACGACCTTGGCACCCAGCGCACCCGCGGACAGGCACCCGTCCACCGCGGCATCTAGTTCCGGGACGGTGACCTCGCAGTCATCTCGCATGGATTCATGACCCTCCACCAGGAGGCGACCCACGAACGCCCAGTCGGGGGAATCCGAGTGCAGCTCATCGGCGATCTGCACCGAGCGCACCATCTCTGTCATCGAATGTCGCAGCCTCAACCGAGTGTTCTCACGGTCCTCGGTGAGCTCCGCGCCCACCTCAAGAAGGTGATCGAAGCGATCGAGGACGGCAGCGGCGTCGTCGGGGGTGGGATGCTCAGGAAGCGCATCGCGCAACGTGGGCACATCCAAGACCGCTGCCGCGGCCTCGCACTCGGCCCGGCGGGAACTGTACTGACCATCCGCGAGCTTGTGCGGGGCGCGGGTATCGATGGCCAGCCACGTGAGGCCGGCGAGCGCGGGATCGGCGGGTAAGCGGACGACGTCGAAATCGCGGCAGTCCAGCGCCAGGATCTCCCCCGCGTGCGAGCGCAGGGACGCCGTCTGGTCCAGGCCGCCCGTGTTGGCACCCACGATGTAGTTTTCTGCGTCCATGCAGGCGCGAGCGAGGGCTCGGCGTAAGGCGTCGTTCGGGTGATCGTTGCCGGTGTTCAAGGAGAACAGCGAGAGCGCCACCGAGCATTCGAGAGCGGCGGAGGAGGCGAGCCCGGCCCCGATCGGCACCGTGGAGTCGACCATCAGGTCCGCCCCGAAACTCGTAGGCAGCCCGAGTTCGGGCACCGCGACGGGGTGCGCGGATGCCCCGCGGGCCACCCGATTCATCCCCCAGGACACGCCGGCCACGTATCCGAACCACCCGGAGATGACCCCGGGTTCAATGTCGTCGATGCGGGTGGAACGGGGGCGGTCATCGGCCACGGACTCGTCCGCGTCCTGCATCGACTGAGCGTTGAGCACGCCGTCCTCACGAGGCGCAGCGGCCGTCAACGTGACGTACTGATGAGCGAACGGGAGGCACATACCACCGGAGAAATCCACGTACTCGCCCATGAGATTGGCGCGGCCGGGTGCGGCCCACACACCCACCGGTGCGCGGCCATAAGCCTCTTCGAACTTCTGGCTCAGCCGCTGTGCCCGCTCGAGGACATCCGGCTGACCGACCCACCGTGGGCGCGCGAAATCTTCCGGTGTGGCGGTTTCGCTGAGCTCACAGGACACGGGCGGATTCCTCACATGACGTTGACACCGGGGTGCGACGGACTGGGCTGACAAACCATTGTCCACTACCCGGCGCGGAAGTAGTGCTCCAGCTCCTCCAGCGACTTGTCCTTGGTCTCCGGAGCCACCCGGTACACCCACACCAGCGCGATGACCTGCAGCACCACGAAGATCAGGATCGTGTACCCCACGCCCAGCGAATCGGTGAGGATCGGGAACGTCAGGCCCACCACGAACGTCATCATCCACAAGATCCAAGCGCACACACCCATACCCACGCCACGCACGTTCAGCGGGAAAATTTCGGACATGTACAGCCAGGTCACCGTGCCGATGCAGCACTGCATGAACCCCACGAACACCACGATGCACGCGAGGATCACCCACGCTCGCGCCTCGTTGGTTTCCGGGATCAGCAAGTAGGACAGCGCAAAGGCCGTCAACGACGTCGCCGTGCCCGCCAAGCCGGAAAGCAACAGCTTGCGGCGCCCCACGTACTTGAGCAGGTACATGGCCAGTCCCACGGCCAGCACCCCCACCACGCCCGGGATGATGTTCGCGTAGAAAGCGCCGTTACCGCCGAAACCGACGTCCTGGAGAACGGTCACGCCGTAGTACTGGATGGCGTTGATGCCGGAGATCTGGTTGATGATGGCCATGGACGCGCCCAGGATGAAGATCCTGCGGATCCAGGGAATGCGCACCAGGTCCATGACCCGCGCGGTGGGGCGGTTCTTGTCCTCCTCGGCCAGTTGGAGGACGGTCTCGCCCTCCCTCGAGTCGTAGGCGTCTTCTCTGATGCGGCGGAGCACCTCGAACATTCGGTCGACGGAACCGTTGCGCGCCAGCCAGCGCGGTGACTCGGGGACCACAATCATGCCGACCCAGAGGATCAGCGCGGGGATGGTGGCGAGGACCAACATGTAGCGCCACACGTGCGGGATGTGGCCGAACGCGGTAGCGAGTCCGGCGTTGAAGACGAACGCGAGTGCCTGCCCACCCACGATCATGAGTTCGTTCTGGGCAACCACGCGACCCCGCAAATGTGCGGGCGCCAGTTCCGCCAAGAACACCGGGACGATCACGGAGGCCGCACCGACGGCCAGGCCGAGGATGCAGCGAAATGCCACGAGGGTCGTGACGGTCGGCGCTGTTCCACAGCCGATCGTTGCAATCACAAAGATGACGGCCAGGATCAGCAGCACTCTACGGCGACCGAAATGGTCGGCCAGCTTGCCGCCGAAGGCCGCACCCCATGCCGCACCGAACGGCAGAATCGAAGCAACCAGACCCTCCAGGAACGGCGTGAGCTGAAGGTCGTCCACCATGGATGGCAGGGCACCGTTGATCACTCCGGTGTCGTAGCCGAACAGCAGACCACCGAACGTGGCCACCGTGGCAATAAACTTGAGCCGCCTGTTCATGGGCGGTTTACTCTCCGCGGGCACCGTTTTCAATGACATGGCCGTCCTTTCTCCATAGAACGTCATACCACTGACGGTCACTCGGAACCCAACCGCTGGTCGGGTTTCGCAGTAACGATGCCTCCGGATGGGAACTATGGAGTGATGCCGTGCTCGGAAAGTTTGGTTTTGAACGCCCGCCACATGTTTGCGTAGCTGAAATCCTCGGTGATCTTCGCCCGACCTGCGCTCGCCAACGCCTCGCGTTCCGATGATGACTCCACGAGGTGGCCGATGACGCGCTGCCACCCTTTGCTGTCCCCCACGGAAACGGGAGCGGCGTATGACGCGTCAAAATATTCGCTGAGTGCGGTCGTTGCGGTGTAGGCCACAGCCGCCCCGGAAGCCGCTGCTTCTAAGGCAACCGATTGGCCCGTGGGATACGCCAGTTCTTCAGTCGGGACGGCGACGATCTTGGCACGCCTCAGCATCGCGCGGTATTGGTCGAACGGCACGACTCCGTGCACGACCACGTTGTCCGGCACAGTCAATCCGGCGAGATTCGCGGGCTGACACAGGACATGGACAGTGACGTCCAGGTCCCCCACTCCATCGAAGAACGTTCCGTAATCGCGTCCGTGATCAAACCCTGCGGCGAGAACGTCGATATCCCGTTCAACATCTTCACCGTCGAACAGTTCCGGCGCGCAGCCGAACGGGATGGCATCCACCTGTTCCGGTCTGAACCCGGCGTCGATCAGGATCTCGATCTGATTGCGGCTCAGTGTGAGGATCAGGTCAACTGCCTCGAACTGCCGGACCAGCGCACGGCGGTCCTCTGGATTCGCCTTAGAGATCCATTCGGCCAGCCAGCACGAAATCATGACCATGGGTGTTCCTGCGTAAGGCGGGATTCCACGTCTCTTGAGCTGAGCCGCGAACTTTGAATTGGGTTCCAGCAGTCCGAGAATCAGATCCGCCCGCTGGGCTTTGGGTATGGATCGGACCGGAACAACAATCTTTGTGCTGGTGCGATGTTCGATGACATCGCGAAGCTTGCGCGGCAGCCTTCCCTGAAGCGGTTGAACACCGCTCAGTTCAAATCCCAGATCCGGCAAGAGGTCTATGCCGTATGGGCCTTGCCGGAAATCACCTTCGAAGAGAACCAGGGTCTTCACGCGAGTCACACACCTTGCAGGGGACTGAGAGGGCGTCCTGAGCCTAGTCGACCAGCGTCACCGTCTCCGTGACCACGTGCGCCACCCCAGCCTCGAGCAGGTTGTCCACGACAGCCACCAGTGGGGTCATGGAGTCGTCCACTTCGAGCTCGACCGGGTAGTCGTTGACGAGCAGGGCCAGCAGCTTCTCCACCGCCTCGCCGGTTCCCGCTTCGCTGTCCTCCGCCCCTGGCACGTAGCCCAGCAGCACGTCAGCCGCCTCGAACTCGGCCGGTTCCTGATCCGGGTTGTGCGGATCGAAGGGGCGGTAGCTCACGGCAAAGGCCGAAATGGGAGCCTTGCCACCGGAAGCCCCGGTCCCGTCGCGCAGCACCACGGCACCGAAGGCACCGGCCTTGTCCGACAGCAACTGCTGATTGACTGCGCCGATCCCGATCTCGCCCACGGGATCCCACTCGTGCACCGAACGGTAGAACTCCCACACGGCGCGCGTGAGTTCCACCGATCCGGTCGCGAGATCCTCAACGGTCTGAGCGGGAGTACCGTCCGCGTTCTGCCCCAGCGTGGGCATCGGCAGCGCGCCAGCGTTGACGCGGACGACGCGTGACCGCATGGCCGGACGCAGCCCCTCGGCCTGAGCAAACTGCTGCCCGACCGACTCCGGAGTCACCCGGGTGCGCAGCGCGCTGACGCCCGACGGCGCCTGCTCGGCTTCCGCGCGCAACCTCGCCACGAGTTCGTGGCCAATTCCTTCGCGCTGACGATCCGGCGCAACTTCCGCGTAGGCCCACAATCGCTGCGGGTGCCACGGGGATTCGTACACCACCCCCGCGCCCACGGGCACACCGGAATCGGTGGCCACGAGCGTGCGGGAGAAAGCGGCGTCGTCGTTGGCACCCAAACGGGCGCGGAAGGCTTGGGCGGGGGCCGACGGCGCGTCCGGCCAGACCTCCAGCAAGCGGAGGTCGTCGTCTTCGCGCCACGGACGGTACTCGATGCTCATGCGGTCCTTACTTCTCGAGACGCTCGGCGAGGTACTGGCTCACGCGGTCCAGGCCAACGCGCTCCTGCGTCATTTCGTCGCGGGAACGGATGGTCACGGCTTGGTCCTCGAGGGTATCGAAGTCCACGGTGACGCAGAACGGCGTGCCGATCTCGTCCTGGCGGCGGTAACGACGGCCGATGGCGCCGGCGTCGTCGTAGTCGATGTTCCAGCGGCGGCGCAGCTCGGCGTCCAGGTTCTGGGCGACCGGCTTGAGGTCGTCCTTCTTGGACAACGGCAGCACCGCAGCCTTGACCGGGGCCAGGCGCGGATCGAGCTTGAGCACGGTGCGCTTGTCCACGCCGCCCTTGGTGTTGGGGGCCTCGTCCTCGACGTAGGCGTCGACCAGGAAGGCCATCATGGAGCGGGTCAGGCCGAAGGACGGTTCGATCACGTACGGCGTGTAGCGGTCGCCGGACGCCTGATCGAAGTACTGCATCTTGTCGCCGGAGTGCTCGGTGTGGTTGGACAGGTCGAAGTCCGTGCGGTTGGCCACGCCCATGAGCTCGCCCCACTCGGAGCCCTGGAAACCGAAGCGGTACTCGATGTCGATGGTGCCGTCCGAGTAGTGCGCGCGCTCATCCGCGGGCACGTCGAAGCGACGCATGTTGTCCGGGTTCACGCCCAAATCCACGAACCAGTCCCAGCACGCCTCGACCCACTCGTCGAAGTACTTCTGGGCGTCGTCCGGGTGGATGAAGTACTCGATCTCCATTTGCTCGAACTCGCGCGTACGGAAGATGAAGTTACCCGGGGTGATCTCGTTGCGGAACGCCTTGCCGATCTGCCCGATGCCGAACGGCGGCTTCTTACGCGATGCGTTGAGCACGTTGAGGAAGTTCACGAAGATGCCCTGGGCGGTCTCGGGGCGCAGGTAGTGCTTGCCCTCTTCGTTGTCCACGGGGCCCAGGAAGGTCTTCATCAGACCGGAGAACTGCTGCGGCTCGGTCCACTTGCCGTCCTGACCGGTCTCCGGGTCCTTGACGTCCGCCAAGCCGTTGACCGGCGGGTGACCGTGCTTGGCCTCGTAGGCCTCGAGCAGGTGATCGGCGCGGTAACGCTTGTGGGTGTGCAGCGATTCGACCAGCGGGTCGGTGAAGGTCTCCACGTGGCCGGAAGCTTCCCACACGGCCGAGGGCAGGATGATGGACGAGTCCAGGCCCACCATGTCCGCGCGGCCGCGCACGAAGGTCTGCCACCACTCACGCTTGATGTTTTCCTTCAGTTCCGCGCCCAAGGGTCCGTAGTCCCACGCGGAGCGCGAACCGCCGTAAATTTCACCCGCCTGAAAGACAAAACCTCGGCGCTTGGCCAGGGAGATGACATTGTCCAGGGTGGTTTTGGCAGCCATGCGTGCTCACATCCGTTTCTCGCCCGACCGCTGGCTGCGGCCGCGCGCGTGGAATCAGTTGGGTGGTTCTTGAGGGCGCTACTGACGACGACGCCGCGGGGCGGCTTTCGTGCGCTCGGCACCACGAATGAGACGCCCGAGATGACGTCTCTGTTCCAGGGTAGCCACTACGCGGAAAACTCGCCTAACTCGCCGGTTCGAGGTGAGTCAGACGAGTCTTCGTAGCGGTTTCTCTTGCGGGGTTTAGACGAATGCCGAGACGCCGGTCAACGCCCGGGACACGATGAGTGCGTTGATGTGATAGCTGCCCTCATAGGTGTAAATGGCCTCGAGGTCGCCCAGCACCTTGGAGATCTCGTAGTCGCTGAGCAGGCCGTTGCCACCGAGCGCATCGCGCGCCAACAACGCCGATTGACGGCCCAGTCGCGTAGCCGTGGACTTGGCGATGGCCGCGTGCATCATCTCGAGCTCGCCGGTCTCCTGCAGTCGTGCCATCTGGACCATCATCGCGGAGCTTGCGGCCAGATTGCCGGCGATCTCCGCCATGGCCTGCTGGATCACCTGGAAACGCGCCAGCGGCTTGCCGAACTGGAGGCGCTCGAGCGAGTAGTCACGCAGGATGTCCAAAATGGCCTGCTGGGCGCCCACGGCCTGCCACCCGACCCAGGCTCGGGAATCCTTCAGGAGTTCGTTGGCGGCATCGAAGCTGATGGCGCCGGGCAGGAGCGCGGAGCGGGGTACGCGGATCTCGTTGAGCACGATGTCCGCGTTCTGCATGATGCGCAGACCCATTTTGTTGGCGATCTTCGTGGCCGTGTAACCGGGGTGGGTGGTGTCCACGGCAAAGCACTTGATCAGACCGTCCGCGGTGTCGCGGGCCCACACGAGGGCGACCGCAGCCACGGTACCGGCACCGATCCAGCGCTTTTCACCTTGGATGACCCATTCGTCACCGTCCAACGTGGCGGTGGTGGCCAGGCCACCAGCGATGTCGGAACCGTGGGTGGGCTCGGTCAGGCAAAAGGCGCCCAACTGCGTCAGCTCGGAGAGGCCGGGCAACCACTGGGCTTTCTGTTCCTCCGAGCCCAGTTCCGCAATCGTTCCCACGATCAGTTCGTTGTGGATGCCAATCAGCGCGGACAGTGAGACGTCCGCCCGTGCGATCTGCGAGTGCACGATGCCCTGGAACAACCGTGAAGAACCATCCAGGAACAGTTTGCCGAGTCCCAGTTCCGCGAGCGCGGGCAGCAGCTCGGTGGGCAGGTGCTCACGATTCCACGGGTCGATGGACTGCTTGCGCACGTGGGTCTGCAAATGCTCCTTGATCATGGCCAAGCGCTCACGTTCGGCCGGATCGAGGAGGGACTCCACGTGCAGAAGGTCGACGTCCGGCAAGAGGCTCTGTGGTGCCTTACCGGACTGGGAGAGGGTCGCGCTGGTCATGATCGTGGTCCTCAAATTTCTCGGTATTCCGATTGTGGTCTTTCCAACTATAGGCCTTCCAAGTATATTTGTGGTGTCGTGAGTCACACTTTTTTGCCAACGGACTCTTCAGAGCCGTTGCCGCCACCTGGTGAGCACGGCACGTCAGGATCACGACCGCATATCTAGGAGGCCTCGAAAGCCATGACCGTGACGAACGAATTTCGCACCGCCCGTGACCACCTGGTGTCACTCCAACAGGACTGGGAGCGTGCCCGCGAGGAATTTGTGTGGCCTCGCTTCGACCACTTCAACTTCGGTTTCGACTGGTTCGACCAGGTTGCAGCATCCCCCGAGCGCAAGGACCAGGATGCGCTGATCATTCTCGAAGAGGACGGCTCAGAGTTGCGCCGGACCTTCGGCGAGCTCGGCCGCGACTCGAACAAGGTGGCCAACTGGCTGCGGGAGCAGGGCGTGCAGCGCGGTGACCGCGTCATTCTCATGCTCAACAACCAGGTGGAACTGTGGGAGTCGATGCTCGCCTGCATCAAGCTCGAGGCCGTCATGGTTCCCACCACCACACAAATGGGACCCGCAGACCTCGAGGACCGGGTGACCCGCGCCGAAGCCAAGTGGGCCATCGTGGGTATGCAGGACGCCCCCAAGTTCGCCCCGGTGGACGGCGACTACACCGTGATCTATGTGCCCGGCGTCTACACCCCGGCCGACCAGGTCAAGGAGCCGCAAGCCGGTGGCCGCACCGTCATCAACTACAACGAGGCCTACGACGCCTCCCCCGAACTGAGCCAGGACTCCCCCACCGGTGCGGATGAGACCCTACTGCTCTATTTCACCTCCGGCACCACGTCTAAGCCCAAACTCGTGGAGCACACGCACACCTCCTACCCCGTGGGGCACCTGTCCACCATGTACTGGATCGGACTGGAACCCGGCGACATCCACCTCAACGTGGCCTCGCCGGGTTGGGCCAAGCACGCGTGGTCCAACTTCTTTGCTCCCTGGATCGCCGAGGCCACCATCTTCGTGTACAACTTCCGCAAGTTCGACGCCGCCGCGCTCATGAGCGTGATGGACAAGATCGGCGTGACCAGCCTGTGCGCACCGCCCACCGTGTGGCGCATGCTCATTAAGGCAGATCTGAGCCTGTTGCAGACTGCACCCCAGAAGACCGTGTCGGCTGGTGAGCCACTCAACGCCGAGGTCATCGAGCAGGTCAACCGGGCCTGGGGTTGCACGATTCGCGACGGCTTCGGCCAGACGGAATCCTCCCTGCAGGTGGCCAACACCCCCGGACGCCGCATCGTGATTGGCTCCATGGGCGTACCGCTTCCCGGTTTCGATGTGGTGCTCATCGATCCGATGACCGATGAGGAAGCGGACGAGGGAGAACTCTGTCTGCGTCTGGACCCCCGCCCGGTGGGTCTGATGCGCGGCTACTACGGCGACAAGGCCAAGACCGATGATGTGTTCCGCAACGGTCTCTATCACACCGGTGACGTGGTCTCCCGTGACGAGAACGGCATCTTCACCTACGTGGGCCGCGCGGATGACGTGTTCAAGTCCAGTGACTACAAGGTCTCGCCGTTCGAGTTGGAATCGGTTCTGGTCGAGCACCCGGCGGTCATGGAAGCGGCCATTGTGCCGACCCCCGACGAGCTGCGGTTGGCCATCCCCAAGGCCTTCGTGACCTTGAGTTCGGGGTACGAGCCCACCGCGGAGACTGCCACGGAAATCCTGCAGTTCTGCCTGAGCAAGTTGCCTCCGTACAAGCGCATCCGCCGGATCGAGTTCTTGGAACTGCCCAAGACGATCTCCGGCAAGATTCGGCGTGTGGAGCTCCGGAAGGCGGAGGAACAACGGTCCGAATCGGGTGAGGCGCCGGAGGGCTACGGCACGGAATTCCGTGAGGAAGACCTGACGCTCAAGCGCTAGAGCTCCTTCAACGGCCGGTGGCGCAGATATGACACCGGCCGTTGCTCCTCCCCCGGTCAGAGTTCCCCCAACCCCCGGAATAGAATGGTCCAATGTCCAATAGTCGTACGCTCACGAAAGATCCGATTGCGGAAGCCCAGCGCAACTGGGTGCGCAATGGCTGGGAAGATGCCTCGGGTCCCATGGCTGCCGTCACGGCCATCATGCGGGTCCAGCAGATCCTGCTGGCAGAGGCCGAGCAGGTACTCAAGCCCTTCAAACTGACCTTCGCCCGCTACGAGCTCATTGCCCTGCTCAGCTTCACGCGGGAACAGCAGATGCTCATGAAGCGCGCCAGCGCCCTGCTGCAGGTTCACCCGACGTCGGTGACCAATGCGGTGGATCGACTGGAGGACGCCGGCCTGGTCAAGCGCGAGCCCCTCAAGACGGACCGTCGGGCCATGACCATCGTGCTGACCGCCAAGGGGAAAAAGATCGCGGCCGAGGCCACGGCGGCCTTGAACCAGGAGTTATTCCTGCAAACAGGTTTCGAGCCCGACGAGGTGGACTCGTTGATCAGCATTCTGAGTCGCTTCCGCGCCCGTTCCGGGGACTTCGAGGACTCGCCAACTGCCCCGTGAGCACTGAATCCGGTACATCCGGCCCGAAACAACTGGCCGCGTAGGGTCCGGATTTTCGGTCGTTTCCGCCACTCAGTCATGACGCTGGGAGCCAGGCAAGACTCGTGCCCCGCCTCCGGGAGATCGGAGACGGGGCACGAGTTCTGTTGGGACGCTACTTCGCGTTGCCGCTGTCCTCACGGATGGTGTTGATGATTCCGGAGAAGTCCTGTCGGGCACCCTCACCGTCGGAGAACTTCTTGTAGATCTCCGCAGCCAACTGACCCATTTGGGCATCCACGCCCGTCTGCTCAATGGCGGTCACGGCCAGGTTGAGGTCTTTGGACATCAGCGCACCACCGAAACCGGGCTGGTAGTCGTTGTTGGCCGGGCTCGTGGGAACCGGCCCCGGCACGGGGCAGTTGGTGGTCAGTGCCCAGCACTGGCCGGAAGCCTTGGAGACCACGTCGTACATGGCCTGATGTTCCAACCCGAGCTTCTCGGCGAGGACGAAGGCCTCACTGACGGCCACCATGGAGATCCCCAGGATCATGTTGTTGCAGATCTTCGCGGCCTGTCCCATGCCGTTGTCACCGCAGTGCACGATCCGGGCACCCATGATGTCCAGGAGGGGGTAGATCTCCTGATACACGTCGTCCGGTGCGCCCACCATGAACGCGAGAGTTCCGGCCTGAGCACCCACCACACCGCCGGAGACCGGGGCGTCGGCAGCCTTGAAACCGGCCTCCTTGGCCAGGGTGGCCACCTCCTGAGCCTCGGAGATGTTGATGGTCGAGCAATCCAGGAAAGTGGCACCGGCCGGGGCCGCGGCGAGAAGGCCCTCGGCGCCGTCGGCACCCGTGTAGGCGGCCTTCACGTGCTGGCCGGAGGGGAACATGGTGATGACCACCTGCGCGTCCCGCACGGCCTCCTGAGGGCTGTCCGCCACGGTGATCCCGTTTTCACGAGCGACATCGAGCGCAGCGGGGACCACGTCGAAACCGGTCACGGGGACGCCCGCTTGAACCAGGTTCACGGCCATCGGCCCGCCCATGTGCCCCAACCCCAGGAACGCTACGCGCGGCGGGGTGGCTGTCGGTGAAGTGTTCATGACTCTCCTTCGAGTTCGGAAATCAGGGACTCGGTATGACGTCAGCTACCTTCGGGCATCACGAAGCTGGCGCCTTCCTTGGCACCCGAGGGCCAGCGCGTGGTGACCGTTTTGGTCTTGGTGTAGAACTTCAGACCGTCCGTACCGTGCTGGTTCAAATCGCCGAAGCCCGAGGCTTTCCAGCCGCCGAAGGTGTAGTACGCAATCGGCACGGGAATCGGGACATTGACACCCACCATGCCGACCTCCACACGGGTGGTGAAGTCACGGGCCGTGTCACCGTCGCGAGTGAAGATGGCCACGCCGTTGCCGTATTCGTGCTCGCTGGGCAGTCGGAGGGCTTCCTCGTAGTCCGCGGCACGGGCGATGCACAGCACCGGGCCGAAGATCTCTTCCTTGTAGATGCGCATATCCGGGGTCACGCGGTCGAACAACGTGGCACCGACCCAGAAGCCGTTGGGGTGACCGTCAACGGTCGCACCGCGTCCGTCCACGAGCAGCTCAGCGCCCTCGTCCACACCAATTCCGATGTAGTTCTCGATGCGCTCCTTGGCGTCCTTGCCGACCACGGGGCCAAAGTCCGAAGACTCATCCAGCGACGGGCCCAACGTGAGCTTGTCAATGCGTTCGCGCAGCAACTCCACGAGCTTGTCCGCGGTGGCCTCACCCACGGGAACGGCCACGGAGATCGCCATGCAACGCTCACCGGCAGAACCGTATGCCGCACCCATGAGGGCATCGGCAGCCTGCTCGAGATCCGCGTCCGGCATGATCACCATATGGTTCTTGGCGCCGCCGAAGCACTGCGCGCGCTTGTTGTGCTTGGCCGCTCCCATGTAGATCGACTGGGCGATCGGAGAGGAACCGACAAATCCGATGGCCTTGATGCGGGGATCTTCGATGAGAGTGTCCACCGCGGTCTTGTCACCGTGGATCACGTTCAGGGTGCCCTCGGGCATACCGGCCTCAAGAGCCAGCTCGGCCAGGCGAACGGGCACGGATGGGTCACGCTCGGAGGGCTTGAGGACAAAGGTGTTACCGGCGGCCAGGGCAATGCCGGCCTTCCACAGCGGGATCATGGCGGGGAAGTTGAACGGGGTGATACCCGCGACCACCCCGAGCGGCTGACGTAGCGAGTGCACGTCGATCCCGGTACCCGCCGCGGTCGAGTACTCACCCTTGAGCAGATGGGGTGCACCTGCAGCGAACTCGACCACCTCGACACCTCGCTGGATGTCGCCCTTGGCATCCGGGAAGGTCTTGCCGTGCTCGTTGGAGAGCAGCGTGGCCAGCTCGTCCATGTTCTCGTTGATGAGATCCACCCACTTGAGCAACACTCGACCGCGGCGCTGCGCATTGGTGGTGGACCACTTGGCGAAGGCCTGCTGCGAGGAATCGATCGCATTCTCTACTTCCTCGACCGAGGCCAGAGGAACCTGAGCGGCTACCTCACCCTTGACCGGGTTGTAGACGTCTTGGAAGCGTCCGGACGTGCCTTCTACGCGGCGGCCGGAAATGAAGTGAGGAACCTGAGTCATTGGTGCTCTCCTGAATGGTTGGTGCGTCGCGCTGTGACGTGTGTCTCACAGATAATCTAACGACAAACCATTGGACATGCAACTAATTTTTTCGGTTCGTTCTCCACGCCGACGCCGCTCGGTCCGGCCTCGCGGTTCGGACGGGTTGATTCGCCGGCACCAACTCTGCGATCACGCTGCGTGCGACGACGGGCGGTTCCGTTGACGAGGTCAGTCGATGTCTTCACCCGCGAGCGCCTTGGCTCCCAGGCTCTCCTCCTCCGCGGCTTCCCAGACCTCACGGGCCGCGGAGAAGGTGAGAATCACGATGAACAGTCCCAGAATGATGTCCGGCCAGCCGGACATGGTCAGTGCCGTGATCCCGCCCATCATGATGATCGCGATGTTGATGAGCACATCGTTGCGGGCCGCCAGGAACGCAGCGGTTCCCATGGATCCGGCGTGTTTCCGATGGCGCGCCAGCAGCAGGGCACACACGAGATTGACCACGGCCGCTCCCCCGGCGGTGATTGCCAGCAGGAACGGATCCGGGGCTTGCGGGTCGAAGGCCTTACGCACCAATTGCACGGCGGCCGCGAGCGCGGGGATCAGAATGATGATCGCCATGATCCGTCCGGCGACGGCCTGGGCCCGTACCGTCCAGCCCAGCGCAATGAAAATGAGCAGATTGATGGCCACGTCCTCTAGGAAGTCCACGCCGTCCGCAAACAGGGCCACTGAGCCGATGCTCAGAGCAACCCCCATTTCCACGAAAAAATAACTGAGGTTCAACGCCGCGACCACGAGAACCGTGATGCGCAGTGACCGGACGAGCTGAGAGGATGGGCCCATGAGCGAAGAGATTACCGAAGAACTGCCCATCCGCGATGACATGATCCGTTTGGGTCAGGCGCTCAAACTGGCCAATCTGGCCGACGACGGCAACCACGCCAAGGAGCTCATTGCCGAAGGCGTAGTGATCGTGAACGGCAAGGAAGAACAACGCCGCGGTGCTCAGTTGCACCACGGCGATGTCATTGAGGTCCTGGGAGCAGACCTCCCAGCGGTGAAGATCGTCAGCCCTGCGGGCGAGGTTTCCACGGAAGAGTGACGACCACCAGCCCCAGCAGCGTCACCAGCGTTCCAATGATCGTGACCGGGGTGACGATGGTATTGGGTGTAGGCACGATCAGGTCCAGCACGAGTGCGGAAATCAGCATGCCCGCCACCATGCCCAGGCTGGTTTCCAGCACGCCGAAGTGCTTGGGCAGCACACTGGACGCGGCCACGTGGATGATGCCCAAGATGCCTCCGGCGTAGAGCCACCACTGACCGGGCCACACCCACGGTCCGGGATCCGAGATTCCGCGCGCAATGAGCACGGTCACGATGAGCGCGAGCGTGCCCGCGGCGAAATTCGTCAGCGTGGGTGTGATGGGCGTACCTGCCTTGGCACCGATGCCGGCGTTCCAGGCGGTCATAATCGCGTTTCCCAGACCCGCCAGCACGGACAGCGTGGCGAAAAGAATGAGCAGCGGCAGTGATGCCGCCAGATCGGTCGCCGCGAATCGCGGGGCCATGGCCACCAGGGCGGCCACGATGATGATGGCGGTCCCCACCACGCGGTAGCTGGTCAGGTACTTGACGCCTCCCGGGCCCACGCCAAAGCGATCGACGATCAGCGAACCGACCGACTTACCGAACACGAGCCCCAGGATGTAGACGGACAGGCCCAAGACCACCGTGGTCATCGCTTGCGTGACGATCATGAAGCCACCCAGCACACCCGCGGTGAGATACCACCACGGAACCTCGCCGCTCTTCACCGCCGCGGGAATTCGAGAAGCACCCCGGCGGCCGGCGGGAGTCACGATAGTGACGACCAGGATGATCAGAAATGCGGAGGAAAAGCTGACGAGCGCTGCCCCGTAGGGATCACTCACGGCATGTCCCAGCTCACCGTTGACCCTGGATTGCAATGCCTGGGCGGTGCCAGCGAGCAAGCTCACGACGAGGCCCACGGTCAGCGCCACGGCACCGCGCGCGGACGCCACCGGGGGTTTCTTGTTTCCGGCCGCAGGCGAAGTCTTGGATTCCACCGTGGTTTGAACAGTCATGGCGCCCAATGTAGGCGCGGCATGCCCCTCAGGGCACGCCGCCTGTCACGCTTCGTAGCAATCGGACTCGCTGCGGAGCCGTTACGTGGAACCGGTGGGCGTCACCGCACCACGTGCTGCAGGTACTCCTTGACGTGCCCCAATTCCTGCGGGGACACTCCGTGGCCGATTCCCCGGTACTGCACCTTGGTCACCTCGGCATGATCAACGCACCAGTCCGCCGTTGCATCCACCATGGCCTGCGGAATGACCGGGTCCTCGGGATCGCGGCCCCAGAACATCTGCAGGGGGTGCTCCACGAGGTAGTCGTCGCGGAAGAAGTCCGCGTGAGCGTCGTCGTCGGCGATCGGCACTACAAAACCGGACAGGCCGACCACGGCGTCCACGGCTTCGGGAATGTGCCGGGCCACGCTCGTGGCGACCGCCATGCCCTGGGAGAAGCCGAGCAGGAACACGCGTGAGTGGTTCTTGGCTTGTTCCTCGACCCACTCCGCCACGGGACGAACCGAGTCCACCACGGCCTCGGTCGAGAAACTCGCGTCCGCTGACAACGGGAACCATTGGTAGCCCATCTGCGCTCGCTGGGGAGCCCGCACCGAAGCGTAGGTGGCTCCCGGTAGGAGGGCCGGAATCAAGGCCATCAGGTCCTCTTCGTGGGATCCGTAGCCGTGGAACAACACCACGAGCGGGGTGTCGGCACGTTGGGCGGGCTCGTTGTTCCAGATCACAAACGGGGTATCACTCATGTGACCATCCTGACATGACTCGCGGGTGCCTCATATTCGGCCCGTGCATCACTGGGTGGTGAGTGGTAGAAAAGCGCGTATGGCTTTACCTGAAACTTCCCCCGAGCACGACGAACCCCAGAACCACACGGCCTCCGAAAGAGACGAACACCCCACTCCCCCGGCCCACCCCTGGCACCGCATGGTGTCCATCGGCGATTCCTTCACGGAAGGGGTGGGCGACCCTGACGAGCAGGTCCCCGGCGGGCACCGCGGTTGGGCCGACCGCGTGGCCGAAGAACTGGACCGGCTCACGGATGACTTCGCCTACGCCAATCTGGCCATTCGCGGTCGTCTTTACCAACCGATCATCGACGAACAGTTGGAACCGGCGCTCGCTCTGGAGCCGGACCTCGTCACCATCAGCGCGGGTGGCAACGACATGCTGCGCCCCGGGGCGGACCCGGACGCCATCGCGCAGAAACTGGACGGCGTGATCGCGCACATCGCGGAGACCGGCGCCACCGTGGTGATGTTCGACGGGCCCGATGTGGGCAACACTCCGGTGCTCCGCAGCATCCGCGGCCGCGTGGCCATTTGGAATGAGAACGTGCGTGTGATTGCGGCTCGCCACGGTGCAGTGATGACCGATCTGTGGGGATTGCATGAACTGGCCGATCCGTTGATGTGGGCGCCGGATCGACTGCACTTCTCTCCCCTGGGTCATCAGCGGATCGCGGTGGAAGTCCTGGATTCCCTGGGCGTCGACCACGGACTAGTTCCCGATGCCCTGGAAGCACAACCTGCCAGGACAAAGCGGGAAGTCCGCAGGGATGATCTCGTGTGGGCTCGGAAGCACTTTGCGCCGTGGGTTGCCCGCCGCCTCACCAAGCGCAGTTCGGGAGACTCCATCACCGCCAAGCGGCCGAAATTCGGCCGAGCCGTGATCCCGGGTGCGGGTGAACAAGCGAATGCGCAGATTTCAAGCGACCGGCACCCCTCCGACCCGGAGGCCGGACAGGGTTAGTCCTTCAACACCGACTTCTTGAGCAGCATGCCCAGCTGAGGTGCCTCGATCAAGAACCCGTCGTGACCGCTCGGCGAGCTGATCATGTGCAGGGTCTGCTCACCCGGCAGCGCCCGCACGAGTTCGGCCGATTCCGCAGGGAAGAACAACCGGTCCGAATCGACCCCGGCCACGAGCCACTCGCACGAGGTGCCTGCCAGCACTTCTTCCAAGCTGCCGCGGCCACGCGTGATGTCGTGGGACATCAGGGTCTCGTTGACGCTCAGGTACGAGTTCGCGTCAAAGCGACCCGCGAGCTTGGAGGCCTGGTGGTCCAGGTAGCTTTCCACGCGGTAGCGGCCTCGCTCGGCCGTGTAGGTCCCGTCCACGTCCTCATTCGGCTGGGCCTCACGGCCGAACCGATAGTGCAACTCCGCGGCTGAGCGGTAGGTGATGTGGGCGATGCGCCGCGCGAGGCCCAGTCCCGCTTCCGGGAACTCACTGTCGTAGTAGTCCCCGCCGCGGAAATTCGGGTCCTGCCGGATCGCGAGCGCTTGGGCCTGTCCCCATGCGAGCAGTTCCGCGCTGGCCGAAGCACACGCCGCGATCACGCCGCACGCCGCCACTCGATCCGGGTACATCACGGCCCACTCGAGAGCCCGGGCACCCCCCATGGAGCCGCCGATCACCAGTCGCCAACGCTCGATTCCCAAAGCATCGGACAGAACGGCCTCCGCGATCACCGTGTCCCGCACGGTGATGCGCGGGAAACGGGAACCCCACGATTTTTGGTCCGGGTCCACTTCCGGTGGTGCCTGGGTGGCCGGACCGGTGCTGCCGTAGCAACCACCGAGAATGTTGGCGCACACCACGAAGTACTTATCGGTGTCGATGGCCGCCCCCGGACCCACCAGTCCATCCCACCATCCGCCCGCTTCCGCGGCCAAGCGCTCAACCTCGGGCGCGTGTTCGCGCGACTGGCCGCGTGCGACGTGGGAGTCCCCGGTCAGTGCGTGCTCGATCAACACGGCGTTGGAGGCGTCCTCGTTGAGGTGCCCCCACGTTTCGTAGGCCAAGCGCGCGCGTGGGAGACGGTACCCGGATTCCAAGGTCAAGGGACCCACGTCGATATAGCCCACTACGCCGTCCTCGCGCACGAGCGAATCGGTGGTCCCGCCTCCCACGATGGTCACGCCCGCGTTCCCTCTCCATCCGAGCCGATCGTCGACGACGCCGCAGCCTCACCCAGCGCGGCCACGGCCTCGAATCCGGATTCCAGGTCGGCCACGATGTCATCGATGGACTCCAAGCCCACGGACAGCCGCACAAACCCGGGTTCGATACCCGTGGCCCGCTGCTCCTCTTCGGTCAGCTGTGAGTGCGTGGTGGAGGCAGGGTGGATCACCAACGAACGGGCATCGCCAATGTTGGCCACGTTGGAGTGCAGGGTCAGGGCATCCACGAACGCGGTACCCGCCTCGCGCCCGCCGTCGAGCACGAATCCGAGCACGGAACCGGCACCCTTGGGCGAGTACTTCTGGGCGCGGTCGTGCCACGGCGAGGAGGCGAGGCCCGCATAGGAAACGGCGCGAACGTCGTCGCGCGCCTCGAGCCACTCCGCGACCTTCTGTGCGTTCGCAACGTGCCGATCCATACGCAAGGACAGCGTCTCGATCCCCTGCTCGATGAGGAACGCGTTGAACGGGGAAATCGACGATCCCAGGTCACGCAGCAACTGCACGCGCGCCTTCAGGATGTACGACAGGTTCACCCCGAAGATCCCGTCCTTACCGAGCGCCTGTGCGTAGACCAGGCCGTTGTAGGAATCGTCCGGCTCGTTGAAAGCCGGGAAGCGCTGCGGGTCCTGGCCGAAATCGAAGTTACCCGCGTCCACGATCATGCCGCCGATGGACGTGCCATGACCACCCATGAACTTGGTCGCGGAATGCACCACAATGTCAGCGCCCCACTCGATCGGGCGGATGAGGTACGGCGTGGCAATGGTGTTGTCCACGATCAGCGGCACACCGGACTCGTGTGCCACCGCGGAAATGGTCTCGATGTCCAGCACATCATTACGCGGATTGGGGATGGTCTCCCCGAAGAACGCCACGGTGTTGGGCTTGACCGCCGCGCGCCACGCCTCGGGATCGTCAGGGTCGGAGACGAACGTGGTCTCCACACCCAGTTTGGGCAGCGTGTGGCGCAACAGGTTGTACGTGCCGCCGTACATGGATGGGCTAGCCACCACGTGAGTTCGGGCGCCGCCCAGGTTCAGGATCGCGAACGTGGAGGCGGCCTGGCCCGAGCTGAGCATGAGTGCACCCACGCCTCCCTCTAGGGAGGCCACGCGGTTCTCGACCACTTCCGTGGTCGGGTTCGTCAGGCGCGTGTAGATGGGCCCAAGCTCGGCCAGGGCAAACCGGTTGGCTGCCGTCTCCGCATCCGGGAACACGTAGGACGTGGTCTGGTGGATCGGCAGCGCCCGGGACCCCGTGGTGGGATCGGGTTCCTGACCCGCGTGGATCTGTCGAGTTTCGAAGGCCCAACCCTCTGGGTTGGACGGGGTGGCTGCGGGGCTCATACCGCACTCCCTCTCAGGATCAGGGGCCCGGTGATCGATCCGCAGCACGGTGCCCGTGCAGCGATCGGGCACCTGTGACCCGCGCTTGCCAACACCGAAGTATTTCGATGCGGCCTGGTCCTCACCCAGGGCACCCCACCGCGGAGGGAGGGTTGCCGGTCAGCTAGCTGGGGCTTGTCGCTGACTCTCGTGACCTGCCCTTCATTGTCCGGAGCCGGTACCTCGAACGTCAAGCCGAGTTACCCGCGTCACACGGTCATGTTTCAGCTCTCGATTTGGAGACCACTGTGCGCGGTGCCACGATGTGACCATGAAACTGGATCATGTCTCATTCGCAGCTCAATCCGATGGTCTTGAAGCCACCACGGAACGGATTGCCGATCAGCTAGGGATCGAGCCGGTCAAGGGCGGCATTCACCCGCGCTTCGGTACGCGAAACATGATCCTGCCGCTCACCGGGCACCAGTACGTGGAAGTGGTCGAGGTTCTCGAGCACCCCGCCGCAGACAAGGCGCCGTTCGGTCAGGCCGTCCGCGCACGTTCCGAAGCCGGCGGCGGTTGGCTCGGTTGGGTGGTCGAGGTGCAGGACCTCACGCCCTACGAGGACAAGTTGGGCCGCCCCTCCGTACCCGGTTCCCGGTTGTTCCCGGACGGTCGTCAGTTGGAGTGGCATCAGATCGGCGTGAAGGGTTTGATCTCGGATCCCCAGTTGCCGTTCATGGTTCGCTTCGATTCCGAGTCCGATATGCATCCCTCCCAGGCGCGCATCACGGACGTTCAGTTGGCCGGTATGGACATTGCCGGCTCGCCCGAGCGCGTGACCGAGTGGCTGGGTGGCCCGGTCGAGGACGTGCTGGCCTCACTCGACGTCACCTGGTCCGCTCCCAACGGGACGCCCGGCGTCATGGCGGTTTCCTTCGCTACGCCGGACGGCTTGGTCACCATTTAGTTTTCCCGTCGACGACGCCGCTGCCGCAACCTTTCGCTCGAAAAGGTGGCTGCAGCGGCGTCGTCGTCGATTAACCCGCCAGTAGTTGCGGGAGCAGGAAACCGGTGATGTCCAGGAGCGCGTGGGCGATGAGCAGCGGTGCGAGGCGACCGTAGCGCCGGTACACCCACACGAACACGAGACCCATGACCAGATTGCCCAGGGCGGGCCCAAAGCCTTGATACAGGTGGTAGCTGGCGCGGAAGACCGAGGTGAGGACCGCGATCGTGACCCAGGACCACCCGATGCGGCGCAGTCGATCGCACAGGAAAGCAACCACGATGATTTCCTCGACCAGACTGTGGCGCAACGCGGAGAGGATCAGGACGGGCACCGTCCACCAGTGCTCATCGAGCGCCGAGGTGTTGATGGCTGCGGTGAGGCCCAGTTCGCGTCCGGCCTGGTAGAGCCCCAGGGTTCCCAGCCCCATGACCAGGAACAAACCGAGTCCCCACAGTGCATCCCGCACGGGGCGGCGACCGTCCATGCCGATGCGACGCAGCACGCCCTTGATCCGCGGCAGAGAATCCGCCATGAGATACAGCGCCAGGGCCACCGGGACCAGGGCGAAACCGATGCTGGCAAGCTGCCTGAGCAGGTCGATGGCCGGGACCGGACTCAGGACCTGATTCAAGGTGGCTTGGGCATCCGAGAGCGGCCCACGAGACAGTGTTTCGGCGAGATTGAGCACGGCGTACACCGCTGATGAGCCCAGCGAGACGCCTAGGACCAACACAATGTGGAACCACAGCTCCGAGCGTGCGGGGCGTTGTTCGAGGGGCTGCGGGCGCTGGGAGTCTGTCAACACGAACACCATTGTGCCGTGCTCCCTAGACTGGGGATCATGAGATCCGAGAAGCCCGCATATCCCGTAGCCGTTCGCCGTACCGTCCAGCGCAGTTTTCATGACCACACGTTCGACGATCATTTCGAGTGGTTGCGCGATAAGAACTCGGATCAGGTGCGGGCGCACCTGGGCCTCGAGAACGAGTACGCGGAGGCCGTGACGGCCCACCTGCAACCATTGCGGGAGCGCATTTACGGCGAGATCAAGGACCGCACTCAAGAGACGGACATGTCCGTGCCGTCCCGCAACGGGGACTGGTGGTATTTCGCCCGCACGGTGGAGGGCGGCGCCCACCAGGTCTTCTGTCGGGTCCCGGCCGTTGACAGTGCCGACACCGAGCGGGCCTGGACACCTCCGACCGTGGAACCGGGCGTCAGCCTGCCCGGCGAGGAGACATTACTGGATGCCAACGCGGCGTCCGAAACGCACGATTTCTACGCCCTGGGCAGTTTCAGTGTGTCCGAGGACGGCACCCGCCTCGCGTGGTCCGAAGACACGGCGGGCGATGAGCGGTTCACCGTGTACATCAAGGACCTTGCCTCTGGCGAGATGCTGACGGACCGCATTACTCAGACCTCCTACGGGGCCTTCCTCACTCCCGATGCGTCCGAGCTCATCTACACGGTAGTCGACGACGCTTGGCGCCCCTGGCGGGTGTATCGCCATGTGATCGGCACTCCCGTTTCCGAGGACGAGCTGATCTACCAAGAAGACAACCCTGGGTTGTGGCTGGGTGTCGAGCTGTCGGCCGACAAGCAGTGGCTGATGGTCGCGTCCGCGTGCTCGGAGTATGGGGAGTACCGCATTCGCAAGGTCGATGCACCCCGGGATCCGTGGCTCACCGTGATTCCGGAAAGCGACCGGGTGCTCTACACGGCCGAGCCCATCACCGTGGCCGGCGCAGACTATGTTCTGTTGACGCACGACTATGCGGCCCCGAATTCCCGGGTCAGCCTGATGCCGCTTTCCACGGCGGGGTCGAGTATTGCGGATGTCGATCTGATCGACGTGATTCCCGCGAGCGAGCAGACCCGGATTGAGGTGTGCGAACCCACCGCCACGCACCTGGTCGTGTCTCTGCGATCCGAGACCACTCCACGCGTGCGGCTCATCCCGCGAGCCAGCCTTGACGGTCTGGTGACCGGTTCCTTCACTACCGGCTCCCTGACCGGTACGGAACCCGCCTTCGACGAGGATCTGTTCACCGCATCAGTGGTGTCTGCGCGCTACGACAACCCGGTGATTCGGGTGTCCTACACGTCCTTCGTCACGCCGCCGCGGGTCTACGACATCCCCACAGGCCCCGTGGATGATGAGAATCTGGACGAGTTCGGCGTGGGCGCACCCATCATGCGACGCGAAACTACGGTGTTGGGCGGTTATAACCGGTCGGACTACACGGTGGAGCGCGATTGGGCGGTCGCTGAGGACGGCACCCGGATCCCGATCTCCCTGGTCCGCCGCGCAGACTTCGACGCGTCCGTGCCAGCTCCCGTGGTGCAGTACGCCTACGGTTCGTACGAGGCCAGCACCGACCCCGGGTTCTCCATCTCCCGCCTGTCTCTCTTGGACCGCGGAGTGGCGTGGGTCGTGGCCCACGTGCGCGGCGGCGGCGAACTGGGCCGCTCGTGGTACGACGACGGCAAGAAGTTCACTAAGAAGAACACGTTCACGGACTACGTTGCCGTCACCCGCCACCTCGCGCAGCGTCAGGATGTCGACGCCGCTCGCATCGCAGTTCTCGGCGGTTCCGCCGGCGGCCTGCTCGTGGGCGCGGTCCTCAACTTGGCGCCCGACCTGTACTGCGGTGCCCTGGCTGCGGTGCCCTTCGTGGACCCGTTGACGTCCATGTTGATGCCTGAACTTCCACTCACCGCCCTCGAATGGGAAGAGTGGGGTAACCCCATGGAAGACCCCGAGGTCTACGAGTACATGCGCTCCTACTCCCCCTACGAGAACCTGCGGGATGCGAACTACCCACCGGTCTTGGCGGTCACGAGCCTCAATGACACGCGCGTGCTCTACGTGGAACCAGCCAAGTGGGTCGCTGCGCTGCGCGAGCACGCCGAGCATCCTGAGACCGTGCTGCTGCGGTGCGAGATGGCCGGCGGCCACGGCGGTGCGTCCGGCCGCTATTCCCAGTGGAAGGACACCGCGTGGGAGTACGCGTGGCTCGCGGAGAAGTTGGGTGTTGCGGGCTAGGCCGGTTCTCCGTGGATCAGGTGGATATCGGCTGAGGTTGGAGAGCGGCCGCGGTGTCAGCACTGAGCCAATCTTCGATCCGGCCGTCCACCAGTAGATCTGTGGCGGCACGGGCCATGGCGCTGCTCGTTTGGAAACCGTAGCCTCCCTGTCCAGCGAGCCACAGGAAGTTGCTGACCTGCGGATCCCAACCACAGATCGGCACGCCGGACGGAGCCTCGGTACGCAGGCCAGTCCATGCCTTGCGGACGCCCGTAACTGTCAATGACGTTTCTCGTTCCACGGTTGCGATGAGATCGTCTATAGCGTTCGGGCGAGGCTGGGCATCACAAGCAGGACTCGGTTCGGCTTCGCCCCACGAGATCATGGCGCCGTCCTCGTCGGGGCGGTAGTACCACCCGGATCCGGCGTCGTCGACCATGGGATGCGTCGCGCCCAGAGGCTCGCTCAGGGAAACCAGTGCCGCGGTCCGTCGCAGCGGCTGCAACTGCTGTGGCACCGCGCCGAAGAGTTCCGCCACGTGATCCGCCCATGCACCGGCGGCGTTGACCACCGTGTGAGCTATCAATTGATCGTCACCGACGGTCAGCGCCCAGGTGCCGTCATCTGACGGCTTTGCCGCCGTGACTTTGGCGCCCGTAAGGATCCGAACGCCGGCCTGCTCGGCTCGTTGTCGGTGCCATTCCACGAGCGCAGTGGCATTGGTACGTACCGCAGAATCGTCGATGATCGCTGCACTGTAGCGCTCGGGGTTGCCCGCCAGCTCCGGGCAGTACTCGAAAAGTTCCTCGCTCGACAAGGCGCGCAGACCCGGGACGGTCATTGAAGCGACGTCGGCGGGTGAACCCGCCACCACGAAGGGGCTGGGCCAGGCGAGTGGAACCGGAGCAGCGCGGGTGGGCTTGACCAGAGCGGGAATGGTGAGCCTGGTCAATTCGAGAACCGGTTCCGGGCCGTAGCTGGGAATGAGTTGCTGGGCCGATCAAGAGGAGGTGTGATGCGCCAGCGCGGTTTCCGCTTCGACAAGCGTGATCCCCTCCCCCGATCCCCGACAATCCGCGAATTCGGAAGCCAACGACAAGCCGGCTATGCCGCCACCAATGATTACCGTGTCCACCATCATGTGATCATTCTTTCATTTTCACTATTGACTGCGGATATGCGAAAGCCCCGTCCGCATAATACGGACGGGGCTTTCGGTGATCCTGCAGCGGCGAACCGCTAGCGGGGATCAACCATCGAATCGATGTTCAGATCAATCAGGCAGGAATGTTCAGAACCTGGCCCGGGAAGATCAAGTTAGCGTTCGCCACGGAGTCAGCGTTAGCAGCGTGGAGAGCTTCCCAGCCGCCGTTCACGCCGAGCTTGGCAGCGATGGTGCCCATGGTGTCGCCAGCCTGAACGGTGTAGGAAGCACCGGTCGAAGCAGCCGGGGCCACGGGAGCAGCCGGAGCGGAGTACTCCACAGCGGCGGGGGCGGCAGCCGGAGCGGCCGGAGCCTCAACCGGAGCAGCGGGAGCGGCCGGAGCAGCAACGGGAGCCTCAGCAGCGGGGGCCGGAGCCGGAGCGGCCTGCTCCTGCTTGACCTCGTTGGCCTGGGGAGCCACAGCAGCGGCAGCAGCAACGGGCTGCTCGGCAGCAGCGGGGGCCGGGGTGCCGGAGAGGCCCAGCTTGGCCGAGCATGCGGGCCATGCGCCCCAACCCTGCTCCGCCTGAACATTGGTTGCAACGCGAATCTGCTCAGCCTTGGAAGCGTTTGCAGCATTCCCGGTACCACCGAAGGCAGCCCAGGTGGACGGGGTGAACTGCAAACCACCGGAAAAACCGTTACCGGTGGAGGTGCCCCAGTTGCCACCGGACTCGCACTCAGCGAGTGCGTCCCAGGGCGAAGCGGGAGCTGCGTTGGCCGGCATGGCCATAGCACCTACAGCTGCACCGCCGATCACGAAAGCAGCGGCACCACGGCGAATAACGTTCGAAGTCTTCATCATGCTCCGTAAGGCCACCTACGCTCGTTCCCATCCCTGGGTGTCTTCGCGCCGTCGTCTACCCATGAAAAGTTGAGTTCAGGGGTAGTAACTACGGAATGCTGCCCTGTAGACGACGTACGGTGTTGCAGCAGCATCCAGCATGTCTTGAGGCGCAGATCATGTCCGCCTCAAGCGTTGCGGACTCCCGCGTAAGGAGAGTCCTTTGGGGAAGTCGTTGATAACGATAGCGTAACAATTCTCGTTACGCCAAATCAATTCCCAAAGTTCTGGCGCATCCCCTTGGGGGACACAGCCCGTGCACCCGCGGGGCGCACGACGCATGCCACGCTATGACACCCGGTCGCTAGGGGTCAACTGTGTGTGAGGTTAAGCACATGTAACGGGATGATAGAGATTTGATAACGGTGGCGTAGAACGGCTATGTAGCGCGCGCGGAGGCTCCGATGATCGTGGTGCTCCGCACCCGCTCATAGTGCTCCGCGTAACCGTGTTCGTCCTGGTCGGAACCACGAAGTGCGGTGGGTGCCGGCAGGTCTGGGCGCTGCACGTGAGCGCCTGCTTCCTCGGCGATCAATGCTCCCGCAGCCCAGTCGTGTTCGTGGAGCCCTCGTTCCGAGTAACCGTCCAGTGTCCCGTCAGCCACCATGCAGAGATCCAACGACGCCGCTCCGAGCCTACGCATGTCCGTGTAGTGGTCCATGGTGTCCAGAAAATTTCCGAACTGTTCGCGGCGGATCACGGGATCGTAGGAGAACCCGGTTCCATAGAGGGCGCCGGTTCGATCCGGCACAGGCCCCGTGAGTCTCGAGTCCTTGCCGTCACGGCGCACCCACGCACCCATGCCGCGCACGGCGTAGTAGATGCGTCCGAGAGCCGGCGCGTGTACCACGCCCACGAGCCAATTGCCCTGGTCGTCACAGGCGGCCACCGATGTGGCGTAGTAAACGATGTCCCGGATGAAGTTCGTAGTGCCGTCCAAGGGGTCCACGGACCAGCGCACCGGCGAGCGGTTCTCCGGCACGTGCGTGCCCGATTCCTCACCCGTGATGGCGTCCCAGGGGCGCTCGGCGCGCAGCACGTCGACCACGGCGTTCTCCGCGGCGACGTCGAAGGCAGTGACCCAGTCCCCCGCGGACGTCTTGTTGACGGCGTCGAACTCGGACTCGTCCCGCTTCTCCAGAACTGCCGCGCCGGCAGCCGCAGCGTGGAATGCCGTTTCCAGAAGCTCTTCGAGTTCGGTGGTGTCCGGGCCCAGGCCCTCGAGTACGCGATCCATGTGTTCAGCTCTCCTGCATTTCGGTCGGGTTTTCTGCTGTGCCTGCGTCGTGCTCGGCGGCATTATCGCCGTCATCATCACCGAAGGCTGAAGGCCCCTCTGTGAGCAGTTGTTCGAATCCGGCCTCGTCCAGCACCGGGACTCCCAAAGACTCGGCCTTGTCCAGCTTGGACCCCGCATTCTCCCCCGCGACCAAGAAGTCAGTCTTCTTGGATACCGAGCCAGACGCTTTGCCCCCGCGCACCAGGATGGCTTCCTTGGCGGAGTCGCGGCTGTAATTCTCCAGCGATCCCGTGACCACCACGGTCACGCCCTCCAGAGTTCGTGGCGTGGATTCGTCGATCTCTTCTTCCATGCGGACGCCAGCCGCAGCCCACGTATCGACCACGTTCCGGCGCCAGTCCTCGCTGAAGAACTCCTTGACCGCCTGTGCGATAACCGGCCCCACGCCGTCGGTGCCCGCCAGCGTTTCCTCGTCCGCGTCACGAATCGCCTGCATCGAGCGGAAGGCAGTGGCGAGCGAGCGCGCGGCGGTCGGTCCCACGTGACGGATCGACAGCGCTACCAACACGCGCCACAGTTCCTTGGACTTGGCCTTCTCGAGCTCCTCGAACATCTGCTCCGTGGTCTTCGACGGGACGCTGGGTTTGGTCTTGGTGGCCTTGGTCCAGAAGTACGGAACCAGCTGGAGGGTGACTTTCTGGGTTTTCTCGCCGGTTTCCTTGTCCGTGGTCGTTCGCTTGGCCTCGCGCCAGATCTGGATGTGTTCGAGGTCCGCCGCTGTCAGATCGAACAACCGTGCCTCATTGCGCAGGGGCGGCTCGGAGAACTCGGTGCCATCGGGCGCGTCCAGCGGTACGGGCTGGGTAAGCGCCTTGGCGGCTTCGTCGCCGAGTGCTTCGATATCGAACGCGCCGCGGCCGGCTGCGTGGGATACCCGCTCCATGAGTTGGGCTGGGCAGCTTTCGGCGTTGGGGCAGCGAATATCAACATCGCCCTCCTTGGCGGGGCGCAGCTCGGTGCCGCAGTTGGGACAGTGCGTGGGCATCACGAACTCGCGTTCGGAACCGTCACGCAGAGCCACCACCGGGCCCACGATCTCCGGAATCACGTCCCCTGCCTTGCGGAGCACCACTGTGTCCCCGATCAGCACGCCCTTGGCCTTGACGACGTCCTGGTTGTGCAGGGTGGCCATCTCGACCGTGGAACCGGCAACTTTCACGGGTTCCATCACGCCGTACGGGGTCACGCGACCGGTGCGCCCCACGTTGACCCGAATGTCCAGGAGTTTGGTATTGACCTCTTCCGGCGGGTACTTATAGGCCACGGCCCAGCGGGGCACGCGAGAGGTGTAGCCCAGTCGGAACTGGGTGCGGCGGTCGTTGACCTTGATGACAATGCCGTCGATCTCATGGAGCAGGTCGTGGCGCTGGGTGCCGAACTCCTCGATGAACGTCAACACCTGGTCGATGCTGTCCAGCACCTTGGAGTACGGGCTGACCGGAAGCCCCCAGGACTTCAATACGTCATAGGCCTCGGACTGGCTCTCCAAGTCGAAGCCCTGCGCGGCGCCAATGCCGTGCACGAACATCGACAGCGGCCTGCGCGCGGTGACCTGCGGGTCCTTCTGCCTCAGCGACCCTGCCGCGGCATTACGCGGGTTGGCGAACGGAGCTCGCCCTTCCTCCACGATGTGCTCGTTGAGCGTTCGGAAGTCCTTGGACGAGATGAACACTTCACCGCGGATCTCGACCTCCTGCGGGAGATTCTCGCCGGTGAGCTTCTGTGGGATGTCCTTGATGGTTGCCACGTTGTGGGTGATGTCTTCACCGGTTGTGCCGTCACCGCGGGTCGCGGCTCGCACGAGATCGCCGTTTCGATAGAGCAAGTTCACGGCCAGACCGTCGATCTTGACCTCGGACAGCCACTGGACCTTGGGTGCGCCAGGGAGATTGGCGATCTGCGCTTCGGCCCGCGTGAGCCAGGCGGTGAGCTCGTCGGTCGAGAACACGTCCTCCAGGGAGTACATCTTCTCAAGGTGCTTGACCGGCGCGAAGGCTGCGGAGACCTCGCCACCCACTTCTTGCGTGGGCGAATCATTGGCCACGAGGTGAGGGTTCAGAGCCTCGAACTCTTCGAGCTTGCGGTACAGCTCGTCGTACTCGGCGTCCGAGATGCTGGGCTGGTCGTTCACGTAATACGCGGTTCGTGCCTCTCGGACACGATCCGACAGTTCCGCGTACTCCTCACGCAGCGCCTCACTGGGCTCGTCCGGATTGAGATCCTGCCCGGACGCATCCGTGGCCTGCTGAGTTTTCGTCACCTTGTTCTCGCTCACCACACCATTGTGTCCCACGGCTCGGACATGCTGCAGTGGTCATCGGCCGGCCCACAGCGAAAAGGACGGTGCAACCGAGACCATTTGCATCTCGGTCGCACCGTCCTTCACACGCGTCGGATCAAACCGTCCTCATGTGCCGTTACAACGGCTTGACCACCAGTTCCAAGTGCGGCTTGTTCCGCTTGGGGTTCCAGGCGATCACGCGGGAGCCGTTCCAGTGTTCGCGGCGCCCGTCGTCGTGAACGGACACGGCCACGGTTGCGGGCAGCAACACGGGTGCTGCGAACTCGACCGACCAAGAGAACGGCACCTCGGAAGGCACCCCGGTGGCCGCGAGCGCGCGGGACGCGGTGTACATCCCGTGCGCGATTGCACCCTTCATGCCCAACGCCTTGGCCGACGGACCCGAGAGGTGAATGGGGTTGTAGTCCCCGCTCACCCCGGCGTACTCACGCCCCGTGTCCGCTTTGAGCGACCACTGCGCGGTTTGCTGGGGGGCATTGAAAGGCACGGTCAACGAGGAGTCCGTCCACTCTTCCTCGCTCGTACGCGCACCTTCACCGGCGATGGCCGCGGTTTGGCCCTTGGCCAGATAACCGGAACGCCCCGCCCACACGACGGTTCCGTCGTTTCGGGTCAGGGTGACGACGGCGTCCACAACAGTCCCAGCGCGGTGGGTGCGCAGGTTCTCCGTCCAGGCCGTCGCGGTGAGTTCTTCACCCACTGCCACGTTCATGACGTGCTGCACGCTGTTGGTCAGGTGCACCATGCCCATAACGGGCAAAGGGAAATCCTGCCGGGTCAGCACGGACATGGCTACGGGGAATGCCAAGGAGTGCAGGGCACCGGAGAACACCGCGGTCTCGGACGATCCAGGAACCAACGGTCTGGGAGTCGCGTGCACCACGCGGCAGAATTTCTCGTGCCACTCGGCATCCACTGTCAGGCCCTCGACCACGTGCGCGATCTTGGGAACTTCCAAGGCGGCTCGCAACCGGTCTCCCCCGCGGTTCAGGAGTGATGCGGGGAGCACCTTGCCCAGCGGGGACTTGCGCAATGCCGGCAAGGCGCGTGCGGCGGCGTCGCTCGCGAAACCACCGGCGGCGCTGGCACCGGCCGTGGCGTACAAGAGCCCAAGGTTCGGCTTGGCGGCCGGTTGGACTTGTTCGTAGTTCTCGGGGACGGTGGGTAACTGTTCAGCTGAACGGGTCATGGTCCTACGCTCCCACAAGGTTCTGGCCGCACACGCGGAGTGTCTGGCCGTTGATTCCGCCCGCTGCGTCCGACAGCAGGAAGGTGATGGTCTGCGCGACGTCCTCCGGGAGACCGCCCTGCTGCAGGGAGTTGAGGCGACGTGAGATCTGGCGGCGGGCCGCCGGGATCTTGGCCGTCATCTCGGACTCGATGAACCCCGGTGCCACCGCGTTGATGGTGCCGCCCTTCTCCGCGATCAGTGAGGCCGTGGCCGCAACGGCGCCGATGACGCCCGCCTTGGAGGCCGCGTAATTGGTCTGGCCGCGGTTACCGGCAACACCACTCGTCGAGGCCAGGCACACGATGCGCGGGTGCTCCCCGAGCTTGTCGGAGTCCAGCACGGCCTGGGTAATGCGCAGCTGGGACTCGATGTTCACCGCGATCACGGAGTCCCACTTGGCCTGATCCATGTTGGCCAGCATCTTGTCGCGTGTGATGCCCGCATTGTGGACCAGCAGGTCCAGCTTTCCGTAGCGCTCGGACGCCAGATTGAGAATCTTCTCCCCCGCCTTCGGGTCCGTCACGTCCAGCTGAAGGGCGGAGATGTGCAGCTCGTTGGCGAGCTTGGTGAGCGCCTCACCGGCTGCGGGAACGTCCACCACGATGACCCTGGCACCGGCCTGCGCCAGCGTCCGGGCGATCTGTGCGCCGATGCCACGGGCGGCTCCGGTCACCACCGCGACCTTGCCGGCCACCGGCTGATCCCAGTTCTCGGTGGACTCGCCGCGCTCATCGGTCACCGTGAGGAACTGCCCGTCCACGAACGCGCTGCGCCCGGACAGGAAGAACCGCAGAGCACCCACCACGGACGGCGCGTCCGCTGCCACGCCGTCGGCAATCAGGATGCCGTTGGCCGTGGTACCGCCGCGCATTTCCTGGGCGGCCGAACGCAACAGGCCCACCACGCCCTGGCGCGCCGCAGCCACTGCGGGTTCCTGGGCAGCGGTGTCCGCCGGGGTTCCCGACGCCGCTCCGATTCCGATTCCTGCCGCGGGTCGCGACAACGTGATGACCCGTCCCCCGGACCGCAGCTTGCGCAGCACCGAGGACAGTTCGAGGGCGGCCTTGCCCAGGTCCGAAGGCGTCTTGGCCTCGGTGTAGTCGATGATCACCGCACCCACGCGGTCCACTTCCTGGGCGTGGCGGCGCACGTCAAGGTTCCAGTCGAGCATGGCCTGGGCGGCGGCGTCGGCGACCTGACCCTTGCCCAGGACCAGAACGGAACCCTCGGGGAAATCACTACCGGCGCGGTAGCGGCGCAGTTTGGTCGGTTTGGGGAGGCCCAGCTTGCTCGCGACCTGCTTACCCAGTCCGGAATTGACCAGGTCCAAATATGTGTCTGCCACTCGAAGCTCCTGTATGTCGTAAATCTGTGGGGGAATGCGTCTTAGACGGAACGCAGGATCATGGCCACACCCTGACCACCGGCGGCGCACACCGAGATCAGCGCGGTCTGCGGACGGCCTTCTGCCTTGGCGCGGGCGGCGAGTTCCTTGGCGGTGGAGGCCACAATGCGGCCGCCGGTCGCGGCGAACGGGTGTCCTGCGGCCAGCGACGAGCCGTTCACGTTGAGCTTGGACCGGTCCACGGTGCCCACGGGCTCGGACAGGCCCAGGCGGTCGCGGCAGAACTCCTCGGACTCCCACGCGGCCATGATGGCCAGCACGGTGGAGGCAAAGGCCTCGTGGATCTCGATCAGATCCATGTCCTGCAGCGTCAGACCCTGACGGGCCAACAGACGCGGCACGGCGTAGGCGGGGGCCATGAGCAGGCCCTCGTTGCCGCTGACGAAGTCCACCGCGGCGGCCTCGGAGTCGACCACCTCGGCCAAGGGTGTGAGGTGGTGCTCGCTGGCCCAGTCCTCGCTGGTGATCAGCACGGCGGAGGCGCCGTCCGTGAGTGGCGTGGAATTACCGGCGGTCATGGTGGCCTCGCCGGAGAGCTTCTTGCCGAACACGGGGTTCAGGGTCGATAGCTTCTCCACGGTGGAGTCCGCGCGCATGTTGTTATCCTTGGACACGCCCTTGAACGGGGTGACCAGGTCGTCAAAGAAGCCGCGATCGTAGGCGGCCGCCAGGTTCTGGTGCGACGACGCCGCGATCTGGTCCTGGTCCTCGCGGCTCACGCCCCACTGCTGGGTGGTCAGGGCCTGGTGTTCACCCATGCTCAGTCCGGTGCGGGGCTCGCCCGTGGTGGGAGCGGCGGGCACCAAATCGTTGGGGCGCAGGTTCTTGAGCGCCTTGAGCTTCTGAGTGGGGGTCTTGGCGCGCTGCAACTGCAGCAGGGCGCGGCGCAAGCCCTCGCTCACGGCAATTGGGGCGTCCGAGGCGGAGTCCACGCCACCGGCGATACCGGCCTCGATCTGGCCCACGCGGATCTTGTTGGAGATCGTGCTCACGGTTTCCATGCCGGTCGCGCAGGCCATCTGAATGTCGAACGCCGGGGTTGCGGGGTCCAGGGCAGAGCCCAGCACGGCCTCGCGCGTGAGGTTGAAATCCCGGGAGTGCTTGAGCACGGCGCCGCCGGCCACGGCGCCCAGACGTTCGCCCGAGATCCCGGCGCGTGCCACCAGGCCGTCAATGGCTGCGGTGAGCATGTCCTGGTTCGAGGCGTTCGCGTGAGCACCACCCGCGCGAGCGAAGGGAATGCGGTTGCCCGCGACCACCACGGCGCGGCGAAGGGACTGCTGGGCGTTCTGCTGGATGTTGTCCATGAAAGAGCTGCTCCTCGTAGATTGATGTGGTGCGAATCACCTGAAACCCAGAGTAGCTGATACTCTCGGTATCGTGAAACAGGTCTCAGAGAACGTTGATGGTCGGAATTCGCGGTGGCAGCGTCACCGCGCCAAACGACGCATCGAACTGATCACCGCCGCGCGAGACGCGGTGGCCACCCACGGTGCGGGCATTTCCATGGAGGAAATCGCCACCGCGTGCGGCACCTCCAAGTCGGTCTTCTACCGGTATTTCAAAGACAAGTCCGGCGTACAAGCGGCCGTGGGTGAATACTTCGTATCCCGAATGCGAACCCGCATGGTCGCGGCAGCACACGAGGCGGACTCGTTCGCGGCCACGGTGCACGCGTTGGTGAAGGAGTACCTCAAGTCGGTGGAGGCCTCCGCGGATGTCTACCGGTTCGTGGTCACCGCCCCGGCGGATGGGGATTCGGCCATCGAACAGTTCCTGGATTCTGTCTGCCAATTGCTCATGGACCAGCACATTCGCCACCGCGGCGAACAGGCCATGCCCGAGGCGCTGTTGCAGTGCTGGGCAGCGTCCACGGTGGGCATGGTCCGCGGTGCCGGCGAGGCCTGGCTCGCCTTGCCGGACACCGAGGACAAACCGGACCGGCCCGCCATGAGCCAACTCATCACCGACTGGGCCGTTCAGGGCTTACGGCCGGACACATACACCACGCTCTCCGCAGACGAAACCTCTGCTCAGACAACCCCTCAGGAGTCATGATGACTACAACTTCCCGCCCCGAAGCGCACACCTCCACTCAACACATGGCCCGGGTGTCCGAGGACGCCGCGCTGCCTACGCACATCGACGTGGCCGGTCTGGGCGAAGTGCTGTTGGGTCGCTGGCCCGAAGCCCGCAAGGCCGCCCGCGAACGCGCCCTGGATCCGCGGCTGCACAGCAATCACAACCTCACCTTCGAGGATCAGCGCGAACTGACGTTCGAGCAGGTCAAGATCCTGCGCGATGCCGGCACCGCACTAGTGGGTGTGCCCGAGTACTTGGGTGGATCCAACAGCCCGGGAGCCAATGTCTCCGCCTTCGAGGAGCTGGTACTGGCTGACCCTTCCCTGCAGATCAAGTCCGGTGTGCAGTGGGGGCTGTTCGGTTCGGCCGTGCTCAACCTGGGCTCCAAGGAGCACCACCTCGAGTGGCTCCCGGACATCCTGAACCTCAACACTCCCGGTGTGTTCGCGATGACGGAGATCGGTCACGGCTCCGACGTCGCATCCATCGGCACGACCGCCACGTACCTTCCCGAGTCGGACGAGTTCGAGATCCACACCCCGTTCAAGGCTGCCTGGAAGGACTACCTCGGTAACGCGGCTGTCCACGGCAAGGCCGCGGTGGTCTTCGCCCAGCTGATCGTCAAGGGTGTCAACCACGGAGTGCACTGCCTGTACGTGCCCATCCGCAATGACAACGGTGAGTTCCTGCCGGGTGTCGGCGGCGAGGACGACGGCCGCAAGGGTGGACTCAACGGCGTGGACAACGGCCGCCTGCACTTCACCAACGTGCGAGTTCCGCGGTTCAATTTGCTCAACAAGTACGGCGCGGTGGACGAGAACGGCGAGTACTCCTCCCCTATCGTCTCTCCGGGACGCCGCTTCTTCACGATGATCGGCACCCTGGTGCAAGGTCGCGTCTCCTTGGACGGTGCAGCCGTGCTGGCCAATCAGATGGCCCTGAGCATTGCCGTTCGCTACGCCGAGCAGCGCCGCCAGTTCAACACGGACTCTGATATTCGCGAGCAGACACTCTTGGACTACCAGCAGCACCAGCGTCGACTGATCCCCCGCATTGCGGAGACCTACGCGATGATCTTTGCGCACCAGCAACTGTTGGATAAATTCCACGAGGTCTTCTCCGGCGAGGACGACTCGGACGGCAACCGTCAGGACCTGGAAACCCTGGCCGCCGCCTTCAAGTCGATGTCCACGTGGAGTGCCCTGGACACCCTCCAGGAGGCCCGCGAGGCCTGCGGCGGCGCCGGGTTCATGGCCAAGAACCGCATCCCCCAGCTGCGTGCCGACCTGGATATCTACGCGACTTTCGAGGGCGACAACACGGTGCTCCTGCAGCTGGTCGCCAAGCGCCTACTGACCGATTACTCGGACGAGTTCAAGAACGCGGATGTGGGCGTGATGGCTCGCTACGTGGCGGACCGAGCCACCGAGGCGGGATTCAACCGCTCCGGGTTGCGCAAGCTCACACAGGCCTTCACGGACACCGGGGACGCCCGCAAGTCGGTCAACGCCCTGCGCGATCCCGAGGCCCAGCGCGCCCTCCTGATGGACCGCGTCGAAACGATCATCGAGGACGTCGCGGACGAGATGCGCGCAGTGGCACGCAAGTCCAAGAGTGAGAAGGCCGAGGTCTTCAACAACAACCAGCATCGACTGATCGAGGCCGCCCGGTCACACGCTCAGCTGCTGCAGTGGGAAGCCTTCACCGAGGGCCTCGAGAAGATCCAGGACCCCGGCACCAAGCGCGTGCTCACCTGGCTGCGTGATCTGTTCGGACTGCACCTGCTCGAGGAGAACCTGGGCTGGTACCTGGCCTACGGTCGGCTCTCGATGCGCCGCGGCCGCGCGTTGGAAAGCTACGTGAACCGGTTGATCGCCCGTTTGCGTCCGTACGCCCTGCAACTCGTGGACTCCTTCGGTCTCAGCCCCGAGCTGCTGCGCGCCGAAATCGCGGGAACCGTGGAGGAAGAGCGCCAGCAGGAGGCGGACACGTACTTCCGTCGCTTGCGCGCCAGCGGTGACGCCCCCGCCAAGGAGGCCAAGCCGGCCCGCGACCCCAAGGCCGAGACGCGCGGTCACCACGCGTAAGATTCAACCCGAAAACGCCGACGCCGCCCGCGAGACTCTCGCGGGCGGCGTCGGCGTTCAACGTCCTAGCTGATGCGTTTGATGCTGCCGGTGTTGACGCGGGGGTCGTCGGCCTCGAGGACGTCCGCGACGATCAGCGTCACGTTGTCCCGACCACCGGTGCGAAGGGCGGCCTGGAGCAGCACGTCCGCGGCTTCCTTGGGGTGCTGCACCGCGTGCAGGACCCGGGCGATGTGCGCCGGGGACAGCTCCCCGGTGAGACCGTCCGAGCACATGAGCAGTCGCTGACCCGGGCGGGCCGGAATCACGATGATGTCAGGTTCCCACACCTGGCCGGTGCCCAGGGCGCGGGTGATCACGTTGCGTCGCGGGTGCACCAGTGCCTGAGCGGGGGTGAGCTGTCCGATGGACACGAGGTACTGGACCTCGGAGTGATCCACGGTCAACTGGCTCACGCCAACGGGGTGCTCGGGATCGGTGGGTCGCTCGCCCACACCGGGACCCGTGAGTTCATAGGTGCGCGAGTCGCCCACGTTGAAGATCAGCCACAACCAGTGCCCCGCGATTTCCACGAGCCACGCACCGGTGACCGTGGTGCCGGCGCGGGTGCCGCACTGGTCCTGGATGGACTGGTCGGCTTCCCACAGTACTGACCGCAAGCGGTGCACGGCCTCGAGCGACTCGTTGGGGACGTCCGGATCGAGCTTCAGCTGACGGTCGATCGTGGCCCGGAACCGGGACACGTCCAGTCCGGGTTGGGGTTCCACGATCTGGTAGTCCAAGAAGTTCTCGAGCGTGAACAGCTCGGATGAGCCCAGGGTGGAGACGCACAGGGCACTGGCGACCTCGCCGGCCTCGTGACCGCCCATACCGTCCGCGACGGCAACCATGTTGTCGGTGACGACCAGGGCATCCTCATTGGATTCCCGGCGCAGCCCACGATCGGTGACACCGCCCGATCGGATGGCCAGAGAAATGCTCATTCGTCCTCGTCTTCCAGCCGGGGCCCTTGACCCTGGGTAATGGACACCGGTTGCACGTCGCCAAAGCCACGCACGTTCCGGGAAGGTTGCGGGGTCAACACGAAACGGTCGTCGTTCTTCAGCACCGATGCCGTGGACGCATCCACCACCACTCCACCGGGATCGGTGAGCGCAACCAGCCGGGAGGCCAGGTTCACGGTGGGGCCGTAGAGGTCACCCAGTCGCGGCAGCACGCGCCCCCAGACGAAGGCCACTCGGGCCTGCGGAAGCAGCGGGTCGTTCTTGATCAGTCGGGACAGGGCCAATGAGATCTGGGCACCGCCCTGGGGTGTCTCCGACAGGAACATGACCTCGTCGCCGATGGTCTTGATCACGCGTCCGCCACCCATGGAAATGATTTCCGCGCACCGCTTTTCGAAGCGCTGCACCAGATTCGCCAGGGTGCGCTCGTTCATTTGTCGTGACAGGGATGTATAGGAGACCAGGTCAGCGAATCCCACGCCGCGGGCCAGCGGCAGCGACGATCCGCCCACGTCCGAGACGTGTTCACCCAGGCTTTCCGTGGAACCGTCCGCGCGTTCACCGCGCATTGCGAGTCGCTGCACGGCAGCCGAGAGCTGGCGCCGCCAGGAATAGTCGAGCAGCTTCTTGAGCGGGCCCACCATCTCCGGCAGGACATGGAGCAGTTCGCGCCGTGCCTGAGCGTCCGTCATGCCCTGGTGAGCCACCATGTCCTCGACGAGCGCCTCGATCTGCCACACGACCATGCGGTCGGAGAGCTGGGCCACGGAACGGGCCAGGGACAGCGCTGCTTCTTCCGACAGTCGGTCCCGCTGCACGAGGTCTGACACCACGCGCAGGGCCCGGACGTCCTCCTGGGTGAAATACACCTCGTCCTCGCTGAGATTCGGAAATCCCAGCGCTCGCCAGATCTTCCGCGCGGACGCCGTGGACAGTTCCGCGGCATGCGCGGTCTCTCGGCGTTTGAGGTTGCGCTCGGAACCCAGCAGCAGCTGATCGAGGTTCTTCACGGCCGCTTTGGACTCCTCCGACCCGTACAGGTTGGACTGCACCGGGTTGTGGAGATTGAGGTTGATCTGCTCGGTCTGGGGACCGACCACGGGCTGGTCTGGGCGCTCGTTGGGGTCTTCAGCCACGCGGCCCTCCTTGGAAACTGCTGCTCGATGATGTGGTCATGCCAGACCTACTGTAATTGCCAGCGGGCCGTCCGGACTGTTGGACCAGGTCAACCATGGCGTCCGGTTGCGGACACGCCGCCAGTTTGAGGCCACCCAGCGCCCCGAAGTCCGCCATGACCGTTCCCCGGCCCACTCCGCGGGTCAGCATGGCGAACAGTCCCGTGGGCGCTACCACTCGCGCGCCGCGCAGGGCGTCCAACGGCAGGGCCACCACGTTGTCCTTGGCCGGAGGGCCGGTAAGGGCGAGGCGTTGATTGGTCAGCACGAACACGGTGCGCAGCCAGCGCCACGCCGGGAGCAGCACGTAACGGTAGGCCACCCACAGGGCCGCCAGGGTGATGATCCAACCGACCAGCGAGTGCAGGGTGGTCCACGGCGCTTCGTAGGGTCGCCAGGTCAGGTCCAGGAGTCGCTGCAGCGCCGAGTACAGCAGCACGGTGCACCACGCAATCACGGCGGGCCCCACCAGCCGGATGGGGTGCGCACGGGTGGACACGATCGTTTCCTCGCCCTGCCTGAGGACCAGGCGGTTTTTCGGCCTCATGCCCGCTCTCCCGCGGTGATTCGAGCGACGTCGTCGAGTGCGCACTGCTCGGCAGCCGTCCTAGCCGCGCCGGGTGCGGGACGCACGTGGACGACGTCGCCGGCGGACAAGGCGCGCGCCGTTCTTTGATCGCCGCGCACGATCAGCTCGCCCGAGGTTCCCAAACCTTCGGCCACGGCCTGTTCGGGCACGGTGGAACCGGGTAGGTGGAGCGCCACGCGACGACCGAGAGTATCCAGCTCGGATTCCAGGACGGCGCGCATGTCGCCACCCGGACCGAGCGCTGCACCGGGGTCCTGGCTCACCAGGTGATAGCAGCGAGCGAACTCTCGCAAGATCTCGGTGAGCAGCGTCTGGCGGTCGGGCACGGCGGCGTCGTTGCCTGCCTCAAGGCGCAGGGACGTGGCTGTGGGGATCGGGAGGTGACGCTGGCTCACGTTCAGTCCGGCACCCACCACAGCGCTGGGAACGGAACTACCCGGGTGGTTGATCAGTGTGGCCAACACGCCGCACAACTTGCGTGAGTCAACAAGCACGTCATTGGGCCACTTGATCACCGCGGGAACGCGTGCGGTGCCCCGAACCGCACGCGTCACGCTGTGGGCCATCAGCAGCGTGAGCCACGGGACGTATTCCACAGGCCACGGAACACCCGCCGCCGTGCGCGGTGTGCAGGCCACGGAAAAGGTGAGCGCCACGCCCGGGGGTGTGAACCAGTGTCGGTCCAGCCGGCCCTTGCCTGCGCTCTGAAAACCGGTGACGACGGCGCTCAGATCAGTGCCGCCAGTCTGCCTCACCTGGTCGGCGAGCCAGACATTGGTCGATTCGACCTGATCGAGCACGGTCACGGAAGTGAATCCAGAGTCTGTCAGCTCGGCCTGCAGCTGATCAGCGTGGAAATCCGCTGCCGGTTCCAGGGCAGTGGGGTCCATGCGGGCGACTCCTTAGAGGGGACGTGAAGATCGACATTTCTCAGCTTATGTCTACCGCCGCTGTCGGGGCATAAGCTGAACGGGAGTAATCCAACATGACGGCCGGTGAAAGGCAACCATGAGCATTTTTGCAGTGACCTATTCCTACGGTGGCCCGGTGGAGGTTCTCAACGAACACCGACCCGCACACCGCGCCTACCTGGGCGAGCTGGCCCAGCGGGGCAAGGTCATGGGGTCCGGGCCATTCACGGACGACGGCGCTGCGGGAGCCCTGCTCGTGTTCTCGGCCGAAAGCGACCAGGAGGTCCACGCCATTCTGGCCGAGGATCCGTTGGTGGTCCAGGGAGCCGTCACCGAACACACCGTGCGCGAGTGGAGCATCAACACCGGCGCTTGGGCATGATCCCCTGGGAATGATCACGTGAAAGAACCCGTCACGGGATTGTGGGACCCCTACAAAGGCATGGGCCACCCCGCAGAATAAACTTGTGACGTCCTGAACCTGGGACACCGGTACTCCCACCCTTGTACCGGACCGAGACAACGCGAGGTGCCATGAGCCACGACCTGACCACCACCGCAGGCAAGATCGCCGATTTCCGCGAGCGCCGTGAGAAGTCCGAGCGGCCCGCTGGCGACGCGGCGGTCGAGAAGCAGCACTCGCGCGGTAAGAACACCGCCCGTGAGCGCATCGAGATGCTGCTGGACCTGGACTCCTTCGTCGAGTTCGATGCCATGGCCGTGCACCACAGCACCATGTTCGGCATGGAGAAGAAGAAGCTGCTGGGTGACGGCGTGGTGACCGGTTACGGCACCGTGGACGGACGTTTGGTTGCCGTGTACTCCCAGGACTTCGGCGTGTTCGGCGGTTCGCTGTCCCAGGTCAACGGCGAAAAGATCGTCAAGGTCCAGAAGTTCGCTCTGCGTAACGGTTGCCCCGTGATCGGCATCAACGACGGCGGTGGCGCTCGCATTCAGGAGGGCGTGGCTTCCCTGGCGATGTTCGCGGACATCTTCCGCATGAACGTGCGTTCCTCGGGTGTGGTTCCCCAGATCTCGCTGATCATGGGCCCGTGCGCCGGCGGTGCCGCGTACTCCCCCGCCCTGACGGACTTCGTGGTCATGGTGGACAAGACCTCCCACATGTTCATCACCGGCCCGGACGTGATCAAGACCGTCACCGGTGAAGAAGTGGACATGGAAACCCTGGGTGGTGCCCGCTCCCACAACGAGCGCACCGGCACCGCGGCCTACCTGGCGGCCGATGAGCAGGATGCCTTCGACTTCGTGCACGAGCTGCTCGAGTACCTGCCGGGCAACAACCTGCAGGACTCCCCGCGCATGGAGCACGATCAAATCTTGGAGATCGACGACGAGGATCTGGAGCTGGACACGCTCATTCCGGATTCGGCCAATCAGCCCTACGACATGCGCACCGTGATCGAGACCGTGGTGGACGACGGTCACTTCATGCAGATTCAGGAGCTCTACGCCCCCAACGTGATGGTCGGTTACGGTCGCGTGGAGGGTCAGACGGTGGGCATCGTGGCCAACCAGCCGATGCAATTCGCCGGCACCCTGGACATCGCAGCGTCGGAGAAGGCCGCGCGTTTCGTGCGCCACTGCGATGCCTTCAACATTCCGATTCTGACCTTCGTGGACGTCCCCGGCTTCCTGCCCGGCACGGACCAGGAATTCAACGGCATCATTCGCCGCGGCGCCAAGTTGCTATACGCGTATGCCGAAGCGACCGTTCCCATGGTCACGCTGATCACCCGCAAGGCCTACGGTGGCGCGTACATCGTGATGGGGTCCAAGAAGTTGGGCGCGGACATCAATCTGGCGTGGCCCACCGCTCAGATCGGCGTGATGGGCGCTCAGGGTGCGGTGGAGATTCTCTACCGTCGTGATCTCAAGGCCGCCGCAGAGAACGGCGAGGACACCGCCGAGTTGCGTGCCGAGCTCGCCCAGAAGTTCGAGGAAGATCTGCTGAACCCCTACCAGGCCGCCGAGCTCGGTTTCGTGGATTCGGTCATCATTCCCTCCGAGACCCGCACGCAAATCATTAAGGCGTTGCGCGGCCTGGCCGATAAGCGTGCCTCGATGCCCGCCAAGAAGCACGGGAACATTCCGCTGTGACCGCCCGCGACAAGGCACACGAGGCGGTGTCCCGGTTGGATTCCGTGGACGCAGACGACAAGCGCGAGCCACTGTTCACGGTCACACGTGGCAACCCCACGGCCGAGGAACTCGCGGCGCTCACCGCGGTGTTCATGGCCCACGACGCCGCCGCGGACGATTCACACGCCGCTCCCGTGCGCGTGCCGAGGGTGCAATCCCGCCGTATGCGCCTGGGCATGAAGCTGCGCCCGGGGTGGGGCGCGTGGCGTCGCACACGGCCGGAAAGCTAACCCCGGTTTCCATGAATTCCGCAGCATAATGGTGGGCGTGAATGTCATTGTCGCGAGCGTGCTGTGGAGTCTGTCCCTCTTATTGATCGCCAGCGGTGTGGCCAAATTGCTCACCAGCAAAACTGATGAGAGTGCCCTGAACGTCTTGGCGTTGCCCGCCATGGTGAATACGCGGGCCGTGCGCACCGCGCTCCCCTGGGTGGAAATCCTCCTGGCTCTGACGCTCATCTTGAGTTCGGGAATCGTGTTGTGGGCGGCCACAGCCGCGGCCGTGGTGCTGTTCGTGGCGTTCACGGTGTTCGTGGGCATCGGTGTGCGCCAGGGTGATCCTGCATCCTGTGGATGCTTTGGTTCGCTGTCCCGCGCACCCATGTCCTGGCGCACCGTGGTGCGCAATCTGGTGTTCGTAGCCCTGGCTGCCTTTGCCTTCATCGTCACGAGTACCGGTTCTTACCAGGGTCCCGCGTTGCCCGTGCCGTGGTGGACCGTGGTCGCGGCGGCTGTCCCCTTGCTGGTCCTCGGCGTGATCGTGTGGACGGAACGCGGCCACGCCAGCCCTCGCGGGTTGAGCGCGGGTCGGCTGAGCAACGTTCCATCCCTCCCCGAGCACCTCGATCCTCAGCGTGCCACCTCTCAGCCCGTCGCATCCGGCACCGACGGCATGACTCACCCCGATGACGAAATTGGCGACGCCGATGACTACGTCCGGCTGCCCGTTCCTTTCGTCTCGGCCGTCGACAGTGACGGTCAGCGCGTGTCCATGCGGACCATGGCACAGACACAGGCGCGGGCACTCTTCTACGTGAGCCCCGGTTGTGGTCCGTGCATCACGGTCATGGAGCGGCTCCAAGAACTTCCCGCGACGTTGGGACCGGTGGCCATTCACACGATCGTGGCCCACGACAGCTCACTCCACGAACTGCCGGAGTCGTTGCGAGCCAACGCCCTGGTGGATCCGGACCGTTCCCTGGCCAGTTCATTCGGCATGGTTTCCAACCCGTGGGCCGTGGTCCTGGGCACAGACGGCTTGCTGGCGGGCGGACCCGAAGCGGGCAGCGGTGCCGTGACCCAGTTGTTGGACGAGCTCGTGGAGCGTTTCGAAACGGCTCCCCGCGCGTGACAACCAGCGCCTCGACGCTCAACCACGAGTCGTCGAGTAGAGACGAGCACGGCACGTTCAAGGCACTGCTGGTCGTGGCGGGCGGCGTGGTCGCTGCGCTGCACGTCTGGAAACTCTCTCCAGCGCTGGGCACGCTGTCCGAGCAGCTGAACATGAGCCTGGGTCAGGCCGGAGTGCTCGTGGCGGTGATTCAGGTGGCCGGCATGATGCTGGGCATGATCGTGGGTCTGTTCAACGACTCGATCGGGCTGCGCCGGGGCTGTCTGTGGGGTTTCGGCTTCCTGGCGGTCGGCTCGGTGCTGGGTGCTATGGCGCGCGGCCCGGGCTGCTGCTGGCCTCTCGCGTCCTGGAGGGCGTGGGTTTCTGGGTGGTCTGCGTGGCCTCACCCGCGCTGATTCGCAGGCTCGTACCCCCGCGCCGGTTGGCCCCGATCGTGGGACTGTGGGGTTGCTTCTTCCCCGTGGCCGCCGCCATTTCTCAGCTCACGGGCGGTTTCCTCGTGGACACGATCGGCTGGCGTGCCTGGTGGTTGGGCGCCGCAGCACTCGCCGTGGCCGTGGGCGTGGCCATGGCCGCGGTCATTCCGCCTGACGCGAGCACCGCGCCGCGGCGAGGCAACGACGGCGGGCCGCGAGCGGCGTCGTCATCGGTGGCCGCGACCTCGACGACGGATACGCTACCGCCGGCCGCGCGCTCGGTGGGTGTTCGAGCGAAGGCAACGCTGAGCACGGGACCCCTGTGGGCTGCCGCCCTGGTCATGGGTTGTTATACGGCGCAATGGAATGGCGTGATCCTGTTCCTCCCCACGATCTATGCGGAGGCCGGAATTGCGGCGGGGGCCGCCGGTGCATTGAGTGCCGGAGCCGCGGCATGTAATGCCCTGGGCAATCTGAGCGCCGGGCAGGCACTGGGCCGAGGGGTCAAGCCCGTGACCCTGTGGACCATTGGATTCGTCACCATGGCCGTGTGCGCGGTGATTGCAGTCGGGATCGCTCCCCTGATCGCCGAGGAATGGCGCTTCGGACTGCGCTACGGAGCGGTGATCGGGTTCTCTGCGGTGGGCGGCCTGATCCCGTCGACCGCTATCTCGCAACAAATGGCGCTGGCTCCCGCGCCGGACACCGTGAGCACCAGTTTGGGTCTAGGCCAGCAGTTCAATGCGCTGGGTCAGTTCGCTGGTCCGGTGGCCGTGGCATTCCTGGTCCAGAACGCGGGCGGTTGGCACGCGACGTGGTGGGTCACCGTGAGCTTCGCGGTGGTCGGATTGCTCGCGAGTTGGTGGTTGGGGTTCGCGCACCGCACCGGTCCCACCTTGTCATCTGGCCGAGGGTGACTAATGTGGCTTCTCGTGATCGAGAACCAATCCACTGACCGTTCAACCGCCGCATTCCCCCCACTAGGCACTGTTCACCGGCCCGTAACCCCGGTGGACGAGCTGGCCAACCAGTTCTTCGACCGCTCGATGCGACTGGATCCCCTGGCGGCCACGTTGAACGGACTGGTCGGTTACGGTCCCGGCTACCCGGACTACGGCCCCCAGGGCCGCACCGATCGCGCGCACTTGCGCACGGAGACGCTGAGCGCCTTGGAGACGGCACAGCCCCGCGACGATGTGGATCGTGTGACGATTCACGCCCTGCGTCATCGGTTGCAGCTGGAATCAGACCTGTACTCCGCCGATCTGGACGTCGCTCCGGTCAACAACATCGCGTCCCCGGTGCAGTGGGTGCGCGAAATCTTCGACAACATGCCCACTGCCACGCCTGAGGACTGGCAGCAGGTCGTCGAGCGGTTGCGACACGTGCCTCGTGCGTTGGAGAGCTACACGGAGGGGCTGCGGGAAGCGGCCTCGCTCGGGAAGTTGGCCTCGATGACCCAGATCCGGGAGGCCGGTGCTCAGGCGGAGGCGTACTCGGAACTCAAGGGCCCGCTGGGATCGTTGTTGACCCACGACTCGGTGCCCGTCTCGCTCAGAGAACCCTTGGAAGACGCCGTCACCGACGCCCGCCAGGCCTATTCGAGCCTGGTGCGTTCGTTCCACGAAGACTTCGCCGCGACCGCACGGGACACAGATGCCGTCGGCGAGGACGCCTACCGACTCCACCTCCAGTCCTTCCTGGGTGCCAAGCTCGAACCCCGCGAGGTCTATGAGTGGGGCATTGAACAGTTAAGACTGCTGGATGAGGAACAGCGACTCGTGGCGCATCAGATCTCCCCCGGTGTCTCCATCCGCGAGTCCATGAAGCTCCTCAACGAGGACCCCGCCCGCCGACTGAACTCCACCGAGGAGTTGCAGCACTGGATGCAAGACCTCTCCGATCAGGCAGTCTCCGAGTTGTCCAAGGACCATTTCGAGTTCACGGATGCCATGCGCAACCTGGAGTGCATGATCGCGCCCACCCAGGACGGCGGCATCTACTACACCCCGCCCAGCAGCGACTTCTCCCGCCCCGGCCGCATGTGGTGGTCCGTGCCCGAGGGCACCTCACGGCACGCGACGTGGGAGGAAACGACCACGGTCTACCACGAGGGCGTCCCCGGGCATCACCTCCAGTTCGCCACCGCACTGGCCAACGCCGGTGAGCTCAACGCCTGGCGCCGCATGGGCATCTGGGTTTCCGGGCACGGCGAGGGATGGGCCCTGTACGCCGAGCGCCTCATGGCGGAGCTGGGCTACTTGGACGATCCCGGCGACCGCATGGGCATGCTTGATTCGCAGCGGTTGCGCACCGTCCGCGTGATCTTCGACGTCGGATTCCACTGTGGCTACACCGTGCCCGCGGAACTCGGCGAGATGCTCGGTGGGGCTCGTGCCGGTGAGATCTGGTCCCCGCAGGACGGCTGGGACTTCTTGTCCCACAACGTGATCATGGACCCGGCCGTGCTGCGCTTCGAATGGCTGCGCTACATGGGCTGGCCGGGCCAGGCGCCGTCGTACAAGCTGGGCCAGGAACTGTGGCTGGACCTGCGCAAGCAGGTCAAAGCGCGCGAAGGTGACCAATTCGATCTCAAGCACTTCCACAGCCGTGCGCTGCGGCTCGGTTCGGTGGGATTGGACACACTGGCCCACGCCATGACGCTCTAGTTCCGCGAGTTCTCGCGGGCCTTGGCCACCGCGAGGCCGACGACGCCGCCCGGCACGTAACATTTCGTCACATCGTAGGTGCGCTTTATGATTCCGCGGCCTACCCTGGCTCACATGAATTCCGCAGAAAATACCCGGCGTCTACCGAAATGGATGACCTCCTTCGGTTGGCAGATCCTGATCGCCCTGATCCTGGGTGTTCTCCTGGGCTCCCTGGCCACCGCCATGGGTGGCGATCCCGAAGAGAACCCCAACTGGTTGATGATCGTGCTGGACACCATTGGTTCCAGCTACGTCACGCTGTTGAAGGCCGCGGTGGTACCGCTGGTGGTCACGGCCGTGATCGCCTCGATCGCCAACCTCCGCGATGTCTCCAACGCCGCCCGCCTGGCATGGAAGACACTGGTGTGGTTCGCGATCACCGCACTGATTGCCGTGCTCATCGGCATGGTGCTGGGTGTTGTGATCCAGCCCGGTGTGGGCACGGGTCAAGCGCAACCCGGTGAGTACACGGGTACCGAGGGTTCCTGGCTGGGCTTCCTCAAGGGCATCATCCCGGTGAACTTCCTGGGCTTGGAAGCCACCTCCAAGATGCCGGATGCGGAAACCGTGACCACCGCACTGAACTTCAACGTGCTGCAGATCCTGGTGATCTCCGCCGTGGTGGGTATCGCCGCGCTCAAGGTCGGCAAGGCCGCCGAGCCGTTCCTGACGTTCATGCAGTCCGGCCTGGCCATCATGCAGAAGATCGTGTGGTGGATCATTCGCCTGGCCCCGTTGGGAACTCTGGGTCTGATCGGCCGCGCGGTGTTCGAGTACGGCTGGACCTCCATGGGCACCCTGGTCAGTTTTGTGATCACCGTGTACGTGGGTCTGCTGTTGGTGGGCTTCGTGGTGTACCCGATCTTGATCAAGCTCAACGGGCTGTCCATCAAGCAGTTCTTCTCCGGTGTGTGGCCGGCCATGCAGTTGGGCTTCGTGTCCCGTTCGTCACTGGGCACCATGCCGCTGACCCAGCGGGTGACCGAGCGGAACCTGGGTGTCCCCAAGCACTACGCGTCCTTCGCGATCCCCCTGGGCGCCACGACCAAGATGGACGGTTGCGCCGCGATCTACCCCGCCATTGCCGCGATCTTCGTGGCCCAGTTCTACGGTGTTCCCCTGACGCCCATGCACTTCGTATTGATCGCCCTGGTGTCCGTGCTCGGCTCCGCCGCGACCGCGGGCACCACGGGTGCGACCGTGATGCTGACCTTGACACTGTCGACCCTGGGCCTCCCGCTCGAGGGCGTCGGACTGCTCCTGGCCGTGGACCCGATCCTGGACATGGGCCGCACCGCACTCAACGTCACGGGACAGGCACTCGTGGCCGCGATCGTATCCAAGCGAGAGGGCATCATCGACATGGACCTCTATAACGCGCAGCGTTCCGGCGAGCCGTTCTCGGACGAGGACAGCCACGGTGAGCTCACACCGCAGGACGCGCGGACCGGAACCGGCGAGGGCTCACACGCCCACGCGCCGTCGGGCCCGAATGACGGGCAACGCGTGGATTGAACCACGTCCTGAAACCGCCTTTGCGTCGCTGACAAGGAGCGGCACGGGTGACCCCGTGCCGCTCCTTGTCTGTCCGGACAGAACCATTAGACTGTGAGCTACATCACCACAATGACCTAGGAGATTCACACCATGACGGTCTACCAACAACCCGGTAAAGACGGCGCCAAGGTCACGTTCAAGCCCCGCTACGAGCACTTCATCGGCGGCGATTGGGTCGCGCCCGTGAAGGGTCAGTATTTCGAAGACATCACGCCCATCACGGGTCAGCCGTTCACCGAGGTGGGTCGCGGCACGGCCGAAGACATCGAGGCCGCGCTGGACGCCGCCTGGGCCGCAGCGCCGTCGTGGAATGCCACGTCTCCGGCCGAACGTGCGCTCATGCTGAACAAAATCGCGGACCGCATGGAGGAGAACCTCGAAGCCATTGCCGTCGCGGAGACGTGGGACAACGGCAAGCCGGTGCGCGAGAGCCTCAACGCGGACATTCCGCTCGCGATCGACCACTTCCGCTATTTCGCGGGCGCTATCCGCGCGCAAGAGGGACACCTCTCCCAGCTGGACGTGGACACGGTGGCGTACCACTACCACGAGCCTCTGGGCGTGGTCGGTCAGATCATTCCCTGGAATTTCCCGATCCTGATGGCCGTGTGGAAGCTCGCCCCGGCACTCGCGGCCGGCAACTGCGTGGTGCTCAAGCCCGCCGAGCAGACCCCGGCGTCCATCCTGGTGCTCATGGACCTCATCAAGGATCTGATCCCGGACGGTGTGGTCAACATCGTCAACGGCTTTGGCGTGGAGTGCGGTAAGCCTCTGGCCTCCAATAAGCGCATCCGCAAGATCGCATTCACCGGTGAAACCACCACGGGCCGCCTGATCATGCAGTACGCGTCCGAGAACATCATTCCGGTGACCCTGGAGTTGGGCGGCAAGTCCCCCAACATCTTCTTCGAGGACGTTGCCGCTGCGAAGGACGGGTTCTACGACAAGGCCCTGGAGGGCTTTGCGTTCTTCGCGCTCAATCAGGGTGAGGTCTGCACGTGCCCGTCCCGTGCGCTGATCCAGGAGTCGATCTACGACCAGTTCCTGGCGGACGGCATCGACCGCGTGTCCAGGATCAAGGCGGGCAATCCGCTGGACACGGACACCATGATCGGCGCGCAGGCTTCGACCGACCAGCTGGAGAAGATCCTCTCCTACCTGGACATCGGCAAGAAGGAGGGCGCCAAGGTGCTGATCGGCGGCGAGCGTGCCGAGCTCGACGGCGATCTGGGCGGCGGTTTCTACGTCCAGCCCACCGTGTTCGAGGGCACCAACGACATGCGCATCTTCCAGGAGGAAATCTTCGGACCGGTGCTGTCGGTGGCCAAGTTCAGCGACTACGACCAGGCGATCAGCGTTGCCAATGACACGCTGTACGGACTGGGCGCCGGCGTGTGGGCGCGTAGCGGCAACATCGCCTACCGCGCGGGCCGTGCCATTCAGGCGGGTCGCGTGTGGGTGAACCAGTACCACAGCTATCCGGCACACTCTGCGTTCGGTGGTTACAAGTCCTCGGGCATCGGCCGCGAGAACCACCTGATGATGTTGGACCACTACCAGCAGACCAAGAACCTGCTCGTGTCCTACACCGAGACCCCGCAGGGCTTCTTCTAAACCCTGAGCGAAAGGTAGTGAGGTGCCATGAGCGCACAACCTTTTGAACCGCAAGACCTGGGCGGTCTTGAGTACCACGTGGTGCTCGAGACCGCCCCGGTGGTGCCCGGCGACACCACCTCTCGGGTGGGCTTCACCGGGCCCGCCGTAGCCTTGCTGCAGGAACTATGGGACCAACACGGACCGCTCATGTTCCACCAATCGGGCGGCTGCTGCGACGGTTCATCCCCCATGTGCTTTCCCGCCGGAGAATTCCGAACGGGAGCTGCGGATGCGCTGCTGGGGGTTGCCCAGTTGCCGTCTCCGTGCGGTGGGGAGCTGGGCCCTTTGGAGTTCTGGATCTCGACCGAACAATTCGAGGTGTGGCGTCACACGCGCTTGATCATCGATGCGATTCCGGGTCGGGGCGGGGGGTTTTCCCTGGAAGCGCCCACGGGCAAAAGGTTTCTCACGCGCAGCGAACTCTGCATCGTGCCGCCGGTCGAGTCAGGCCCGTAAGAACGCAACACGCACCCTGTAGGTCAACAACCGCGAGGCCACCTTTCACCCGCCGGCCCTGGGTCATCCACGCGCTTCATGAGAAGTTCATGCGGGAGCACGCGGGGATTACTTTGTGTCCCCTGATACATCACGCCAGCCTTGCACGACTGGCCACGGTATTCTCCGCATGCTCCCACATCCCCCGTGAACCGGCGGTGTAGGCCTGGTTTCGCCTCCCCGGGAATGAAACATCAACCACCGCCGGGTGACCCCGAGGGAGGACGCCAAGTGCGCACTCAATCCGTCATCGCTGGGGTTACTCAAAAGTAACCTATTAGCCGTGACGTGTCAATGATGTCAACAGAAAATAGTTGACAAGGATTTCCGGACGGATCTGGGCGGTGGCTGCGCTCCCGCATGCGTCACCGCCTTTGGGTCTTCGTCGTTCGACTCGTATATTGAAACCCATGCGTCCTGTTCTCATTCTGGCCTCGCAGTCTCCTGCGCGCGCATCCCTGCTGACGCGCGCACACCTTCCGTACGAGACCGTGGTCTCGCACGTGGACGAGGACGCCGCACTCGCCGAGCACGGGCCATTGAGCCCCTCGGACACGGCACTGCTGCTGGCGCGAGCCAAGGCGGAAGCCGTGGCGAGTCTGGAGATTGCCGAGGGCCGTGTGGTTCTGGGGTGCGACTCGGTCTTCGAACTCGACGGCGAGAGCTACGGCAAGCCCTACACTGCGGATGTGGCGGTGGAGCGCATCACCGCCATGAGCGGACGGAAAGGCACCCTGCACACCGGCCATTGGCTCGTGGATCGCCGCAACGGTGAAAGCCACGGAGAGGGTGCCATCAGCTCTGCGGACGTCTACTTCTCGGAAATGTCCCGCGAAGAAATCACGAACTACGTGGCCACCGGGGAACCCCTGCAGGTCGCCGGCTCGTTCACGCTGGACGGCCGCGGCTCTGTGTTCATCGAGCGGGTGGACGGGGACCCTAATGCGGTGATTGGTTTAAGCATCTCCACGCTGCGTGACCTCTTGGCCGCCCGCCACGTCAGCCCGAGTCACTGGTGGCGGCCAACACCACAGCCCACCACGTCATGATTTGTAGAAGATCTACAGTTCAGCCCGCATCCGAGCGTTCGCTTAGGTGATCTCCAGTACGGGGCACTAATCTTCTGGAGAGTATCGACAAGGAGCTATTCACGTGACAACCACCTCCACGGAGCAGCAGGCCTCCACCGACATGCGCCCCATCACCAAGGTCTTGGTGGCCAACCGCGGTGAAATCGCGGTGCGCGTCATCCGCGCCGCACGCGACGAAGGCATCACCTCCGTGGCGGTTTACGCGGACACCGACCGGGACGCGATGCACGTTCGCATGGCGGACGAGGCCTACGCACTGGGCGGCACCACCGCCGCGGATTCCTACCTGGTGATCGACAAGATTCTCGACGCCGCCGCTCGCGCCGGTGCTGACGCGGTTCACCCCGGTTACGGCTTCCTTTCCGAGAACGCGGACTTCGCGATGGCCGTGATCAACGCCGGGATGACGTGGATCGGCCCTCCCCCGGCGGCGATTTCCAAGCTGGGTGACAAGGTGGCCGCCCGCCACATCGCCGAGAAGGTCAACGCTCCCCAGGTTCCGGGTACCGCCGATCCGGTGTCCTCCGCGGACGAGGTGCTGGCCTTCGCCGATGAGCACGGCCTGCCGATCGCTATCAAGGCTGCCTTCGGTGGCGGTGGCCGCGGTATCAAGGTGGTCCGCGAACGCGATGCCATCCCCGAACTCTTCGACTCCGCCGTGCGTGAGGCCACCGCGGCCTTCGGCCGCGGCGAGTGCTTCGTCGAGCGCTTCCTGGACGCCCCGCGCCACGTGGAAACCCAGTGCCTCGCTGACGGCCACGGCAATGTAGTGGTCGTCTCGACTCGCGACTGCTCACTGCAGCGCCGCAACCAGAAGCTGGTGGAAGAAGCGCCTGCGCCGTTCCTCTCGGAGGAACAGAACGCACGTCTGTACGAGGCTTCCAAAGCCATCCTCAAGGAAGCCCAGTACCAGGGCGCCGGAACCTGCGAGTTCCTGGTCGGCCAGGACGGCACCATTTCCTTCCTCGAGGTCAACACGCGCTTGCAGGTCGAGCACCCGGTCTCCGAAGAGGTCACCGGTCTGGATCTGGTCCGCGAGCAGTTCCGCATCGCCCGCGGTGAAGAGCTCGGCTATGACGACCCGCAGGTGCGAGGCCACAGCTTCGAGTTCCGCATCAACGGCGAGGATGCCGGCCGCAACTTCATGCCCGCGCCGGGAACTCTGGCCAAGTTCACCCTGCCCACCGGCCCCGGCGTACGCGTGGACACCGGCGTTGAGGCCGGCGAGACCATCGGCGGCAGCTTCGACTCGATGCTCGCCAAGCTGATCGTCACCGGCGCCACCCGCGAGCAGGCACTGCAGCGCTCGCGCCGCGCCCTGGACGAGCTGTTGATCGAGGGCATGCCCACGGTGGTCCCGTTCCACCGCGCGGTGGTTTCCGACGCCGCCTTCGCACCCGAGAGCGGCGCCCCCTTCTCGGTGCACACCCGCTGGATCGAGACGGAATTCAACAACGAGATCGAGCCCTTCGAAGCACCGTTCGAACCCTCCTCCGAGGAACCCGAGCGTCAGTCCGTGGTGGTCGAGGTGGGCGGCAAGCGCCTGGAAGTCACCCTGCCTCAGTTGCCCGGCACAGCACGCGTCGGTGGCAATGGCGGTCCCCCGCCCAAGCGCAAGGCCCGCGTCAACCGCGGCGGCTCCGCAGCGGCTCGCGGTGCCTCGGGAGATTCACTGACCTCGCCCATGCAGGGCACCATCGTGAAGATCGCTGTGGACAACGGTGACACGGTCTCCGAGGGTGACTTGATCGTGGTGCTCGAGGCCATGAAGATGGAACAGCCCCTGACCGCGCACAAGTCCGGCGTGATCAAGGACTTGACGGTTTCCCAGGGCGATACGGTTTCGGCCGGCACGGTTCTGGCGAACATCGCCGACTGACGCTTCAGCTGATCAGCACCAGTCAGTGAGAACGGCGGCTCCCTTTACAGGGGGCCGCCGTTCTGACTGAGAGGAACCTCCCTGCGTGAGTGGCGACGAAGCCAGCCAGCCAGTGTCAATGCCAATCTCATATTTTGGACACTCGAATTCGCAGTGTGGAACAACGGGTCTAGCGTGTACATATTCAAACCCCTTCCCATCTGAGGATTCACCATGTCTACAACCGTGACTGAACCGGGTTCCCACGGGCCCGAATCGGATAAGTCACTCGCGGAGCGCGTTCCACGTTCGCGCGTGATCGTCGCGTCCCTGGCCGGCACCACCATCGAGTTCTACGACTTCTACGTCTACGCGACCGCCGCCGTGGCCGTGTTTCCCGCCCTGTTCTTCACCGGTGAGGACGAGACCACCAAGCTTCTGGCGTCCATGGCCACGTTCGCTGCCGCGTTCTTCGGCCGTCCCATCGGTTCCGTGATCTTCGGTCACTACGGCGACCGGATCGGCCGTAAGGCCACCCTGATCGGCGCGTTGCTGACCATGGGTATCGCGACGTTCTTAATTGGTCTGCTGCCCACCTACTACTCCATTGGTATCTGGGCTCCCCTGATACTGACCATCCTGCGCTTCTGCCAGGGCCTGGGTCTGGGCGGCGAATGGTCCGGCGCATCCCTGCTGGCCACCGAGTACGCGGAAGAGGGCAAGCGCGCCCGCGCGGCCATGTGGCCCCAGCTGGGTGCACCGTTCGGTTTCATCCTGGCCAACGGTTTCTTCCTGATCCTGACCATCGTGATGCAGTTCGGAACCGCCGAGCATCACGCCGTGGGCGACCACCCGTTCCTCGTGTGGGGCTGGCGTATTCCGTTCATCGCTTCCGTGGTGATGGTGCTGCTGGGTCTGTGGGTCCGCATCAAGCTCGAGGAGACCCCGGTCTTCAAGAAGGCCGAACAGCAGGGTGAGAAGGTCAAGGCACCCGTGACCGAGGTGTTCAAGACCTCGTGGGTCCAGATCATCCAGGGCACCTTCATCATGCTGGCCACCTATGTGCTGTTCTACCTGATGACCGCGTGGGTGCTGTCCTTCGGCATCGGCTCCCCGGACGCCGGCGGCTTGGGTATCGAGTACCGCGACTTCCTGATCATCCAGCTGTTGGCGGTGCTGTTGTTCGCCATCACCGTACCGATCTCCGGTTGGCTCGCGGACAAGTACGGCCGCCGTTCCTCGCAGCTCGTCATCACCTCCGCGATCGTGGTGTTCGGTCTGTGCTTCGGCCTGATCATGGACCCCTCGCTCGTGGGCACCGGTGAGAACGTCTCGATGGGCCGCGTGCTGTTCTTCCTCGCGGTCGGCATGACACTGATGGGCCTGACCTTCGGCTCGATGTCCGCCATCCTGCCCGAGCTGTTCCCCACCAACGTGCGCTACACCGGCTCCGGTATCGCGTACAACGTGGCTTCCATCCTGGGCGCAGCCATCACCCCGTACATCGCGGTGATCCTGAACGCGAACTTCGGCGTGGGCTCGGTGGGCATGTACTTGTCCTTCGCCGCGGTCGTCACCCTGATCGCCCTCTGGTTCTCCCCTGAGACCAAGAACGTGGACATGTACACCGTGGGTCGCAAGGTCGTGAAGTAACGCACCTTCCGCTCCATCGTCCATGACGTACGACGCCGCCCCGGTGACCTTTCGTGTGAAAGGTCGCCGGGGCGGCGTCGTCAGTTTGTGAATCAGTGGTGCACGTGCAACCGGCGGGCGGCCTCCGAAATGGAGCCGGACAGCGACGGGTACACGGCAAAGGTATCCGCGAGATCGTCCACACTGAGGTTGTGCGTGACGGCCAGGGCGATCGGGTAGATCAGCTCGGACGCTCGCGGACCCACGACTACGCCACCCATCACGGTGCCGGTGCCGCGGCGGGCGAAAATCTTCACGAAACCGTCGTCCACGGCCATCATCTTGGCGCGCGGGTTGGTGCTCAGCTGAAGCGCGGCGTATTCGATCACGGACGGATCGGACTTGGCGTCCTTCTGACCCACGCCCACGGATGCAATCTCCGGGGAGGTGAAAATGTTGGATGCAACCTGGTCGGTGCGTAGCGGACGAACGGCGTCCCCCAGCTGGTGGGCCACGGCAATGCGGCCCTGCATCGCGGCCACGGATGCCAGCGGCAGCACACCGGTGCAGTCGCCAGCGGCATAAATACCGGGCACGGTGGTCCGGGAGACCGCGTCCACCACGATGTGACCGGATTTGTTCGTGACCACGCCAACCTCTTCGAGGCCAAGATCTGTGGTGTGCGGGATGGAGCCCACGGCCAGCAGGCAGTGGGAACCCTGGACCTTGCGGCCGTCGGCGAGGGTGACCAGAACGCCGTCGCCGGTGTTTTCCACGGAATCCGCGCGCGAGCGGGACAGCACGGTCAAACCGCGGCGCTCGAACACGTTCTCCAGAACCGCCGCCGCATCCGAGTCCTCACCCGGCAGGACCTGGTCGCGGGAGGAAATCAGGGTGACGTCCGAGCCCAGCCCGTTGTAGGCGGACGCGAACTCCGCGCCGGTGACACCGGAACCCACCACAATGAGCTTCTCCGGGATCTCCCGCATCTGGTAGACCTGTTTCCAATTGAAGATCCGCTCACCATCAGGCTTGGCGGTGTCCAACTCGCGAGGGTAAGCACCCACGGCCAGCAGCACGAACTGGGCTTCCAGGTCGTATTCGAGCCCTTCATCGGTCTCCACGTGCACGGTGTTCGAGCTGGTCAACCGACCGTGGCCCTTGACCAGGTGCACACCCTGGCGTTCCAGGCCGCGCTTGATGTCACGGGACTGCGTCGCCGCCAGGCGCAACAGGCGGGTATTGACCTTTTCCAGATCCACCGACAGTTGATTGATCTCATCACCGTCCCCAGAGCCACCCACGATGTGGACGCCCAGATCCTTGGCCTCCGCAAAGCGATTCATGGTGTCCGCGGAAGCAATCAGGGTTTTGGACGGGACCACGTCGGTCAGCACCGCTGAGCCACCCATGCCCTGTTGTTCGATCACGGTGACCTCTGCACCCAGGGACGAAGCAACCAGGGCCGCTTCATAACCGCCGGGGCCGCCACCAATGACTACGAGTTTCGGATTCGCAAATTCAGTCTGCACACTCACGTCCCCCATTGTTGCAGTAATTGAACGGGGAGTAACCGTGACCGGGACCTCGGTTCCGTGAAGGTTCGGTGCGGTGTCGTTTCAAGCACGTCACCGTGGCTACCCGTGCCTGCCCACGCGCTGCCGCTCCCCCGTACCGCGCGACTCTTGCACCGCGCGACCCCGTACCCCGCGGTTCTTGCGCCACACGACCCTGTACCCCGGGTTCTTGTGCCACGCGACCCCGTACCCCGGGTTCTCGCGCCGCACGACCCTGTACCCCGCGGGCTCCCTACACCCGTGCACTCCGCACCTTTCCAGCTCCTTACACCCACGCACCCCTTGGACCCCGCGGCTCTCCGCCACCCGAGATCTGAGGCAGAGATCCGCACCATGAACATTTCAGGCAGAGGTCCGTAAGAAAACGAGGGTATGAGCAGCACATCTCGACCCCAGATGTTCGCGGTCCTTCCTGACCCGCCGATCTCTGCCTCAGATGTTCACGGACACCTCGAACTCGCGCATCTCTACCCCAGATGTTCGATACCGCCACACTGCCCGCTAATCTCTGCCGTAAATGTTCACGGGCACCTCGAACCCGCGGACCTCTGCCGGAGATGTTCACCACCGCCACGTTCCCCGCGGATCTCTGCCCCACATGTTCCCGGCGCACTGGGCGCACGCGGGGCGGTCCGGCTCCGGGGTGCACGCGCACTCTTGCCCGCCCCTGTTCTAGAGTGGGGCGCGTGACTGAGAATGCAACGGCTACCGCCGATCCCTTTGACATTGCCCGCCGTGCCGCTGACGCCATCCGCGAGCGCACCGGGGTGGAGAACCACCGCATCGCCCTGACCCTGGGTTCCGGGTGGGGTGAGGCCGCCGAGCTCATCGGTGAGACCGAGCACGAGATCCCCGCAACCGAGATCCCCGGATTCTCACGCCCCGCGCTGGAAGGCCACGTGGGTACCCTGCGCTCGATCAAGCTCGCCAACGGTCACCACGCCCTGGTGATTGGTGCGCGAACACACTACTACGAAGGCAAGGGCGTGCGCGCCGTCGCCCACGGTGTGCGCACCGCAGCCGCCGCAGGTGCCGAAATCATGATCCTGACCAACGGTTGCGGCGGTCTGAACCCCGCGTGGCAGCCCGGCACCCCGGTGCTGATCAGCGACCATATCAACCTCACGGCCACGTCCCCGCTCGAGGGTGCAACGTTCGTGGACCTCACCGACCTCTACTCGTCTCGCCTCCGCGAGATCGCGCATGAGGTCGATCCGAGTCTGGACGAGGGCGTCTACGCCCAGTTCCCCGGCCCGCACTACGAGACTCCGGCCGAGGTGCAAATGGCCAAGGTCCTCGGTGCCGATCTGGTGGGCATGTCCACGGCCCTCGAAGCCATCGCCGCGCGTCACGCCGGCATGGAGGTCTTCGGCATGTCGCTGGTGACCAACCTCGCCGCCGGTATCAGTGAGACCGCGCTCTCCCACGAAGAAGTTATCGAGGCCGGCGCCGCCGCCGGTCCTCGCATCTCCCGCCTGCTCGCGGACATCGTCGCCAAGCTCTAGGGCATCACGCTCGTCGACGACGCCGCTCCCCCGGCCACGAGGCCAAGGTCACCTCGAGCGTCGTCGTACTGGAAAACCGCCCGCGCAGCCTCCCCAGAAGGAGGCCGCGCGGGCGGCGTGCGTAGAAGAGGCGCCCGTCAGACCTGAATGTTCACGGCGCCGTCGTCGGCGATCTGGACCGGGTACACCGGGAGGGTGAAGTCCTGGCCCGTGAGGCACTCGCCGGTGCGCAAATCGTAGGTTTCCTTGTAGAGCGGCGAGGTGATGGAATCGTGCTCGCCGGTGCGGCCCACGATGCCGCGGGCCATGACCAGGGCGCCGGAGTTGGGGTCCTCATGGGCGAAAGCGAACACCTCGTCGCGCACGGTGCGCACCAGCGCGATCTGCTGACCATCGATCAGGGCGGCCTCGGCCCAGTCCTGCTCCAAATCCGACAGTGAGCACACGCGGTGCCAAGTGGCAGTGGCCATGGTTTCTGTACCTTCCGTGCTGGGTGCGGGGTTCGTTCGTGGACCCGGCTGACCGTGACGCAATCGACAAGATGCTCACTGCAACATCGCCTGCGTGCGACGGTCAACCGTGTTTCAATTAAAGCAGCATTTGCCGAGCAACATATTCGGCACCTGCGCAAACACTGTACGACCCCGGGGTTACCGGCCAACGTCACCGATCCCGGGGACTCCTACACCGAGAGGTCGTCAGCATGGGTCAGACCACCCCGCCCGTCACCGTCGAAACCAGCACCGGCAACGCTCCCGAACCGACGGCAACCGCCCCCGATGCGCGCAGGATCGTGGTGGTCGGCGGTGGACCGGCAGCGCACCGTTTCGTGACGAGCCTAGTGTCCCGCGGCCTGGGTGATGACACGGTCACCGTGCTCTCGGAGGAAAAGTACGTGCCGTACGACCGCGTGGGTCTGGAGAAGCTCTTCGGCGACACTTCCACGGACCTGACTCTGGCCAATGGCGAGATCTGGGAGCACCCGGGCGTGGAGCTGCACGTGGGTGAACGTGCGGCGGACATCGATCTGGATGAGCAGTGCATCATTTCGGTGAGCGGTCAGCGCTACCCGTATGACGAGTTGATCCTGGCAACCGGTTCCAATGCGGCGTCCCTGAACATTCCGGGCGGTCAGAAGACCCACAAGTTCCGCACCGTGGATGACGTCAAGGGCATCGTGGCGGACATCGACCGACTGCAGGAGAAGCTGGGACGTGCCCCGCGCGGCGTCGTGGTGGGCGGCGGTCTGCTGGGCCTGGAAGCAGCGGCCGGCCTCAAGGAACTGGGCGCGGAAGCCACCATCCTGGACGTGGCCGAATGGCTGCTCAGCACCGAAATGGACCAGGGCGGCGGTCAGGCGGTCAACGCACTGATCGGCCAAGTGGGCATCGACGTTCACTGCTCCACGTTCATTTCCGGCGTCAACACGGACAGGGGCGAGGTCGTCTCGGTCTCCGTCAAGGACGGCGATGACATCCCTGCGGACCTCGTGATCCTCGCCGTGGGTATTCGTCCCCGCGAGGGTCTGGCCCGCCGCGCGGGATTCCACCTGGCCGACCGCGGCGGCGTGGTGGTCGACGAGCGCTGCGCCACCTCCGTGCCGCACGTATGGGCCATCGGCGAAGTCGCCTCGATCCTGGGCCGCACGTGGGGTCTCGTGGCACCGGCCAACACCATGGCGGACGTCGTGGCCGAACAGCTCACCGGCGGCTCCAAGGTGGTCGAGTCCTTCGACACCGCGACCAAACTCAAGTTCTCGGGGATCGACGTCGCGAGCTTCGGTGATACCGGTGGCACCACTGAGGGCTGCCTGGAAATCGTCTACGCGGATCCCGCGCGAGGCCTGTACCAGAAGATCGTGACGTCCTCGGATGCCTCGGTCCTGTTGGGCGGCGTGTTCGTTGGCGACGCCGCTCCCTACGATTCCCTGCGCCCCCTCCTGGGCCGCGCGCTTCCGGGTGAACCCGGCGCTTACCTTTCCGCCGCCGGTTCCGAGGCACCGGACACCGAACTGCCCGACGACGCCATCCTGTGTTCCTGCAATGCCGTCTCGTTCGGCACCGTGCGCGAGGCCGTGCGCGATGGTAACCACGACGTTCCCGCGCTCAAGGGCTGCACCAACGCCGGCACCCAGTGCGGTTCGTGCGTACCCATGCTGCAGAAGACGCTGGGCCAGGAACTCGGCAAGCTGGGCCTCACCGTGTCCAAGTCGCTGTGCGAGCACTTCGAGATGTCCCGCGCAGAACTCTTCGAGGCCGTGCTGGTCACCGGCCTGGCCGACTTTCCCGCCGTACTCGAGCGCTTCGGCACGGGCGAAGACGGCTGTGCAGTGTGCAAGCCCACCGTGGCGTCCATCCTGCACTCGATCCGCCACGACTACGCCCTGGATTCCGGCCGCGGCACCCTGCAGGACACCAACGACCGGGCGCTGGCCAATATGCAGAAGGACGGTACGTACTCGGTGGTCCCCCGAATCCCCGGTGGCGAAATCACACCGGAAAAGCTGGCGGTCATCGCCCGCGTGGGCCAGGAGTTCAACCTCTACACCAAGCTCACTGCGGCCCAGCGCATCGGGCTGTTCGGTGCCCGCTTGGAACAGCTCCCCCTGATCTGGAAGCAGCTGGTGGACGCCGGCTTCGAGTCCGGTTCCGCGTACGGCAAGGCACTGCGCAACGTGAAGTCCTGCATTGGCAGCACGTGGTGCCGGTTCGGTGTGCAGGATTCGGTGGCCATGGGCATCGACCTGGAGAACCGGTACAAGGGTCTGCGCTCACCCCACAAGTTTAAATTCGGTGTCTCCGGTTGCGCTCGCGAGTGCGCGGAGGCACAGGCCAAGGACGTTGGTGTGGTGGCCACCACCGACGGGTGGAACCTGTTCTTGGCCGGCAACGGCGGCGCCAACCCGGTGCACGGTCGGCTGTTCGCGCAGGGTCTGGACGAGACAACCCTGATCACCTACATCGACCGTTTCCTGTTGTACTACATCCGGACTGCGGACAAGCTGCAGCGCACCGCCCGCTGGATGGAAGACCTGGACGAGCGATACAACGGTGACGGCATGGACCACCTGCGCTCCGTGATCATGGACGATTCCCTGGGGATCTGCGCAGATTTGGACCGTGCCATGGAAACCCACGTCAAGGAGTACCGGGATGAGTGGGCCGAGACCCTCAAGGACCCGGATCGCTTGCGACGATTCCGCCCGTTCGTCAACGAACCCGAGACCCAGGACAACGGTGCACGCATGTATGTTCTGGAGCGCGACCAGATTCGTCCGGCCACCGCGCAGGAAATTGCGGCGTCCGAATCCGGTGAAGGGCCGGTCTTGGTCACCGGGGCAAAAATTCCGGTGGGCGCACCCACCCCGTAACTGGCGGAATGTCAGCAACGGGGCGGTCAACCGTCTAGACTGGACAAAGAATTTATTTACCCCTCGCGGTTGCAGTCTGAAAGGGTGCACTCATGGTCAGAAGAGATGAAGCCTCCGTCAACGAGCAGGAGACTACTCGTCGCTCGGCCGAACGCGGAAGCCACGCCATCAAGCCCCGCACTTTCTCGGGTGAGGGCGAGACGATCAAGAGCTTGATCCTGCTTCTCGGCGGCATGATCACCATTGTGGCCAGCCTCTGGATGTTCGCCAGCTACCCCAACAGCTGGTGGATCTTCCTGCTGGGCATCCTCGCATACGGTCTCGCGTTGTTCGTGCCCACCACCATCACCTCCGGTGCAACGGCCAAACACTCCACCGGTGGCACCGAGCTCACGCTGGACCTGCCCGCCGGCCCGCACGAAATGGCCCAGCGCCCCAACGTGCCCAATGGGGCCCAGGTCAACCACTAAGTTTCACCGCAAAGAACCCCGTCACCGAAGTTCCGGTGGCGGGGTTCTTTCGTTGTGATCGCGGCTGCAGGCCTGTGGAGTAGACGCCAGGCAGACGACGGCGCGGCTAAGGGGCCGTTAGAGCCGAAAGGATCACCTTGAGGGGCGTGAGGACCTTCGCGGGACCCCACAGGGGCTCTACCGGTGCAGTAAACGTCTGGCCAGGCTCCCACGGCGCACAGAATGCCACGGGCCGACGACGCCGCTCGGTTCAGTCCGCGACACCGCTCAGATCGGTCCTCGGTACCGCTCGGCTTGGTCCGCGACACCGCTCGGCTTGGTTCTCAGTTCAGTCCACGACGCCGCTCGGCTCGGTCCTCGGTTCAGTCCTCGGTTCGGTGCTCGAGCGCCTCGCGCACCACCGCCGCACTGTCCCGGGGCGTGAAGCCCACGACGTCGAGGCTGGAGATGTCCAGGCAGCTGTTGGTCGGTCGCGGAGCGATGCCGGTCTTGCCCGCCGTGTACTCCTCGGTGGTCACCGGGGTCACCCGCTGCGGATCGTGGCCCAGTTCCTCGAACGTCCAGCGGGCGATCTCCGCCCACGTGGTCGGCTCGCCCGAACCGGTCAGGTGGTACGTGCCGTACGGAGCTCCGCTGTCGACCAGGTGCAGCAGTCCCGCGGCTAGATCGGCCGCGGATGTCAGGCGGCCGTGCTGATCCGAGACCACAGAAGGGTCCACGCCGTTCTCCGCGAGCCTGGCCATGGTTGCCACAAAGTTGTGTCCGGAGCCGATCACCCAGCTGGTTCGCACCAGGTAGTGCTTGGGCCACGCGGTCACCGCGCACTCGCCCGCAGCCTTGGACTGGCCGTACACGGAGACGGGTGCCGGAGCGGCGTCGGGCGTATAGAACTGCCCGAGCGGCAACTGACCGTCGAACACGTAGTCCGTGGACACGTGTGCCAAGGGCACTCCCCCGCGCTGACACGCTCCGGACAGGGCACGAACGCCCGTGGCGTTGGCGGCCCAGGCGTCAATGCGGCCCTCGGGAGTCTCGGCGGCGTCGACCGCGGTATGCGCAGCGGCGTTGATAACGGCGCGATAGCGGCGCAGCCCCTCGCCCGTGCGGACGTCTTCTGGCCAGCCGTCGGGGTTGGCGAGGTCCAGGTCGGAGCGAGTGTAGGCGGTGTAAGGCAAGTCCCGCTTCATCAGCTCTCGTGTGAGCGCGGAACCAAGCTGGCCACCGGCACCGATCACCAGAACCGGCGCGGGCGGCAATGGCTCAACGGCTGCGAGCAGCGGGTGGTTGCGGTCTTTCTCGGACAGTTCCGCCTGGTCCAGCGCAATGGGCCAATTGATGGCCAACTGGGGATCCGTGAGGTTCACAAAACTGTAGGCCGACTGCGCGTCAGCGGACCAGTGGTCGGTCACCAGGTAGGTGTAGGCGGTGGCGTCCTCGAGGGTCTGGAACGCGTTGCCCACCCCTCGTGGCACGAACACGGCGGTGGAGGGCGTGATCTCGTGCGTGACCACGGTGCCGAAGCCGGGACCGCGGCGCAGGTCCACCCACGCGCCGAAAATGGACCCGGTGGCCACGGAGACGTATTTGTCCCACGGCTCGGCGTGGATGCCGCGCGTAGTGCCACGGGTGCCGTTGAAGGAGATGTTGTTCTGCACGGGAACGAAGTCCGGAAGCCCCGCCTCGACCGCTTTGGCGCGTTGCCAGTTCTCCTTGAACCAACCGCGATTGTCACCTGGGCGCGGGAGGTCGACGATCAGCAGACCGTCGATCGCCGTGGTGTGGACCTGGACCTGCGTAGCGCTCACTGACCGGCCTCCCGGTACTTGGCCTCGGTGGCTTCCTTGACGGGTTCCCACCAATCGCGGTGCTCGGTGTACCACTCGATGGTGTTCCGCAGGCCGGATTCGAAGTCCGTGAACTGCGGCTCCCAGCCCAGCTCCTGGCGAGTGCGTTCGCCGTCGATGGCGTAGCGCAGGTCGTGACCGGCGCGGTCGGTGACATGGTCGAACTCGTCCTCCGGCCGGCCCATGAGCCGCAGGATGGTTCGCAGCACCGTGAGATTGTCCGCCTCGCCATCAGCGCCGATCAGATAGGTGCGGCCGATCTCGCCGGCTTCCAGGACGCGCAGCACGGCGGCGGAGTGATCGTCCGCGTGGATCCAGTCCCGCACGTTGTGGCCCGCACCGTAGAGCTTGGGTTTGCTGCCGCTGAGCACGTTGGTGATCTGACGCGGAATGAACTTCTCAACGTGCTGGTACGGACCGTAGTTGTTGGAGCAATTTGACAGCGTTCCCGCAACGCCGAAGGAGCGCACCCACGCACGGACCAACAGGTCCGATCCCGCCTTGGTCGAGGAATATGGGCTGGACGGGTTGTAGGGAGTTTCCTCCGTGAACTTGGCCGGGTCATCCAGCTCGAGGTCCCCGAACACCTCGTCCGTGGATACATGGTGGAACCGGGTTCCATGGTGGCGCACCGCCTCAACCAGCGTGTACGTGCCGATCAGATTGGTATGAACAAAAGGCCACGGATCGCGCAAAGAATTGTCATTGTGCGATTCCGCGGCGAAATGCACCACCGCGTCAGAATCGCGGACCAAAGAATCCACGAGCTCAGCGTCCGTAATATCTCCCGCGACCAATTCGCAGCGCTGAGGATCAAGACCGTCTAGGTTCGCCCGATTTCCCGCGTATGTGAGTTTGTCCAATACCGTCGCCGAATGTTCTGTGTTCTCGAGGATGTGACGAACGAAATTGGATCCGATGAAACCGGCGCCCCCGGTGACGAGTAATTTGCCCATGGTCCTCAATCCTAGGGGCACGTCAGGAGCTGACCTGGCTACCATCCTTGAGTGTCTGAGGTGCCTTGCTGGCCTGCGGGGTGCTCAACAGATCGAGTGCCGTGCGCAGCCGTGTCGAGGAGGTATGCACGGTATACGGGAAGTACACGAGCTCCACCCCCACTTCCGAGAAACGTTCCTCCAGGTCACGACCGCGCGGTGTGCCCTTCCAGTCGTCGCCCTTGAAGAACAGGTCGAACCGCACATGGGCCCAGGTATCGAGCTTGTCCTCGACGGATTCGATGTGGACCTCGTCCACGAACTTCACGTGGGAGACGATCTCGGCGCGTTCGGCCGCGGGTACCACCGGGGCACGGCCCTTGGTCAGCTCCAACATTTCGTCACTGACGACTCCGGCAATCAGGTAATCACAGTGTCGCTTGGCTTGGCGAAGAATGTTAAGGTGCCCCACGTGGAACAGGTCAAATGCACCGGCCGCATATCCCACCACGCTGTCTTGGGGTAAGCCCCGTAATTCCGCAGCGGACAGTCCTAAACCACTGTGCCCGTGGCGGTCGTGCTCCGAAATCGTTTCGGAAAGTGATGTGGTGGTGCGCTCAGCCGCCATAATTCCCCCTCAAGACCAACACTGCACGGCCCCCACCGAGCAGAGTGCTTCTTCTACGGTAGCAAGCGAGAGAAGAATTTAGAGACTGTTCACCCAATGAACCGCCGAATGGTGGACAAACCCGTGTTCAAGCTGTCCACACTTGCGCGGATTTATCCCCAAATTCGCGATTCCCTCTGGCCCCCACCCCTGTTGCCGGAGCATAGTGAAGGTCCGGGACGGTAAGGGGAGCACCCGGGGGAGAACAGATGATGGGGCACATTCAGTTGAGCGAGAACACGATCCAGCGACACAGATCTAACCATGATTCGAACGGTTCGCGAGCGGCCACAATAGTCACGACCTTGCTGACTCTGGTGATCCTGGTGGCCTTGGGCGCGCTGGTGTACAACTACGTCAGCAACGCGCGCCCGCAGGTGGCCACCTCCGCGCATGCACCGCACAGCATGTCTGACGTGCAGCACACGGCACGGGCGTCAGCTCAGTCCTGATCGCTGGGAGGCTGCGTCGTGGTCACCGGGAAGATCGCGTCAAGCACTTCGCGTGCCCAAGCCAGGATCGCTTCGTCCACGAGGTCTTTGCCGCCGATCCGGTCCGTCTTGGGTTTGGGAATGAGCACCATGCGCCGATCGGTTCCCGGGATCGCCTTGATCTGCGCACCCTGGTACATGCGCTTGAGCCGCATCTCTCGCGACTCCGGCAGGTCAGCCGGCGCGAACCTGATCATGTTGCCCTGCGTGGCCACATCCGTCAGTCCCGAAGCGCGCGCCAAGATGCGCAGTCGCGCCACGTCCAACAAATTCTTGACCGGGGTGGGCAGTGGTCCGTAACGGTCCTGAAGCTCCTCGCCGGCTTCCACCACGGCCTCTTCCGTGGCGGCATTGGCAATGTTGCGGTATGCCTCCAGGCGCAACCGCTCCCCCGGTACGTAGTCGTGCGGCAGGTGCGCGTTGACGGGCAGTTCGATCTTCATTTCCGACGGCGCCTGGTCCTGATCACCGCGGTACTCGGCCACGGCCTCGCCCACGAGACGCAGGTACATGTCGAAACCGACACCTGCGATGTGACCGGATTGCTCGCCACCCAGCAGGTTGCCCGCACCACGGATCTCGAGGTCCTTCATGGCCAACTGCATACCCGAACCGAGTTCGTTGTGCGCCGCGACGGCCTTGAGCCGCTCCAGGGCAGTTTCGCTCAGGGGCTTCTCCGCCGGATACAGGAAGTACGCGTAGGCGCGTTCGCGGCCACGCCCCACACGGCCGCGCAGCTGATGCAGCTGGGACAGGCCGTAACGGTCCGCGCCGTCCACGATCAGGGTGTTGGCGTTGGCGATGTCCAGACCGGTTTCCACGATGGTCGTGCACACCAGCACGTCGAACTTCTTCTCCCAGAAGTCCACGATGATCTGCTCCAACCGGGACTCGGTCATCTGCCCGTGTGCCACCGCGATCCGCGCCTCAGGTACGAGTTCCGCGAGTGCCTTGGCCTGGGCGTCGATCGACGAGACCCGGTTGTGAATGAAGAACACCTGGCCCTCGCGCATCAGCTCACGCCGGATGGCCGCGGACACCTGCTTCTGGGTGTAGGGGCCCACGTAGGTGAGCACGGGGTGGCGTTCCTCGGGCGGGGTGGCCAGCGTGGACGTCTCGCGGATGCCCGTCATGGACATCTCCAGGGTGCGCGGAATGGGCGTTGCGGACATCGCCAGCACGTCCACGTCGGTGCGCATGGCCTTGAGCTTCTCCTTGTGCTCCACGCCAAAGCGCTGTTCCTCGTCGATGATGACCAGGCCCAGGTTCTTGAACTGCATTTCCTTGCTGAGCAGCCGGTGGGTACCGATCACCACGTCCACCGCGCCGGATCGCAAGCCTTCCAGCGTGGCCTTGGATTCCTTGGCGGTCTGGAACCGGGACAGCGTTGCCAGGCGTACCGGGAATCCGGAGAACCGCTCGGCGAACGTCTCGGTGTGCTGCTGGGCAAGCAGCGTGGTGGGTACCAGAACCGCTACCTGTTTGCCGTCCTGCACGGCTTTGAACGCGGCACGCACGGCCACCTCGGTCTTGCCGTAGCCCACGTCGCCGGAGATCAGGCGGTCCATGGGGATGGGGCGTTCCATGTCCGCCTTGACCTCGTCGATCGTGGTCAGCTGGTCCGGGGTTTCGATGTACGGGAACGCTTGTTCCAGCTCGCGCTGCCACGGGGTGTCCGGCCCGAAGGGATGCCCCTTGGACGCCATGCGAGCCGAGTACAACCGGATCAGCTCGTTGGCGATCTCCTTGACGGCCCTCTTGGCGCTGCGCTTGGTCTTGTTCCAGTCCGAGCCGCCCATCTTGGACAACGACGGCGCTTCCCCGCCCACGTACGTGCTCACCTGATCGAGCTGGTCGGTGGGCACGAACAAGCGGTCCCGGGGACCGTTGCGCTTGGACGGCGCGTATTCGAGCACGAGGTATTCGCGCATGGGCTTGGGCTGACCAGGGGTGATTATCGCACCGGCGATCGGGCGCTGCACGAGTTCAATGAATTGACCGATACCGTGCTGTTCGTGCACCACATAATCACCCTTCTGCAGGGTGAGTGGGTCCACCTGGTTACGCTTGCGCCGCTGCGGCAGTTTGCGCATGTCCCGGGTGGTGTACGCCGTGGAACGACCCAGAACATCGGCCTCGGTCAGCAGCGCGATCCGCGGCCCCTCGAAAACGAACCCTCGACCGGCACGCGCCGTGGTGAGTTCCACCAACCCCGACTCGGGCGCCTCGTCGATGGATTCGAAATGGGCGGCAGGAATCTGGGCACCGTGCAGCAACTCGCTCAGTCGGTCGAGCGGACCGGGTCCGTCGGTGACGAGCACGACCCGCCAACCCTCGGCCATGCGACCCGCCATGAACTGCAACATGGCGTCCACGTCGCCGGAGAATCGCGCGGGTTCCCGTGCCGCGACGTTGAGGGTGTCCGCGTCCGTGTCCGCCAGGCGAACTTCTTCCTCGGTGGAATCTGCGTCGATGTCACCCACGCTCACGGCGTTCACGTTGAGTCCGGTGATCGACCACCAGCCCACGGATCGGTCCAGGGCGAGTTGCCGGGTCTCCGCGATCTCGTGGAACGATCCGGCGGCCAGGCTGCGTTCCTGCCCGTCCTCGGACTCGACTGCGGTGTTGAGATCCAACGGAGCATCACTGCCGCCGGAGGCCGATTCCCACGCGGCCATGAGGAATTCCTGATTGGTTGCCACCAGGTCGTGGGCGCGGGCGCGCACCTTCTCGGGTTCGATCACCACGGTCATGGATCCCTCGGGCACCAAGGACAGCACAGGGACCATGTCGTCCGCGAGCAGCGGAGCAAGTGATTCCATACCCTCCACGTACTGACCACCGGCAATGCGTTCGAGGATCTCCCGGCCACCGGGCAGCTGATCCTTGAGCTTGGCCGCGCGGGACATCACCGTGGGCGTGATCAGCAGTTCGCGGCACGGCGAGGCCACGATCCTGGTGGGGTGATCCACCCCGGTCACCGTGCGCTGATCGGCCACGGCGAACCAGCGCATTTCGTCCAGTTCGTCACCGAAGAATTCCAGGCGCACCGGGTGATCCTCGGTGGGCGGGAAGACGTCGATGATGCCACCGCGCACCGCGAACTCACCGCGCTTGGTGACCATGTCCACGCGCGAATAGGCAGCGTTGGCCAGGTCCTTGATGAGTTGATCGAAGGCGTATTCCTCACCGGCCACCAGGGTCACGGGCTGCATGTCACCGAGCCCGGCCACGACCGGCTGCAGGACGGAACGCACGGGCGCAACGATCACGCGCAGCGGTGCCTCGTCGGATCCCGGGTGCGCCAGCTTACGCAACACACTGAGCCGCTGGCCCACGGTGTCCGAACGCGGGGACAGCCGTTCATGGGGCAGCGTTTCCCACGACGGGAAGTTCATGATCTGCTCTGCCGGCAGATAGGAGGCAAGTGCCGCCTCGAGGTCCTCGGCCTCACGGCCGGTCGCGGTGACCACGAAGGTCACGGGGGCGGGACCGGAAGGTGACCCAGCGGCGTCGTCGTGGAGACCCGCCACGATCTGGGCCAGGATGGGTGCGCGCAGGCCGTCCGGAGCGCTGATGATCGTCTCACTCGACCGTTCGGCCGGCGGGCGGGACGCCTGCGCAAAGATGTTGGCGAACGTGCGGTCCTCGGTGAGCGCGGTGTGCAAACCGGTCAGGGACATGTGCGGGCTACTCCTGGTGTGGACGGTAAAATCCCCTGAGAGTGTCGGGGACGCGCCCAAGCCTACTCGCCGCCGCAGACACGCTCAGCTCGTACGCTGGAGACATGAACGCTCACGCAGAGGCACCGTTGACCGGCCGCACCGTGGCCATCACCGCGCACCGGCGCGCCGATGAACAGGCGGGCGCTTTCGAACGGCAAGGCGCCCGGGTGCTGCACGCGCCGGCACTCAAGCTGGTCCCCGCCGACCAGGACGACGCCGTTCTGGCCGCCACCCGCGACATCCTCGCCTCGCGTCCGGAGACGGTCGTGATCACCACCGGCTACGGGCTCAAACGGTGGCTGGCCGTGGCCGAAACCGCCGATCTGCGTGACGACCTGGTGCACTTACTGCGCGAAACGGCGGTCTACGCGCGCGGTGCCAAGGCCAAGGGGCAGCTGCAATCGAAGCAGATCCCGTGCGAGTACACGGGCCAGTCGGGGCGCACGAGTGAGATCGTGGACGCTTTAATCGCTCGTGATTCACGCGGCACCGTGGCGGTTCAGGTACACGGCATCACCGATGAGGAACAGCTCACGCGGTTGTCCGATGCCGGTTTCCGGGTGCTCACCGTGGCCCCCTATCAGTGGGCCTCAGCAGACGAAGGCTCCAGGCTGGCCGACCTGACCCGCTCGATTGCCTCGGGAGACGTGGACTACGTGACGTTCACCGCCGCACCGGCCGCGGACGCGTTGTTCGACGCCGCCCGCGCCGCGGGCACGTACGAATCGCTGGTGAGTGCATTGAGGGGTGGTCATTGCACCGCGGTGGCCATCGGTCCCGTGTGTGTGCAGCCGTTGGAAGAGGCCGACGTGCTGGCCGTAGTGCCCGAACGGTTCCGACTGGGTGCCATGGTGCGTGCGGTGTGCGATCACGCCCGCGCGGAGGGCTCCGCAGACGGCTTGTAGGGCGTGGTGGCTACTGAGCTGACGCTCGTGCCTGTGCCTGTGCCTGTGCCTGTGCATGAGCCGGTGCCGACACAACCTTGATCCGGTTATCCGTGAACGGCCTGTTCGTAGTGCTCGATCACGAGTTCGATGAGTTCGGGCGGCGTGGGTGCATCCGGCAAGAGTAGAGGTGCAGCGGTGATGTCTGCGCCAGCTTTCAAGGTCTTGTTGTGGAAGAACCCCGGTGCCAGGAGATAGGTGGCCACCAGGACTCGGCCACTTGTGCTCACTCGGCCAGTCGCTGAGCCGCCCACTTGGCAGGACCCCGATCCACTCTCTGATCCACGCTCTTGGCCGTTTTCTAGGCCACTGGCCCGGTTGCTTGCCAAGTTGCCTGCTGATTCGCGGGCCTCCGCGACCGCGTCGCTGACGGTGGGTTCTGCCGCCGAGAGGAAGGCCACCTGAACCGGCACACCGAGCTCATGCGCGAGGTGATCAGCGGTGACTCGACAATCCCGCACGGCGTCAGGTTCGGAGGATCCAGCGGCGGCCATGAGCACGGTGTCGTTCTCGGTGATCGGCGCTGCACCTTGTTCTCGCAAGGCCTCGGTCAGACGTCGGGCCATGATGACGGACAGGCGCGGATCGGGTCCGAGGGCCGCAGCCACTCGATGTTCCGGATTCCCCTTGATGGCCCGAGCCATGTCCACGTACACGTGGTACCCGGCCGAAAGCAGCAGCGGAACGATCACGGCGGGCTCGCTCGCCAGTTCGCGGGTGCGGTCCGTCAGACTCGGTTCCTGGACGTCGACCCAGGTGTCGATCACGCGGACCGATTCGAGTTCCGCGCGGACCTCCTCGACGAGTTGCGCCACGGCGGCCTGACCCTCGGAGTTCCCGGTGCCGTGAGCGCAAGCCAGCAGAACGGGCCGCGCGTGCGCGGTTCTTTGGACAGCACCATTGGCCTGCGCGGCCGGTTCATCACGGGCCATCATGACCGCGCTTCCCGTCCCGGGTCCGGTGTGCCCGCGTCCGGTGTGTCCCCGTTCGACGCAGCTGAAACAGGGGCGTCTGAAGTAGGCATCTCCGACGCCGGCACGCCCGAGCCCGGCCGAGCGCCGTCGGCGAGCGCGTGCACCACGGGGCCGATCACGGTGACGGCGGGAGAGGCGCAGCCCGCGGCGGCGGCATCCACCACGGCAGTGGCGAGGGTCGTATAGGTGCTGCGTTCCTCGGGGCTGAAGCCCTTCTCCAGAACGGCCAAGGGTGTCTCCCCGGCCAGTCCGTGACGGGCCAGCCCGCTGACGGTCTGTGGCAGGGTGGCCATGCCCATGAGCAGCACGATGGTCGCCCCGGAGCGGGACAGCCCTGCGAGGTGCTCCAGCTCGTTCTCGTCCAGGGGGTCGTGTCCGGAGACCACGGTGAAGGACCGGCTCAGTTCACGGAAGGTCACCGGGATGCCGGCGTTCTCGGGAACGGCCACGGCGGAGGTGATCCCGGGGATCACATGGACGTCAACACCCGCCTCACGACAGGCCAGCAGTTCTTCGCCCCCGCGCCCGAACACGAAGGGGTCGCCACCCTTGAACCGGACCACGGTCTCCCCCGCCAGAGCAGCTTCGATCATCTGGGTCTGGATCTCGGACTGGGGTACGGGGTGGTGTCCGGGGCGCTTACCCACCGGAACCACCCGCACCCCGGGAGCCAGTTCGTCGGTGACGGCCGGGGCCAGGCGATCGGCGTAAATCACGTCCGCGTGCGCGAGCGCGTGGAGACCCGCGGCGGTGATCAGTCCCGGATCACCGGGGCCGCCTCCCACCAGGGTGATGCTGCCGCGGGTTCGTTCGGCAACTCGTTCCACGCTCACCGGCAAAGCGGCACCAGCGGTGGCGAGCGCGCCGCGCCAGACATCAGCGCCATCGAGGGCGTCGGCGGAATCCGTGGTCTCGGGAACAGCGATGACCGCGTAGCCCACCCCACTCAGTGATCGCGATGACACGTCCTCCGGGCGGTCGAATTCCACGACCCCGGCGGCGGCGCGCTGGTAGGTGTCGCGCAGCGTCGTCGTCAGTCGTCGAGGCCCCAGGAGGGCGACCGTGACGGAACCGAGGTCGACGTGGGCGTGCATGAACTCTCCCGGGAATCGAGGCTGAACCCCGAGCATCCGGGGCGGGTCGCAGTCGATGCTATCGGTGCGAGCTCCCAATCCCGCAGGCCACGCGTGCGTTAGCCGCGTGCATTACCTCGCGTGACTCGTGTGCCGACTCAGCGGCGCATCTGCTCGTTGTACCCCACGCTGCGGTCCACGGATCGTTGCCGGTTGACCAACCAGCGCGTGCCGCCCGGTAAATGGGCGATGGCCGACTTGACCCGCACGCGACGCTGCGTGGGCATCATCTCGGCAGCGCGCTTGAGATGCTCCTTGGCGTCGTCCCCGCGGCCGTCACGCAGTGCCTGTTCCGCTTCCGACGCCGCCGCGAGCGGAGACCCGTAGTTGAGTCGCCGCAGCAGTTTGGCACGTTCTTCGGTGCTGAATTTTCCGTCGAAACGCCGCAGGGTTTTCTGCAGGGCCAGCTCCTCACCCGCGGCCATGCGATCGCGCTGGGACTGCATGGAGCCCCCGGTCCACGAAATAATGTTCGTGACCTCGTCCACGCGGTCGAAACGCCAGCCGGAGTAGATGGCGCGCAGCCACAGTTCCCAGTCCTCCACGAAGACCTGTTCCGGGTCGAAAGTTCCCACCTCGGTGAAAAAGCAGCGCGGGAACAATCCGTAGAGGCTACCGATGTTGTATTCCAGAATCACCGAGCGCTGTTGATCGGCTTCGGGCATCTTCTCGCGGTACTGCAGACGCCCGGAGTTGATCCCGCCCGTGGTGCATTGGAAGGCGTTGGCATAGACGACGGTTCGGGACGCGCTCTCGTTGGTGTCGAGTTCCTCGTAGCGTTCCAAGAGCGTGCTGAGGTGGTTCGGAAGCAACGTGTCGTCCGCGTCGAGGAACGTGATGAAATCCCCGGTCACCATGGTCAGCGCTTGATTGCGAGCGGCCCCGCAGCCCGCGTTGTCCTGACGAAGAACACGGACCTCGCGGCCGGGCCGGCTGAGTGCCTCGAAGCCTTCGAGCACTTGCGATGTATGGTCCGTGGACCCGTCGTCCACGATGAACAGCTCGATGTTCGGATGGGTCTGCCGCAGCACGCTGCTGATGGCCTGACCCACCAGGTCCTGGCCGTTGTACACCGCAATCACCACGCTGATGAGCGGGTATTCGAGTTCGGTTTCCCTGTTGTCGTTCACGTTGATTCCCCCTGTAGTGACGAGCACGCTCTCCCCTGCGTGTCTCGCCTCCAGTCTAGGAAGTGGCCACCGCGCGGCGCCCCTGATGATTCGTCCACATATAAGGGCACGAATCCGTGAAATCAACGATCCCGCCGCGCCAGATGTTGGGGGGTGTCGTTACAGTTTTGAATGCGAACACTTTGGGGAACGGTCCGTACCGCTTTCGCGCGGGTCGTGAGCGTTTGCATTTATTCAAGGGGGAGATGAGTGAATCTCAATCAGTACATGCGCTGCTTGAAACAGCAGTGGTGGATCGTTGTTCTGACCGCGGTGCTGGGACTCATCGCGGGCGCGGGTTCTGCCCTGATCATGCCGAAGTCCTACGAGTCCCAGGCGCAGGTGTTCGTCAACGTGGCCAACCCTCAGTCGGTCACCGACCTGCAGATGGGTGAACAGTTCGCCATGGCCCGTGCCGGTTCGTACGCGCAGGTGGCCACGACCAATTCGGTCTTGCAACCGGTGGTGGATGAACTCGGTCTGGACGCCACGCCGGAATCGCTGGCCGAATCCGCCGTGACCGTGACCAATCAGCCCAACACCGCGATGATCACGATCACCGCCACGGGAGATGCACCCGAGGACACCGCGCGCCTGGCGCAGGCCACCGCCGAAAGTCTGGTGGAGGTCGGCCAGTCGCTGGAGTCCGGACCGCAGCGCGGCGAACAAGCCGGAGTCAATCTGACCGTGGTGCAACGCGCGGCGACCCCGGAGAATCCCGCCGCGCCCTCCCTGGTGCTCAACACCGCCCTGGGTTTCTTCGTGGGTCTGGTTCTCGGATTGCTGATCGTCCTGGTGCGCGGTGATAAGCCGTCCTCTCGTTTACGACGACTGCAAGCCGGAGGCTCTCATGAGCGCTGAGCACGACAATCCGTCACGACCCACACGAACCACCCCGCGCGATGCCGTGGTGGTGTGCCCCACCGAGTACGGAGGGCAGCTCGAGCACGCCGCTGACCTCGCGCTCGCGCTGCTGGAGGATCCACAGGCCGACCGGGTGTGGCTCGTGTCCCGCCCGGGTGCCCGGGAGTACCTTGGCTGGGGATCGGATCATCCGATTCAGGTCGTGGAGACGGTGCCGCCGCGGCGCCCCCAGTCCCCCGAGTCCAAGCTCGGCAAACTCGTCAAGCCCGTTCTTCAGGTCGCGGATCTGCTGCGGGAGCACGCCGCCGTCCGCTCGGTCGCCAAACAGGCCGACGGCCGTGCCGTGCTGGCCCTGGATTCCACCAAGTACCCGTTGCCGCGCGTCCTGTGCGCGTCCCGGAACCAAGCGGTATCGGTCTTCGTGCACAACGCCCAACCACACTTCGACCTCACGAACCCGTCCGTGCGCGAACGCGTGCTGCTGTGGCTCGAGCGCTCGTGCGCCCGCCGATCCGATCAGGTGATCACCCACGGTCAGGACCAGGGGGAGATCGTGCGCGGTTACACGGCCAAGCCGGTGACCGCGGTGGACCTGCCGGTGTCCTCACGTCTCGAACTGGCCGATGCACCAGCATCCAGTGCGATTCCGAGCACGCCCTACGCGCTGTGCATCGGTGAGTTGCGCGCCAACAAGGGCATCGAGCTGGCCATGGACGCCGCGGTGCGCGCGGACATCCCATTGCTCGTGCGCGGTGCCGCAGAGAGTCCCGAACTGTCCTATTCGCTCGCGCGCCGCGCGGCGGCCGGCCGCTGCGTGGACTTCGCGGACGAGTTCCTGTCCCGCGAAGACTTCAACGCGTTCATCCTCAACGCCGCGGTCATTGTGCTGCCCTACACCCACTTCGACGCGCACAGCGGCGTGCTCGCCAAGGCCGTGGGAGCCGAGGTGTCCGTGGTGTCCTCGGACCTCGCCTCCTTGCGCGCCCAAGCCGGCGACTACCCGCACTTCACCGCCGCGGACGTGCACGACACCGATGCTTTCGGTGCAGCCCTGCGCACGGCGTTCGACGCCGCCGTGTCTGGCTCACGCGACAGCTCGCGTCAGCCGGTGGGCGAGGGTTCGGGGCACGGAACGCACGCGGCGGCGGCGTCGGCCTCGAAGCACCAGGACTGGGCGCCGTCCGTGGCCGCGGTGATGAGCGCGGAGCGAGCGTGAGGCAGCGGCCGCTGTGGGCCATCTGGGCCCCCAAGCACGTGCGGCTGCCCAAGCGCGGTGCCCTGCCCGAAACCGGCACGCGTCTGGACCGCAACCTGTCGCGAGCGCTGCTGGTGTTGTCCGCTCTGCCGTTCGCCGCGCTACCCATGGGGTCGAACACCAACCTGCCCCTGACCAGTGTGGTGGCCGTGGCGTTGATTGCCCGCTGCGCCAAGTACATGCCCATCATGTGGACCGCGCTGCTCGTGGCGACCGCTCCGTTCTTTGCCGCGGCTGTGCGGATGTTCATCAGCCCGGAACCGTGGCAGGTCGCCGGGTCCGTGACGTGGGTCGTGTTCACCCTGCCCTTCGCGGGTGCTGCGGCGGCCATCGTGTTCCTGCGCTACCGGGCGATCGCGTGGTTGAGCTGGACCATTCTGCTCAGCGCCGCGTACGCACTGGTGCAGAAGTACATTTTCTTCGACATCCTCGACACCGTGCCGTTCGAGTCCTTCTACGACTTGCCCGGTTACGCCAATGTCTCCGAGTTCACCGAGACGTTCCTGACGTACGTGCGCCGACCGTTCGGGATGTTCCCGGAGACCTCGTTCATGGTGGGCTCACTGTCGCTCATGGTCATGGCACTTGTGATCCTGGTGCGCCACTACCACCGCACCATCAACCTGCGGGACGGCGTCGCCCTGACGCTGGTGCTGTGGGCCGTGGCCATTTCAGGCTCCGGAAGCGCCGTGGTCGTGCTGGGCGTGGTGCTGATCGCCGCGATTGCCCCGTACGCCGCCCGCAACGCGTGGGCCAGCATCATTCTGGTGCCCGCGGGACTCGCCGGTGCCGTGGCCATCGGTGCGCGCACGCTCCAGGACCGCAGTGAATCCTTCAATTGGTCCTGGTCCGATCGCTATTCGTCGATCGCCGCCTCCGTGCGGTATTTCTTCGCGGACCCCGCCGTGTTCCTGTGGGGCGTGGGCCGCGGCAACACCAATGAGATCTTCCTGACCCACCGCATGCCGCTGGGCGATCTGCAGCACTACAATCCGCTGCCGGACATCTACAGCGTGACGGGGCGGGTCATCCTGGAGAGTGGCATTTTCTTCGGGCTGGGTCTGGTGCTGATCATGTCCGTGCTGATCCTGCGCGCCGGTGGGCGGAATCCGCTGTGGCTCGGTGTGTGCGCGTTCATCGTGTGGGCCGTGATCTCCGGCCTGACCATCAGCTACGACTCCGCCTTCTGGATCTGGGGCATGGCGGGTATCTGCCTGGGGCTGGAGCTGACCCGTTCCTGGCCGGATCCGCCGGCGCCTTCTTCGACCGACCCGCGATCAAGCTCGAACACCCATCCCACCGAAAGGTTGCCTCATGCGCATTCTGCACATCGTCAATGACGCCGACACCGGCGGCGCCCAGACGCTGATCGAGCAGTTGCTGCGTGTGACCCGCCCCGGGGACGAGGCACACCTGCTGGTCCTGCTCTCCCCGGCGTCGCTGTCCTCCCGACTCGAGTCGGTGGCCACGAGCACCACGTACTCGGGAATGTCCCGCAAGTCCGTGGTGCCGGCCAAAGGCGTTCGCGACGTGCTCCGCTTGGTGAAGAAGCACAAGATCGACGTGGTGCACTCGCACCTGCACCAGTCCGATCTGATCAATGAGCTCACTCCACACGGTCGCCCGAGGGTGTCCACGCTGCACTCGAGTCTGGATGTCTCCTCCAACCCCGTGGCCAAGGTGGTCTGGCGGACGGTGGCGGGACTCTCCGGACGATTCGAAGCCGTGGTGGCGTGTTCGGCCTCCGCCAAGGACTTTGCCGCGAAGCTGGGCTACCGGTTCCCGGTGAATCAGATGCGGATCGTGCACAACGGCAGCGCCACGGCCAGTGCTCCCGCCCCGGAACCGTCAGGGGACCCGGTCTTCGTGCACCTGGCTCGCTTTGCAGAGCCCAAGGACCACCCCAACCTGTTCCGCGCGTTCGCGAGGGTGCGCGAACGGGTCCCCGGGGCCACCCTGGTGTGCGCTGGGCACGGGGTGGACAACGACAACCGGGAGCTCACCCGCGAACTCGACCGGCTGGGCATCCGCGACGCCGTGTCTCTGTTGGGACCGGTCGACAACGTGCGCGAGCTGATCCGTACCGCCCACGCCGTGGTGTTCTCCAGCTACCACGAGGCACTGCCCATGGCCGGCATCGAGGCCATCGGTGAAGGGGTCCCCGTGATCACCACCGACACCGGGGACGCCAAGGACCTCACCGTGGATGAGCGTGCCGTGGTTCCGGTGCGGAATTCCGAGGCATTGGCTGAGGCCATGACCTGGTACGTGCAGCAGTCGCCGGAGGGCCGCGAGCACATGCGACAGGCCAGCTGGGACAGGGCAGCCACGGAATTCGACGCGCTGGTCACGGCCGATACCTACCGCCAGCTGTACGTGCAGCTGCTCTGAGGGTGCTCAGGCCGGTGCTTGGGCGGCGTCGCGCTCGTTGAGAACGTCGTCGCGGCGTCGGATCCGCTTGAACGCGCCCAGGAACACGACGCCCAGGACGAACGCACACACGCCGATGCTCAAAACGTCTCCAAGAACCTGGGCGAGCAGCGCGAAAGCCACGGCCGCAGCAGCGGCGACCAACACCATGCCCAGCCATACAAGCACGTGCTTGGCCCACGAACCGCTGGTTTCGGTGCGCTCGCTGAAGTAGATCTGCACGGGCACGAGCAATAACAGCGGAGCCACAGCAGCCAGCATCACGTAGCCCAGGTCTCCGGTACCGGACGCGAACCACACCGCCGGCAGGGTCAGCAACAGGACAGCCAGACTGATGAGCGAGGCGATCAACGGGTTCCCGCGCAGGGTCATGATCAGGTTGGGTACCTGGCCCATGGCCTCGGCCATCACGCCCACGACCACCACAGCCAGAGCCGGAGCCGCGAACGCGAATTCGGAGCCGAGCCACACCGTCAGCAGCTCATTGGGAAGCGCCGCAAGCGGCACGCTGATCAGCAGTCCCACCAGCAGGGACACGGTGAAAGCCACCCGGATGTGCTCCCCGGCCTCCCCCAGCGCAGATTTTTTAATGGGGTACGCGAACGGCATCACGATCCAACTGATGATCAACCGGGCGCTCTGGAACACACGCATGAGCGCGCCGAACGCCGTGGCCGCCTGCAGACCCAGCGTGGGGCCCACGATGAACAGCGGCAACTGATAGACACCCAGAAGTGACAGCGAACCGATGGAGAGCACCGAAGACATCTTCAACAACGGCTTGCCCTGCAGTCGCCACGCACCGCGGATCATCCGGGGCAGCCCAAACCGCTGGTACACGGCCCAGAAACACACGAGCGGCGGAAGCAACAGCGAAACACACTCCACCATCACGATCGCGATCAGCCCACCCTCCAGCGGGATCAGCAGTGCATAACCCGCCGCTCGCCCCAGGATGGCGACCACGGCGGCCTTACGTTCGATGTCTGGGCGGTTCAGGGCCCACAGAATCGAATTGCACGCGCGCCCCAGTACGGAGAAGAACAGCGTGGCACCCGCCGCAATCACCAGCGGTAGCACGGCATTGCGGTCCTGTTCCGGGACGTCCACCGTGGTCAGGTACAGCGGGAAAGCCACGAAGTACAGGGCGGTGAGCACCACCGACAGGACCGAGAACACTGCGAGCGCCACCGCCACGAAACTGCGCCGATCCCGCCGATGTTCAGCGTTGTCCGGGATGTCGGTCAGGGTGCGGACGATGCCCGTTCCCAGGCCGAAATCGGACATCGTCAGCAGCTGAATCGCGCTGGAGGCCAACACCCACAGACCGTACGCTTCCGCCCCCACGATCGTGATTGCGAACGGGTAGAGCAGGAGTAGTCCGAAGACGCTGGTGAACCCCGAGATGTAGTTCCAGGCAATGTTGGCGCCCAGGCGGGACTCGCCGGCTTCGGTGGCCTTGTCGGTGAGGAGTGAGTGCTTAGCCATTCGCGGGCGACCGCCCTTCCCACTGCGAGAGCAGTTCAACGACTCGTGTGACCACCACGTCGCGGGCGGTGCGGGACAGGATGGAATGGTCCACGTTGGGTAGGTACTCCTCGCGGATGTCGCGGCCGCGCCCGGTCAGCCGCGCCACGGCTCGCGGGGTCAGGGTTTCGCGGTAGCGGGGCTCGTCCTGCGGTCCGACCAGCAGCACCACGCGGGCATTGCGACTAGCGCGGTCCAGGATGTAGTCGGCAATGGATGCCTCGGGGTGCCGCGCAATCAGGTTCCAGACCGGTTCGGGCGCGTAGTGGCGCAGCGCGTAGGAGCCTTTTTCCTTGACGGCACCAAGGACGCTCTGTGCCGCCGACGCCGCCCCGGCCACCTTGTCCTTCACCGCGTCCCTGCGCGGCGTGGCCGGGCGGGCGAGTTCCTCCTTGGCCTGCCGGGAGGTGAGCGCGGCGGCGTGCAGTCGGGCGTCGGCGTCGTACGTCTTACGCAGCTCGTCGAAGAACTCTTGCTTCATGCGCCATTCGTTCTGGTTGAGCAGGATCATCCCCTCCACCGGAATGCCCTCAGGCTCGCGGGCGGCGCACAGCGTGTCCCACGCGCCCGAGCACAGCACCGTGGCCACCACGGTCGAGTTGAAGTGGTTGTTCAGCCACTGAGCCTGCTCGCGCATGGCCTGGGCATTGGCGTGCCGGTACGGGTTGGGATCGCGGTCCGCCCAGAGTTCGGCGCGATCCGCGGCGCCGTCGCGATCGGCACGCAGGCTCGCTACCCCGTGTCCGGCGAGTTCCCGCGCGGTCTCGGACCACAGTGCGGAACCGTCGCGCGGTTCGGAGGCACCCGGGGCGTAGAACGTGACGGGCTTATCCGTCCACGAGGCAATCGGGCGGCCAGGCTTGTCGGTGAGCACCGGGCCCGTGAGTACGCCCATGTAGTCCTTGGGCTCGACCCGCACGATCTCCTCGGCACACTCGACCCCGGTGGGAGCGGTGAATTCATTGCGCAGTGGTCCGCGGCCGTCGCCTCCCACGGGGGTGAGTACGGGGCGCGGAAGCATGCGGATCAGCTGATCCAGGATGTCGTAGTGCACGCGGGTGTCCAGGGACTCCACGCCGTACATGACCTTGGCGCGCGGTTGATCCTTCTCACGGAAGATCGCCACGTGCTCCGGCAGGTTCGCGAGTTTGCGGGGGTCGCGCAGACTGGAGAGTTGCGCGGCCTGCTCGTTCCCCAGGCACAGCCCCATGAGGTCCACGCGGTCGCCCACGGGGATATCGGGCAGGGTCGCATTGCGCAGTCGGGACCACTGCTTCACGAAGACGGACCCCGCCACGGGTTCCCACGCGATCACGTGATCGAAGTGCTCGGCGATCCCGGCGAGCAGGGTGGCTCCCATCCGGTGACCGATGGCCCACACGGGAAGCTCCTCCGTCCCGCACACCTGACGCGCGTGGGCCGCGGTATCGAGCAGGTCCTGCCGCCAGGCTTCCACCACGTTCTGATCCGGCTCCAGCGCGTGCGAATCTCCCACTCCGCGGTAGCACGCCCGGGCCACGCAGTAGCCCTCCGAGGCCAAGAGCATGGCCAATTGCCTGTTGGAGCGATAAGCCTGAATGTGTTCGCGACCCACCGGTGGTGCGAGTAGCACGAGCCCTCGTGCCTGCCCGTCCACGGGGGTGTGGATCCACGTTTGAAGTGCGTCGGTTCCGCGACGGGTCCACATCGCCTGTCCCGGAATTCCCGCATAGTTGCCTTGTTGCATAACTCTCCCCTGTAGTTCTCGTGCCCGTAGTGCATCAGTCGTCATGGTGTCGACGGTGCGCCCAGCGCCTTCTTCTCCAGGAGGGGTACGTGCACCCCGTAGATCTCGCACAGTCGGTCTCGTTGAATCTTGCGGCAGTTCTCCCACAACGCCTGCTGGGACCAGCCGCACAGGTGGTCCCGGGTCTCCGGATCCACGATCTCGTTCCAGCGCGCGGCCACGTCCTGGGGGGTGTCCACGACCAGCGGCAGGCCGGAATCGTCGAACACTCGGATGCGGCGCACGATCACCGGGATGTGGTTCGCGGCGGCCTCGAGCACCGTGATGGGGAACCCTTCCCAGCGCGCGGTGTGCAGATAAACGTCCGCGGTCTTGAGCTGCTCCTGTACTTGTTCGTGGGAGATCCAGCCGGTGACCTTGATGCCGTAGTCGCGGAACAACTGCTCCACGTCCTCGTCACCGCCACCGACCCAGATGGGGGCCACCCGGAATCCGGCATCGCGAATGGCCTGGACCGTCTCCGCGAAGAACACCGGGTCCTTCTGGGCCGTGAGGCGACCGGCACCGGCCAGGACCAGCGGTTCGTCCGCACCCTTGGTGGGCTTGCGGACCGAGTCCGGTTCGGCCACGTTGGGCACGTAGACCGTGCGCGGGGACACCGGTCCCCAGTGGGCCACGTTGTTCTCCGCCTTGGAACAGCCCGCCAGCACGTCCGTACGTGCGGCCAGGGCACCTTCGAGGGCCCAGAAGCCCAGGCGGGTCAGTCGCGAATGGTCCAGGCGAGAGAACGACCACGCGTGCGGCGTGTACACCTGCTTGATGTGGGCCAGTGCGGGGTCGAAGTACTTCTGTACCTTGCGCCGCAGTGGGCCGCGCTCGGCCAATTTCTCGGCACGGAGACGACGCCGCCGCTGGCCTTCGCGCAACAGGTCACCGTGTCGCTCGGCGCGGGTCGTGGGGGCCCCGGGTGTGCGCAGCGGGGACAGCGTGTCCACCGGTTTACGCGGTAGGTGCCCCACGGCCAGGCGCGCATACACACCGGCGTAGCTGGAGTGGGAGTGGATGACGTCCGGGTGGATCTCGCTGATGGCCCAGCGGGTGGCTTTCAAATTGGCCAGGTGGCCGCCGGGAAGGAAACGCACGGACGCGAAATCAGTGTCCCACTCGTCCTCGAGGTTCACGGCCTCCGGTCGCAAGTGGCACAACAGATGGTGATCGCATTCCGGGGTGGCCCGGGCGTAATCGCGTACCGCCGCGGCCACTCCCCCGCCGAACGCCTCGACCACGTGCAGCACCACGGGCCCGCGCGGCGGCTCCGGATCGTGGGCTTCTCGATGCGGAGCCAGCAGGGTGCGCGTTCCATGCCGAGCACCGGGGTTCTCGCGGCGCGTCGGCTGCATCAACGTGCCCGTGGCAGGCGAACTGGAACCGGTCATCTATATCCCCCTGATGAAACGCGCACCGCTTATGGGTCAGCGGCGTGCCTGGTCAGCGTGATGAAAACACGCAGGTCACGGGATCCCCACCCGTATTTATGACCCTCGACATTCCCCCGCCGCGGGTCTTTTTCAGTCTAGGTTTGAGCACGTGATCGGCAGTGCCCTGGGGGCAAACTGACTGTCCGATCTTTAGCGGACAGCCCAACTCCAGCTTCTCTCAGGTGTCCGGTTTGGCCTTGGGCCTAGGATTGGTTGCGCTGGCCACAACGCGTTCCGCGTTCATCGATTTCAAGGAGAACCATGTCTGTTAACGCCTCCACCACCGTCAAGGCTCCGCTGGAGACCGTGCTCAAGACCTTTGTCGACGAGGCCTTCGTCCGGCACGTGAGCGACCGCGCGGGTACGCAGCTGGAATCCTTCGAGGTTTCCGGTGACACCAACACGGCGTTCACCGTGACCACCGTGCGGACCATGTCTGCGGACAAGCTGCCCGATGTCGTCCAGAAGTTCGTCAAGGGTGCCGTCAAGCTCAACCAGGTGGACACCTACGACGCTCCGGCCGCCGATGGCTCCCGTAATGCCCGCACCGAGATCAAGGCTCATGGCCTGCCCGTGGGCGCCAATGCCACCCAGACGCTGAAGCCCACCGGCGAGGAGACCGTGATCGACGTGGCCGGTGACGTGGTCGCCAACATCCCGCTGGTCGGCAAGAAGATCGCCGCCGCCGCTGAGCCCTACATCGGCAAGGCCCTGACCCTGCAGGCTCGCGCCGCGGAGTCCTGGATCGCCAAGCACTGATCGGTCAGGCACTCGGTAGTAACCGGGGGTCGCTCCTGCGGCCCCCGGTTTTTAGTTGGTGAGGCTATATGATGACCCAAGATATCCGCAGATCGAATGGAGTTTGGCGTTGAATGTGGCCGTGAACAATCCGTCACGCGCGGGCAATCCGGGGGCGTTCCTGAGGCGTGACACCACGGGCGGCCTGCTGTTGCTGATCGCGATGGTGGCCGCGCTCGTCATCGCCAACTCACCGCTGGGTGACTTCTATTTCGGTGTGCGTGACGCTCACGTGGGCATCGGTGTTCCCGGTTTTGATCACACGGTGGGCGAATGGGCCGCCGATGGTCTGCTGGCCATCTTCTTCTTCCTCACGGGCCTCGAGCTCAAAACTGAATTCGTCAACGGCGAGCTGCGCAATATTCGTAAGGCCATGCTGCCCGTGGTCGCCGCCGTGGGTGGCGTGATCATGCCCGCGTTGATTTATCTGGGCATTAATATTGCGGCCGGCGCGGAGGAAACGGCCATGCACGGCTGGGCCATCCCCACGGCCACGGACATCGCCTTCGCCGTGTCCGTCCTGGCGGTCGTGGGTTCGGCCCTGCCCACCGCCATGCGCACCTTCTTGTTGACGCTGGCCGTGGTGGACGATTTGATCGCGATCATCATCATCGCGTTCGTGTACACGGAATCCGTGCGCGGCCTCTTCCTGGGCTGTGCGGCGGTACTGCTCATCATCTTCTGGGTGCTCACTCACAAGTACGCCAACTGGTTCATGGCCAAGCACTGGGCGGCCTGGGTCATCCTGCTGCCCCTGGGCGTGGCCACGTGGTGGTGCGTCTACGAGGCCGGCGTGCACGCAACGATTGCCGGCGTGTTGCTGGGCTTCATGGTTCCCGTCATGAAGACCACGCCCCGCGTGATCCGCCACGAGGATCCCGAGATGGGACTGGCCCCCGCCCTGGAGCACCGCTTCCGTCCTCTCTCTAACGGTCTGGTCATCCCGATCTTCGCGTTCTTCTCCGCCGGCGTGGCCGTGGGTGGTATCGACGGCATCAAGTCCGCTGCCGCGGATCCCGTGGCTCTGGGCATCGTCGCGGGTCTGCTGATCGGTAAGCCCGTGGGCATCTTCGGTGCGGCTTGGCTGATGGACCGGTTCAGCCCCGCAGAGAAGGACAAGGACTACACCTGGTTCGATTTGTTCGGCATGTCGTTCGTGGCCGGTATCGGTTTCACGGTGTCCCTGCTCGTGGCCGAGTTGAGTTTCGGCATCGGCAGCCCCCACAACGATCATGCAAAGGTCGGCATCCTCTTCGGCTCCATGCTCGCCGCGATCATCGGTGGCAGCCTGCTGCTCGCCCGCAACGCCAAGTACAAGAAGGTCCGTGCGCACGGCGTGGACCCGGACGTCTACGACAACTAGGTCCCGCGCGACCGGGCCTCGACAGCACAACGAAACGGCCGGTGAGAACCTCAAGAGTTCTCGCCGGCCGTTCGTCATGTCAGGCTCGCGGGCTGCTGGCGCATTCCCGCGTCCGTCAAGCTAGTTCGCTCGAGCCTTCGACGCCGCCTGGTTCACCGCGTCCTCCACGGCCACCCAGCTGAGCATTGCGCACTTCACGCGCGCCACGAATTTGGACACCCCCGCGAAGGCCGCCGCATCACCCAGGATCTCCTCGTCCGGAGCCACCTGGCCGCGCGATCTGAGCATCTCGCGGAAGTGCTCGATCATTTTCCCCAGCTCGGACAGACTCATCCCGGGTGCCATGTCCGACAACACCGACGCCGCCGCCATGGAGATCGAGCAGCCCTCGCCGTTCCATTCCACGGCCTCCACGGTCGGGTTCTCCCCCTCCGTCACCGCCACGCGCACGGTGATCTCGTCGCCGCACGTGGGGTTGTACTGGTGGGAAACACCGCTGCGTTCCCCGGCCGAGGACACGTCCTGGTCGGTTTCGCCGCTGCGCTTGTGGGAGTGCTCGAGGATGATCGTTTGGTACAGCTGGTCCAACTCTGCGCTCATGCGCCCTCCGCCCGGAAGTAGCCGCGAACGCGCGAGAGCTCGTCAAGGAAGCGATCGACGTCGTCGGTGGTGTTGTACAAATAGGTGCTCGCGCGCGTGCTGGCCGTGAGGCCCAACTCGCGGTGCAGCGGCTGCGCGCAGTGGTGGCCCACGCGCACGGCGATACCGGCGACGTCCAGCAGCTGGCCCACGTCGTGTGCGTGCACCCCGGCAACATCGATGCTGGCCAGGCCCACGCGCTCAACGCCCGGTTCGGGACCGAGGAGGCGAACGCCGTCGATCTCCGTGATCCCGCGGGCCAACCGACCCCCGAGCTCGGCTTCCCACGCTTCGATGCGGTTCATGCCGATCTGCTCGAGATAACGAACGGCCTCGGCCCACGCGACGGCCTGGCTGATGCGCTGCGTGCCCGCCTCGAAGCGGACGGGCGAGTCGAGGTAGCGGGCGTGCTCCGTGGTGACCTTGGTGATCATTGAGCCGCCGGTGAGGAACGTGGGCAGTGCGTTGAGCAACTCGCGGCGTCCGTAGAGCGCGCCGATGCCCGTGGGGCCCAGCATCTTGTGGGCGGAAAACACCGCGAAGTCCACGCCGAGGGCCGGGAAGTCGATGGGCATGTGTGGCACGGACTGGCACGCGTCCAGCACCGTGAGTGCGCCGACTTTTTGGGCCTCGGCCACGACGGCGGGCACGTCCGTGATCGCGCCGGTCACGTTGGAGACGTGCGTGAAGGCCACGAGCTTGGTGCGGTCGCTGAGTGTGTTCGCGACCGCCTGCGGCGTGATCAGACCGCGTTCGTCCACGGGGACCACGCGCAGGGTTGCGCCGGTCCGTGCGGCGAGTTCCTGCCACGGGATCAAGTTGGCGTGGTGCTCGGCCTGGGTCGTGACGATCTCGTCACCCGGGCCCATCCGGAAACGCTCCGCGTTCTCCGACCCGTTGGAACCCGCGGCCGCGTTGGACATCGCGTAGCTCAGCAGATTGAGGCCCTCGGTGGCGTTGGACGTCCACACGAGGGAATATGGATCCGCGCCCACGAAACGCGAGACCGTGGCGCGAGCATCCTCGAAGAAGTCCGTGGCCTCCACGGCCAGGGTGTGGGCACCGCGGTGAACGGCGGCGCGGTGGCGCAGTGTGAAATCCCGTTCCGCGTCGGCAACCGGGAGCGGGACCTGGGAGGTCGCGCCGGTGTCGAGGTAGACCAGCGGATGACCCGCCACCTGTGTTTCGGTGAGCAGCGGGAAATCCTGCTTCAGCTGCAGGACTTGCTCATTGTCCAGGGGGGTAGTGGTCATGACTCCTTCTCACGAGCTGTCGCTCATCGGCTAATGGACCGGCCGTCTCCACCGTAGCCCCGCGCGTGGACGGTGACTAATGGTGGTTACGCCAGATTGAGCGCCCGAACTCAGTTGGGTTACGCGGCTCCGATTCCGAGCGCCGCACGCGGGCCGTGACCAGCCTGGCGTCACGACAATTTGGCATGGAAATGCTGCTGCGTGTCGACCAGACCCTTTTCGGTCAGCATCTCCACGGCGTCGGCGGCATCGCTGATCAGCAGGGGCAGTTCCTTTGACTCCGCGCCGGAGAAACGCTTGAGCACGTAGTCAGCGGCGTCCATTCGGCCGGGAGGTCGGCCCACGCCCACCCGCACCCGCACGTAGTCCTTGGTGCCCAGCGCCTTGGTAATGTCACGCAGCCCGTTATGGCCGCCTTCTCCCCCACCGCGCTTGAGCTTGACGGCACCGTACGGCAGGTCGATTTCGTCGTGCACGACCACCAGGTTGTCCAGATCCAGGTCGTAGTACTTGAGCAAGGAGGACACCGGTCCGCCGGACGTGTTCATGTAGGTCAGGGGCTGAGCCAGGACGAGCCTCGGCGCTCCGGGACTCATCCGCGTTTCCGCTACCGCGGCGCGAGTCCTATGGGCGGACAGCTTGGCCCCGGCACGGCCGGCCAGTTCGGCCAGCACCATGGCACCCGCATTGTGTCGAGTCCCCGCGTAACGGTCGCCGGGATTTCCCAACCCCACCACCAATGTGCGATCAGCCACGAAGGGCCTCCTTCGGTTCGTTCTTCAAGTCGTTACAGCGCCGTCACGCTGTCTCTGGATATGACGCCTATCGCGCGCGTCACCGGTGCCCACCCCTCGCCCACTCAATGCCTCCGGGGGCTCGCGTACACGGAACCCGCGTTCACGAAAACACGGCGGCAGGCACCCGTGGGTACCTGCCGCCGCGTTCGATCACTTCACTGCGCCGCCCGTGCAAGGCCGCGCGGGTGAAGAAATACTTACTCTGCGTCCTCGGCGGGGGCCTCTTCGTCAGCGGCTTCCTCGCCCTCAGCAGCCTCTTCGCCTTCTTCCGGCTCCTCGCCCAGGTCCTGCTGGACCGGCTCGGAGACGTTGATGACGAGCAGTTCCTCGTCCGAGATCAGTGCCACGCCACTGGGCAGGGTGATGTCCTTGGCGTAGACGTGCTCGCCCGGCTCGAGAGCGTCGATGTTGACCACGACGTACTCGGGGACCTTGAGCGCGTCGGCCTCGATGACCAGAACGTTCTCTTCCACGTTGTGCACGGCGGTCGGTGCGACCTCACCCTCGACGTGAACCGGGATCTCGACCTCCACGCGCTCGCCGCGGCGCACGGTGAGCAGGTCAATGTGCAGGATCTCGGGACGCACAGCGTGACGCTGAACTTCCTTGATCATGGCCAGGTGGCCGTCACCGTCAACGTTGATTTCGAGCACAGCGTTGGGGTTACGGGAAGCCAGCATCATTTCGTGGCCGGGCAGGACCACGTGCAGGGGCTCGGCACCGTGACCGTAGATCACTGCGGGGATCTGGTTGTTCTGACGCACGCGGCGGGCGTAGCCCTTGCCGAACTCGGTGCGCAGCGTACCGGGAATGTTGATGATATCCACCATGGTGGGACTCCTTAGATTGTGGGTTATCGGCTCGTCACCACACTGACCGCCGAATGGCACTCGCACCAATCGTTGAACCGGTCAGCAAACCGACGTGGTGCGGTACCGCATGGCGCTCCCGTTCCGTGAGGTCACGGGAGTTCACGATCCCACCAGCCGTCGTCGATAACGGGGCAGCAAAATACGCCACCCCCTCGCCTTGGCAACTTTCCCAGAATACCACGGGTCCTTATCTCCCGAACCGCTCACAGGCTCGTCCCCCGTTATGTACCCATATGTCCTGGACAGGGGCCGTTCGCGGGTGAATCACGCTATCGTGGGAAGCGTGAATCTCGGGGGAGATTCCACGGTGCGGCCGCCTCACTCATCACAGCCGTACCGACGCGGTGCAAGTTTTTATGCACTCTCGTCGACCGTTTTCAGGGGGAGGGACCGACGATCATGTTCAAGGAGCCAACAGTGCGCCACACGCAAGCGTTGTGGCGTGAGAAATACCAGCAGACTCTGCGGATATCCGATGCCCTGGCGTTAGCAGTGGCGTTGGCGTTGAGCCAATTGATCCGTTTCGGCTTGGGCGACGGGTTCCTCCCGCTCGAATCAATTCCCGTTCCGTATTGGTTGGTCGGTGTCATTCTCGGACTGGGTTGGTGGGCCTGGTTGGAGTTGCGCGGCACGCGCGGAGTCCGTTTGATCGGTAATGGTGTCGAAGAAACCAAACAAGTGGTCACCTCCACCCTGGTCCTTTTCGGCGCGATCGCTATCGTGTCCTACGCCTTCGACATTCCGACGGCGCGCGGTTACGTCCTCATCGCCCTCCCGCTCGGTCTTCTCACGTTGATCAGCGGCCGCTTCGTGGCACGGCACAACCTGATGCAACGGCGCTTCAAGGGCCAGGCTATGTCCCGCACCATGATCATCGGCCGTTTCCCCGGCGCCGTGGAGATGGTGGATGAGCTCCAGCGCCGCCCGGATGCCGGTTTCAAACCGGTGGCCGTGTACATGCCGCGCTCACGACGGGACGTTCCCGAAGAACTGGCTCACGTCGAAATGCCGGTCAATACGTTGGAACACGGTGTTCGTCCCAGCGTGGCCGGAATCGTGCAGGCGTGCTGCGAGAACCGCATCGAGACCCTGGTCATGACCGCATCGGTACCCCTGAGTACGCGCGAGATCCGCCACCTGGGGTGGGCGCTGGCTGATGAGCACATCCGATTGGTCATGAACACGGGCCTGACCGACATTGCAGGCCCCCGCATCCACACGCAACAACTGGCCGGGCTACCGCTCATCCACGTGGCCACCCCGCGTTTCACTCGGTCCAAGAAGATGATCAAGCGCGGCACCGACATCGTGGGGGCGTCTTGTGCGCTGCTCATTCTGTCGCCCGTGTTGCTCGTACTCGGCCTGATCGTCAAGATGCACGACGGCGGTCCTGCCTTCTTCGCACAGGAGCGAGTGGGCATTGACGGCAGCCGGTTCAGGATGCTCAAGTTCCGTTCCATGTATGTGGATGCCGAGGAGCGAAAGGCCGCGCTGCTGGCGGCCAACGAGTCGCAGGGTGGTGTGCTGTTCAAGATGAAGGACGACCCGCGCGTCACCCGCCCCGGAAAGTGGATGCGGCGCTACAGCCTGGACGAACTCCCCCAGTTCTTCAACGTTTTGGGCGGCTCCATGTCCCTGGTAGGTCCCCGGCCTCCTCTGGCCTCCGAAGTGGACCGGTACGAGAAGCACGTCTACCGCAGACTCCGGGTGCGTCCTGGTATCACCGGCTTGTGGCAGGTCTCCGGTCGCTCCGATCTGGATTGGGAACAGTCCGTCCGGTTGGACCTGTACTACGTGGAGAACTGGTCCCCGGTTCAGGACATGATCATTTTGTTACGGACCTTCAAGGCGGTTTTCGCCTCCGACGGCGCCTACTGACCGTCTTCTCGACGGACCGTCACCGTGCCGTCGACACTTCCTCGTGGCCCTTCACTGCCTTGCGCGGTGAAGGGCAACCTCGGTTAAGTCCCGGCGAACCGGTCGTGTACGAAACCGAAAATTTGCAGCCTTGAAATGCTTTCGTGATCGATTCTCGAAAATTAATCCATTAATTCCCTGAAAGTTGTTTAGAATCTTGATGCCCCCAATGCCCAAGCGCCCCCGCGCACCATCCCCCAGTTAGGCAATTCGTGTGATCTCCCCCCGAAAGACAGCCCTGCCCGCTGCCGTTACCGCGGCTATTCTGGCATTCACCACATTCGCTCCGGCCATTGCTGCCGAAACCCCCACTGAGAACCTCGATCCCGACCGCGGCAACGTGGTGTCCGTGGAAACCGAAGAACTCGACACCGTGGTCAAAGATCCCAAGCTTCCGAGCGCACCGCCCAAGACCGGGGATAAGAACCCCGGCGCCACCATGGGTCAGCGCATGAAGTCAATGGATGAAACCACCAACCTGTCCCCCGAGTCCGAAGCGGAACTCGAGCAGGTCGAAAAGGAACTCGACACGAAAACCGCCCCGGCGGCGTCGGCGTCGGTCGGTGCCGTGACCCCGGAAACCCGGGAGAGCCCGGAATCCGATCCGTCCAGCACCCAGACAGTGGGCCCGGCTGGTTCGATGTCCCTGATGATCCAGGCCAACACGTGGCGCCCCGCGGGCATCATGGGAATGGACGTGTCCGGTTGGCAGCCCACCGTGAACTGGAGTGCCGAGTACTCCAAGGGCGCGCGCTTCGCGTACGTGAAGGCCACCGAGGGAACCGGTTACAAGTCCCCCTCGTTCGCGTCGCAGTACAGCGGCTCCTACAACGTGGGCATGATCCGCGGTGCGTACCACTTCGCCCTGCCGAGCGTGTCCTCCGGTGCGGCCCAGGCCGACTACTTCGTGAACAACGGCGGAGGTTGGTCCGCGGACGGCAAGACCCTGCCCGGTCTGCTGGACATCGAGTACAACCCGTACTCGAGCTTGGGCAACACGTGCTACAACATGTCCCAGCCGCAGATGAACTCGTGGATCAAGTCCTTCTCGGACCGCTACAAGCAGCGCACCGGCCGCCTGCCCGCGATCTACACGACCACCGACTGGTGGCGCACCTGCACGGGTAACACCGCGCAGTTCAACACCCACCCGCTGCACATCGCCGCGTACAACACCACCGGTGCCGGGGCCATGCCCAACGGTTGGTCCACGTACGACATTTGGCAGTTCTCGGCCTCGGGCCCCTTCTCCGGTGACTCCAACCAGTACCGCGGATCCTGGGCCCAGTTGCAGTCCATGGCCAGCTCTCGCAACTACAAGCCGCTGGGCGGTCGCGCGCCGAGCACCAATGCGGTGAACCAGTCTTACTCGGTGAGCGGCGGTATCGGTTCCATTTACCGCGCCACCGGCGGTGCCGCCAAGTGGGGCCAGGCCGTGACCCCGGAGCGCGCTGCCGCTTCGGGTGGTCGCTACCAGGAGTTCGTGCGCAACGGCGTGAAGGCCACCGCGTACTGGCACCCGCGTACCGGTGCCCACATGGTGCGCAACACCTCGAGCATCGGCAACAAGTTCGTGCAGACCGGTCGCGAGCGCGGACTGGGCTTCCCGTCCACGGAAGAGCGCTCCATCTCCGGCGGTGCCTACCAGAGCTTCACCACGGCCTCCGGCCGCACCCACAAGGTCATGTGGACACCGTCCACCGGTTCCAACACCATCAAGGAGTATGGGGCCATCGGTAAGTTCTGGAGCAAGCGCGGTCATGAGCGCGGCTACGGGTTCCCCGTGACCGACGAGTACCGCGTGGGCAACCAAGTGCACCAGCGCTTCTCCAAGGGCTACACCGTGCGCTGGTCCTCCGCGACCAACCACGTGTGGGTCACCCGCTAAGGGTTCCACCCGCCAGACATGAAAAAGCCACCCGCCGGATTCCGGCGGGTGGCTTTTTCATGTCACGGTTCAGGGGAACCGGACGCGGATCATGCGGGTCAGGACCGGCCGTTGAACAGGCTGGTCACCGAGCCGTCCTCGAAGACTTCCTGGATGGCACGCGCGATCAACGGTGCGATCGAGATGACCTCGAGGTTCTCGAACTGGTGCTCCTTCGGAACCGGCAGGGTGTCGGTGACGACAACCTTCATGGCACCACAGTTGGCCAGGCGCTCCACCGCGGGGTCCGAGAACACCGCATGAGTGGCGGCAATGATGACATCCTTGGCGCCGTTGTCCCGCAGCACGCGGACAGCGCCGGTGATGGTTCCACCGGTGTCGATCATGTCGTCGATAAGCACGCAGGTACGGCCCTCGATGTCGCCCACGACCTGCTTGGACTCGGCCTGGTTGGGAACGTTGATGTCACGCGTCTTGTGGACGAAGGCCAGCGGTGCACCGCCCAGACGTTCGGCCCACTGCTCGGCCACGCGCACACGGCCGGTGTCCGGGGACACCACGGTCACGTTGGACTCGTCCACCACGGAACGCACGTAGTCGCTCAACAGCGGGATGGCCATGAGGTGATCCACGGGGCCGTCGAAGAAGCCCTGGATCTGCGCGGTGTGCAGGTCCACGGACATCAGACGGTCAGCGCCGGCGGTCTTGTACAGATCAGAAATCAGACGAGCGGAAATGGGCTCACGACCGCGGTGTTTCTTGTCCTGGCGGGCGTACGGGTAGAACGGGCTGACCACGGTGATGGACTTGGCCGATGCGCGCTTGAGCGAGTCGATCATGATCAGCTGTTCCATCACCCACTGGTTGATGGGTGCCGGGTGGGACTGGATGAGGAACGCATCCGCGCCACGCACCGACTCACCGAATCGCACGTAGGTCTCACCGTTGGCAAAGTCGTACGCGTCGGTGGGGACCAGTTCGGTGCCCAGTTCGCGCGCGATGTCCTGCGCCAGCTGCGGATGTGCACGACCCGAGAGCAGAACCATGCGGTTCGACCCCGCATTCGTAATTCCGGTCATGTGAACTCGCTTTCCTCGAAATGCTTGATGGAGCGCTGGTCGCGTGTCTCGTGCCCGGTTCAGGCCTGGGATGCGCGGTCAGAGTTTTAGGAGCCGTTGGACGCTTCCGCAGCCTTAGCGGCATCGGTTCCGGGACGGTGCTTCTGCACCCATCCTTCCACGATGACTTGATTCCCCTCGGTGAGGGCCAGTGCGCCGGCGGGCACGTCCTTGCGGACGGTGGTGCCGGCACCGGAGTAGGCGCCGTCGCCAATGGTCACGGGCGCAACGTACATGTTGTCCGAGCCCATGCGCACGTGGTTGCCCACCACGGTGCGGTGCTTGTTGACGCCGTCGTAATTAACGAACACGGAGGCCGCACCGATGTTCGAGTGCTCGCCGATCGTCGCGTCGCCCACGTAGGACAGGTGCGGGATCTTGGAGCCTTCGCCAATGGTCGAGTTCTTGGTCTCCACGAAGGTGCCGATCTTGCCCTTGGCGCCCAGCACGGTGCCCGGACGCAGATACGCGAACGGACCCACGGACGCGCCCGCACCCAATTCGGCGTCGCTGCCGTGGGTGCGGATCACGGTTGCGCCGTTGCCCACGGTCACGTTGGTGAGGGAGGTGTCCGGGCCGACGACGGCGTCCTCGGCAATTCGCGTGGCACCGTGCAGTTGAGTACCGGGCAGGATGGTGACGTCCTGCTCGATCTGCACGGTGTCATCGATCCACGTGGTACCCGGATCAACGACCGTCACGCCGTTGGCCATGTGCATCTTGAGGGTGCGCTTATTGAGGTATGCGCCGAGTTCCGAGAGCTGCTCTCGGTCGTTGGCACCCTCGAGCTCCATGTAGTCCGTCATCTTCAGGGCGTCCACGCGGTGGCCCGCGGCCCGAGCGAGCTTGGGAACATCCGTGAGGTACTTCTCGGCCTGAGCGTTGTTGGTGTCCACCTGGGCCAGGGAATCGCGCAACACGGCAGCGTCGAAGGCGAAGATGCCGGAGTTGACCTCCACGACCGCGCGCTCTTCCTCGGTGGCGTCCTTGAATTCCTTGATCTCCGCGAGCTGGCCGTTCTCGTCCCGCAGGATGCGGCCGTACTTGCCCGGAGCGGGGTGATCCGCGGTCAGCACCGTCACGGCGTTGCCGTGGTCGCGGTGGTAGGTCACGAAGTCCTGCAGGGTCTGTGCGGTGAGTAGCGGAACGTCGCCGTACGTCACGACCACGGTGCCGGACACCGGAGCTTCACGGTCCAGAACTTCCAGACCCGCATCCACTGCACTGCCGGTGCCGGGAACGTCCGACTGGTCGGCAATCAACACACCGGAATCCAGCTCATTGATGTGCGCTTCCACGAGGTCCCGCTGGTGACGAATGACCGCCACGAGCTGCTCCGGGTTCAGTTCCCGCGCGACTTTGAGGGCGTGCCCCACCATGGAACGACCCCCGATCTCATGCAAGATCTTGGGGGTCTTGGACTTCATGCGGGTGCCCTTGCCTGCGGCCAGGACGATGATTGCTGCGGGGTTGGACCCGCCGGTCGCGGCGCTCTGATCGGCCGCGGTATCGACGATGCTCACTGAGCTAACTCCTCGTGGTTGCTCGTCAGGTGGTGGAACCCATCTGCACCTGGGTGGTTCGTACGTTCCGCCACTAGGACTCGAACCTAGACTCACGGCTCCAAAGGCCGGTGTGCTGCCAATTACACCATGGCGGAAAGGTCGTCACTGCCGTGACAACACAACCGTGCACCACACGGGATGCACGGAAAATTACCATAACATTTCCCGAACTTCGGTCAGTGCGATCCCGAGCAGTGTTCCACCGTGACCACGCGGCCGTTGGCCATGGCCTCCTCGAAACCCGGTAACGCCTGGGCGAGGTGGCGGGTCTCCCCCGGCTCCAGTCCGCGCACGAGCACGGGAGCGCGTTTGGCTGCACGCTGCACGAATCCCCACGCATCTGCGTCGGACTGGCCTGCTCCTCGAGAGCGGGACATGTCCCAAGCGAGTGAGGTGACCTCGGGTTCGGTAACGTCCAGGGTGTCCTGATCGAATTCTCGGTCCAGGAGTACCAGGAGCATGACCACTTCGTCCACGGTGGTGTGGTTCTGCATGAGCAGTCGCACGTCCTGAGCCGAAGCCGCTTCTGCGAGCGCGGCCACCATGGAGTACAGCCGTTGCCGCTGTCGACCGCGGTGGGTGACGCCGCCCAACGCGAGCACGAGCGCCTGGGCGCCCACGCCGTGGGCCAGGACCAGAGCGGCGTCGGCCTCGGCGATCACGCCCTCGTCAGGCATGTCCTCGTCCACGGACACCGGTGCGCGCAGGATCAGCGGATCGGCGCCGGCCTTGCGCAACTGATCGCCTGCCTGTCGACGCACCATACTTCCCATGTGGAGACCCACTGGACGGTCCGCGCCCAGCGTGATTTCCACGGGCCCCGGGTGCTCGCGAACATGTTCGACGGCGCTCGCCAAGTCCTGGGGAATATCCAAAACCGTCCCGGCCACGGGGGCGGTCACGTAAGTCTCTTGCATGGGTCAAGTCTCCCACGCCAATCTGGCACTTCTCCCGGATGACCCTGACGCTTGTATCCTGGCCTGCGTGGCACATCTGATTGGCGGAGAGAATCTGCACCTCGAGTATCCGACCAAGACCGTTTTCGACGCGGTCTCCATAGGCATCGATCAGGGTGACCGGATTGGCATTGTCGGGCGCAATGGCGACGGCAAGTCAACGCTGATGCGCCTGCTCGCCGGCCGCATCGATCCCGACGGCGGGCGGGTCACCGTACGCTCGGGAACCACCGTGGGCATGCTGGACCAGGCGGACACGCTGGACCCGAATCAGACGGTGGGGCACGCCGTCGTCGGCGATGTTCCCGACCATGTCTGGGCCTCGAATGCCAAGGTGCGTGACGTGATTTCCGGCCTGGTCTCGGACGTGGATTGGGACACGGACGTCAGCGAGCTCTCCGGCGGGCAACGGCGCCGCGTGGCCCTGGCCAGCCTGCTGGCCCAGGATTGGGACGTCATCTTCCTGGACGAGCCCACCAACCACCTGGACGTGGACGGCATCACGTGGCTGGCCAAGCACTTGAACAACCGTTGGTCCAAGAACTCGGGCGCACTGGTGGTCGTCACTCACGACCGCTGGTTCCTGGACGCCGTGTGCACGGACACATGGGAGGTCCACGACCGCATGGTCGAGCCATTCGAAGGTGGCTACGCAGCCTACGTACTGCAGCGCGTGGAGCGCGACCGGCAGAACGCCGTGGTCGAGCAGAAGCGGCAGAACCTCATGCGCAAGGAACTCGCGTGGTTGCGCCGCGGCGCACCCGCTCGCACCTCCAAGCCCAAGTTCCGCATCGACGCCGCCAACCAATTGATTTCCGATGTTCCCCCGCCCCGCGATTCGGTCTCGCTCTCGCGCATGGCCGTGTCCCGGCTGGGCAAGGACGTGGTGGACATCGAGGACGTCTCGGTGTCCTTCGAGGGCGCCAACGGCACCACCAACGTGCTCAAGGACGTCACGTGGCTGATCGCCCCTGGCGAGCGCACAGGCATCCTGGGTGTCAATGGCGCGGGCAAGTCCACGCTGTTGGGCCTGGTCACGGGCGCGGTCTCCCCCACCACCGGGCGGGTCAAGCGCGGCAAGACCGTGAAGATCTCCACGCTCACGCAGCAGCTGGCGGAACTCGACGACGTCGCCAACGACCGCGTCTCGGACGTGGTCGCCAGCAAGAAGACCAGCTACGTGACCGAGGGTAAGGAGATGAGCCCCACCCAGCTTCTCGAGCGACTCGGATTCACGTCCGCGCAGCTCAAGACCCCGGTCAAGGATCTGTCCGGTGGGCAGAAACGCCGCCTGCAGTTGCTGATGATCCTGCTGGACGAGCCCAACGTGCTGATCCTCGACGAGCCCTCCAACGACCTGGACACGGACATGCTCGCCGCCATGGAAGACCTCCTGGACACCTGGCCCGGCACGCTCCTGGTGGTCTCCCACGACCGGTACCTACTGGAGCGCGTGACCGATCAGCAGTACGCGGTGATCAACGGCCAATTCCGCCACCTGCCCGGCGGGGTCGAGGAATACCTGAAGCTCTCGGCCTCCTCCGATTCGGGGTCGGCCGCTGGCTCGGCCGGTGCCTCCAATCCGATGGCGGCTTCTTCTTCGGGTTCCGGTGCCGACGCCGCCGCGGGCTCAGCTTTGGAGCCCAAACTCTCCGGCTCCGAAGCGCGCGCCGCGCAGAAGGAACTGGGCGCCGTCGAACGCAAGCTGCAGAAACTCAACAAGGAAGCCGAGGCCCTGGACGAGACCATGGCCGCAGCGGATCCCTCCGATTTCGAGGGGCTGGGCAAGCTGTCCGCCAAGAAGTCCGAGCTGCAAGAGCAGATGGACGAGCTGGAGATGCGGTGGCTGGAGTTGGGCGAGGCGCTGGAGTAAGCCTCGGGCCAACGCTCGTCGGCCGGATATGGTGAGGGCATGTTGACCCCGGCAGCGACCCAGGAACGGTACGTCGAAACCTCCGTGGGCTCCTTGGGGGTGCTCCGTGCGGGGCCGGCGGTCTCCGGCAGATTGCCGCTTCTCCTGATCCATGGCGGTGGAACCGATTGCTCGGCCATCTCCTGGTACCGGTTATTCGAACCGCTAAGCACCGACCGTCAGGCGTGGGCAGTGGATCTGCCGGGGTTCGGACGCAGCATGTTCGTGGACCCGGTGGGCAGTCCCGCCGATATGGCAGATCTGCTGGCGGAGGTGCTGAGGGTTCTGGGCATCGATTCCGCAATCGTGTGCGGGGTGTCCATGGGCGGGGACGCCGCTCTCAACCTGGCGCTGTCACACGCTCCACTGGTTGCCGGGATGATCCTGGTTGCGCCGGGTGGTTTGACTCCGGCTTTGAAGTCCCCGTGGGCGCAGCGAGCGGCCTGGTACGCATCGCGGCTACCGGACGCGATGCTCCTCCCCCTGGGCCGTTTCGCCAACCGATTCGTGCGGGCCAGCTTGAACTCCATGGTCAAAGATCCGGCTACCCTGCCGGAGCCGGTGGTCGAGGAGTTCGTTCGGTTGGCCCGAGAACCCCGGGGCACCCTGGGGTACACCCGCTACAACCAGGCCACGATTGGTCGAGATCGGATGCTCAACGACCTCTCGGATCGTGTGGCCGAGATCGATGCCCCGGCCCTCTTCTTCCACGGTGCGGAAGATCCGCTGGTCGATCCGGAGGGATCTCGCCGAGCGACAGCCGCGATGCCTGATGCTCGACTCGTCATGGTTCCGAACTGCGGGCACTGGGCGCAGGTGGAGCAGCACGACCGATTCATGGCAGAGGCCGTCCACTTCCTCATGGAAGTGGACGGCCTCAACTAGATCGCATCAATGGCGATGCCCTCGCGGGATTACTCGCTCCAGTCGTTGCTCTTGATGATCTCCACGAAGTTGTCGCGCTTGAAGTCCGGGTTGAAGTGCTCCAGGACATCCGCGTTCATGTTGCCGAACGTGGAGTGCGGGCGGTGCACGTTGCCGTCGTTGAAGGCGTTGAGGATCCGATTCTTGAAGTCCGGACGGGGGTGGGCTTCCACCACGGCGTTGCGCTGTTCGTCGGAGAGGTCGTCCAGGTGCATACCGAGCACATCGGTTTCCACGCCCGCACTGACCAGTGCGATCTCCGGGGACAAGAATTCGGGAACGCCCGGGGTGGTGTGCAGGGCGATGGCCAGCCAAGCATCATGCGCACGCTGAGCGGAGGTGCCGTGGTCCAGCAGGAACTCCTTGACCGCGTTGGCACCATCCACCTCGAAACGGAGCTTGGAATCCATGTAACCCTGGGTCAGCCCCATGTCGTGGAACATGGCGCCCGCGTAGAGCAGCTCGTGATCCACGGACAGATTGCGCACCTGGCCCTGGAAGGCACCGAAGAAGAAAACTCGACGAGAGTGGTGGTAGAGCAGATCGTTCTCGGTATCACGGATGTACTCGGTGACCTCGCGGGTCAGCTTGGTATCGGGAACGGAAATGCCTGCAATGGTGTCAGTCATGTGTGTTGCTCCTTTTCGATTGGTTCACTGATCAGTCTGGTGACTATTGCTCCGTGAAGCCATGGACATGACGCCAGCAATCCCTGAAATTCGGACATACTGGTCCCATGGCCCACTCCCACAACGTTGTCTTCCTGACATTCCCCGGCGTGAAAATGCTGGATGTCACCGGCCCCGCAGAGGTCTTCTCGGACGCGAATCTGCACGGCGCGCAGTACTCCCTGAGCTACGTTTCACCGAGTGGTGGCAACGTGCTGACCACGGTGGGCACGCCGTTGGTGACCGAGGCGGCGTCGTCGGCCTTGAAAAGCGGCCCGATCGACACGCTGGTGGTGGCCGGCGGCGAATGCCTGGTGGACGAACCGATTCCCGAAAATCTGATCGCCACGGCACGCGAGTTGGCCGACCGGTCCCATCGTGTGGCGAGCGTGTGTACTGGTGCGTTTCTACTGGCCAAAGCCGGTCTGCTCGACGGTAGGCGCGCCACCACTCATTGGCTGCACACGGATCGGTTGTCGCGCGAGCATCCGGAGATCAATGTGCTTCCGGATGCCCTTTACACCCAGGACGGCCCGGTGTTCACGAGCGCCGGGGTATCCTCCGGCATCGATCTGGCGCTGGCCCTGGTGAACGCCGACCACGGTGAGGCACTGGCGCGAAATGTCTCCCGCGGGCTGGTGGTCTACATGCAGCGTGCGGGAGGACAATCGCAATTCTCGGCCGCCTTACGTTGGCCGAGCCCGGCCACCCCGGGGTTACAGAGAGCCGTCGACGCCGTGACATCGGACCCGGGTGCCGAGCACTCCGTGGGGTCGCTGGCTGCGTTGGTCAATGTCAGTGAGCGCCACCTGACCCGGCTGTTCAGGGCGGAACTGAACCTCACGCCGTCGAAATTCATTGAACACGTGCGGCTGGACTCGGCCAAGGCGCTGTTGGACGCTGGGCACACGGTGACGGAAACCGCTCGACTCGCCGGGTTCGGCAGCGATGAGAACCTACGACGGTCGTTCACCCTGCGCTACGGCCTGGCGCCCAGCTATTACCGCGGCCGATTCAATACCGCCCGCTGACCGGTATGTGGGTCAACGGGCGGTGGAATCATTTGAAGGGCCGTTAGAGCTCGACGACCTCGAACTCGAGCAGGCTGGCTCCGGTGGCCACGGGCTTCTTGGCTTCACCCGCGTGAGCCTGGCGGGCGTTGCCGTCGCGCCACGCCACGAAGTCTTCCTCGGTGGCCCACGTGGTCACTACGAAGTACCGGTTCTCCCCCGCGACCGGGCGCAACAGCTGGAAACCTTCGAAGCCCGGCTCGGAATCCACGGAGTGCTTGCGGGCAGCAAAGCGCTTTTCGATCTCGGGGCCGGCACCTTCGGGAACCTCGATGGCATTGATCTTGACGACGGACATTGACGCCTACCTTTCAGTTGTGGATGTGCTTCCGACACTAGCTGCGGCGGATGAAGCCGCGCTGTACGACGCCGCACCATCAATGGCTTCCACGAGCTCGAATCGCGATTGGGCGTTTGCCGTGTCCGCCTCGACCAGCCGCACACGAATCTCCTGCCCCAGCGGCAAATCCGTGCCCTTGATGCTGGCCTCCACCGCCGGATTCCTGATGATGAACCGGCCCTTCTCGCCGGTTTCGTCGACCTCGACAACGGTCCCCGTGAACTCCTGACCCACGTGCGGGGAGAGCATGAGCGTCTCCACCATGTTCACGATGCCGCGCTCATACGCGGATGCCTTGCGGTTGGACGACTCCATCTCCTTGGGCAATTGCGGCAAAGCATCCGTGACCCATTCGGGAACCAGTTCTCCGGCGCACAGCGCCAGGCACACCTCACTTGCGTAACGATCAACCAGCCGACGCAGCGGAGCGGTCACGTGCGCATAATGGGTGGCCAGAGCCGCGTGTTGGGAGTTCTCCGGTGTCTGACCGTTGAAGGCCAGATATCCTGCGCCGCGGAACAACAGCGTGCACGAGTACAGCATGGCCGCGTGATCGGGGCGTTCCGGGTCCAGTGTGCGGACGAACTCGGGGTAGTCCATTTCGGGCGGCCACTCAATCCGCAGGGCCTTGGCGGTCTCGCGCAACTTGCGCAAGGACGCGGCGTCGGCGGGCGGCAACGTGCGGAGCAAGCCGACGGCGGCTTCGAGCATGATCTCCGCGGCGGCCATGCCCGTGAGCAGCGAGATCTGCGCGTTCCAGCCCTCGACCGGCAAAGCGGAGCGGTGCACGATGTGCCATTCTCCGTTGGAGGTTTCCACCTCCTGCTCTGGGATCTGCAGGCTCACGCCGCCGCGCTCGTGTTCGATATGCTCGCGGAGTTGACCCACGGTCTTGAGGAGTTGCAGGGATTCGGAGGCGGTGCCATGATCCAGGGCGTCCTGCACCTCGCGATAGGTGAGCTGTGCGCGACTGCGGATCAAGGCTCGCTGCACGGTGCGCGCCGTCTGATGTCCTGTCGCATCCAAGGTGAGCCGCCACAGCACCGCGGGACGAGTCTCGTTCTCCAGCAGACTCGCGGCATCCTCCGAAAGCTCCGGCGGATGCAGGGGCGTGCGCTGATGAGGTCCGTACAAGGTCTGCCCGCGGGCATGGGCTTCCAGGTCAATGGGATCCCCTGGGCTCACGAACGCGGCAACATCCGCAATGGCGTACCAGACGGTGAAGCCCGGCTCCGTCGCCTCGATGAACACCGCCTGGTCCAGATCCCGGGACCCCTCGGGGTCAACCGTCACGAAGTCCAGATCGGTCCGATCCAGTCGGGGAAGGCGAGGATGTCGCGCGGCGTGCAGAGCGGCGTCGTGAACCTCGGGCGAAAAGTCCTCGGGAATGTCGAGGTCCTGGCGAAGTTTCTCCAAACCTTCGACCAGTGGCTTGGGCACGGCTTGAACCTGGTGGGGACGAATAGGCATGCTGTCTCCTCACATCAAGGTCCGCGTCCGCGGGCGCATTGTTCTAGATTGTGCCCCACTCGGGGATCAGTTGGGCACCCACCACGGGCCCGGTGGTCGAAAAAGCGTGGCGATGCTCGCGGCGTAGGCCATTGACCAGGTTCTCCGCGGCCTCCGCAGATTCCGCGAGGAAACACACCGTGGGGCCCGAGCCGGAGACCCAACCCGCAAGGGCACCGAGGTCCACGCCGTGGTTGAGCAGTGTAGCCAACTCCGGCAGCAACTCCAGGGCGGGCGATTGAAGATCGTTGCGGACCCAAGTGGCCACACCTGGAGCATCGCCGATGGCGGCAGCACGTACGAGAGCGGGGTTCAGCGGGTCCGGTGCGCGTTGTGATCTGTGCGCCGTATGAACGCGGTGCGCGTGGTCCCACTGCCGGAACACCGCCGGAGTGGCCAGCCCTTGATCCTGGGGAACGAACACCAGATGCAGCTGATCATCGGTCTCGACGGTGCGGAGGTCATCGCCCTTGCCTCGGCCCTCGGCCAGGCCGCCCAGGATCATGAAAGGAACATCTGCGCCGAGAGTCGACCCGATGTTCATGAGCCTATGACGCCCGAGCCGCGGCTGATCGAGGTGCTTGGCGAGCAATGCATCCACGGCCACGAGTGCCGCCGCGGCATCAGCGGAACCGCCGCCCATGCCGCCGGCCACGGGTACCGCCTTGTCGATGCGTAACTCGATGCCCGGATTGTCGCCATGGGCCTCACTCACCGCGAGCGCGGCACGCACCGCAAGGTTCGAATCGTCCAGCGGGATGTCAGAAAGCCGCGCCGTACCGGACTGGATCATCTCCGCGTACTCACTGCCGGGTGCCGGGGACACCGTGACCATCACGCCGCTCCCCCGCCGGGCCACGTGCGTGTTGACGGAGGCCGTCACGGTTTCGCGCACGTCCACGGCGATGAACAGGGTTTCCAGCGGGTGGTACCCGTCCGGTGTGGGGTCGCCAACGTGGAGCGCCAAGTTCGTTTTCGCGGGGGCCGATGCCGATGCCCGCAGTCCGGCGGGGCTCATACGGGGTTCTCCGTGGTCGGTTCGGGCTGCGACTCAGGCGTGGCGGGAGCTTTCCGTTCGTGATCCGGTTGCGGCGCTGCCTGTGTTTGTGCCTGTGCCTGTGCCTGTGCCTGTGCGATCGTCGCCGCGGCCTGGGCGATGCGTGCGAAAGCCTTGACGTCCAGTTTCTCGCCGCGCTCACTCGGGTCGATTCCGGCGTTACGCAGGATCTCTTCCGCCCTCGCACCGGATCCGGCCCAGCCGCTCAGCGCCGCACGCAGAGTTTTGCGCCGCTGCGCGAAAGCGGCATCGATCACGGCGAACACTTCCTTGCGCAGCGACTCGTCCGCCGGCGGGTCACGTCGTTCGAAGCGCACCAGCCCCGACGCGATCTTGGGCGCCGGCCAGAACACGTTCTTACCGATCACACCGGCCTTGGACACCGCCGCGTACCAATTCGCTTTCACCGAAGGCACTCCGTAAACCCGCGATCCCGGTCCAGCGGCCAGTCGATCCGCGACCTCGTCCTGCACCATGACCAGTCCGTGGCGCACGGTGGGGAACATTTCCAAGATGTGCAGCAGGACCGGCACGGCCACGTTGTACGGCAGGTTGGCCACGAGCGCCGTGGGCGGGGTCTCGCCGGGCAGGTCGGTGACGCGGGCGGCGTCGTCGAGCACAACGTTGAGGAGCGAGGCGGCCTCGGGATAGAAACGCTCGACCGTTTCCGGGAGCTGGGCCGCGAGCGGCGGGTCGATTTCCACCGCCGTCACCGCCGACGACGCCGCCAGCAGACCCAGCGTCAACGACCCCAGTCCCGGCCCCACCTCCAGGACATGATCGTCCGAGGTGAGGTGCGCCGTAGCCACGATCCGCCGAATGGTATTGGGGTCAATCACGAAGTTCTGACCGAGCGTCTTGGTGGGGCGAATCCCCGCACGCTCGGCCAGTTCTCGAATTTCTGCGGGGCCCAGGAGCGGGCCGTCAAGGCTCTGGTCGGTCACCGGTTCATCCTACGTTGAATGGGTGGTCGGGTTGTGGGTGGTGGGGTGCCCCGGCGGGCAACGACGTGTAGAGAGTGACATCTCGGGGAGCGACATTTGAGGCACAAGTTCGCGGGATGTTCCGCAGCCGTGAACATCTGGGGAAGAGGTTCGTAGCGATTCTGGGGCCGATACACCCATGGCAGAGGATCGTCGTAAAACCGCGGGTATCTTCGTGATCTTCGACCTCAGATGTTCGTGTCCTCCGCGCGCTGCGCAACTTTTCCGGAGATGTCAGCAGCACTCACGGATGAATATCGTTGCTTGGTCATTGGAGCTGGGGAGCTGAGGCTTGCCCCTCGGGGTTTGGTCGTTGGGGCTGCGGAGCTGGGGATTGGCCCTTGAGACTTGGTCATTGGGGCTGTTGAGCTGGGGCTTGGCCCTTGGGACTTGGTTGTTGGGGCTGTTGAGCTGGACGTGTCGAGTCCGGTCCGTTCAGGCCCCACTCGGGCGGTCGGAACCTGTGGAAAACACCTATCGTCGTGGCTCACTCCGTAGATTCTGGTCATGCCCGATTCCACTCCCTCAAACCGCTCTGATGTAACCACCTTGTATCGCGGACCTCGGCCGCTCGTGGCGGAAACGGCCCGGTGGTCTAATCGCACGGAACGATTACACCGAGATCCGGAGATGCACCAACTCGCCTACGGTCACTGGTTCCGAGCAGACGCGCCGGTCAGTCACCTACAGCGGACCGTGCTGTTACAAAGGCATTTGGGTACGCCGAGTTCTACCGTCCGAATCACCGGTACAACCGCACTCAAGTTGTTGAAACTGCCCGACGGGGACCATTACCCCTGGGCCAACCGGATCTTTGCTCATCCCGAACCACTTCGCGGTGGTGAACTTCGCCGCCATCAGAAACACCTTCACCAATTGTAGTGGAACGGTGGTCGGAGGCGCACTTCCCTGCCTGACGTGAAGTTGACCAAGTCTTACAGTCTTGGTTCGTATCAGGGCCCGTGGGATTCGGTCATTGTTCATCCGGTCGAGGCGCTGGTGGTCGCGGCGCCCATGATGGATCGATGGTCCATCACGGCTGCTCTCGATGCGATGCTCTGCATCGACCGACTGAAGCCCCTTGGAACTTCTGAGCCGGATGTTTTCACGGTCGAATCCATCCGAGAGGCTTTGGAGTTACTACCGCCTGCATCTCGTGCCGTCAGAGAGGTTCATCGAGCTCTGGCTGATATCCAGTTCCCCACGTGGTCTGCCATGGAAACACTGACACGAATGCTGGTACTGGCCTGCGGAATGCCGCGGCCGATCATGAACTTCCGGGTGGAGACGCCCAGGGGTCATAGCATCCTGGATTCCGCCTGGCCCGAGCACATGACCGCGGTTGAGTTCAACGGCCGCGATCACAGCCAGGATCATGCGAGCTATAAAGACGAGATGTACCGGAACGAGGTGCTTCGGGGTCTGGGATGGAAGCTAAGAATCGTGTCCTTCGACGACCTGCGCAAAATGGATCGACTGGCGGAGTGGCTGACGTGGCTCGGCGGACATCTCGGCGTCGAGCCCGATCTGAGTCGAGTGACCGATACACGACTTGAACACTCTGAGCCCTGGTGATCGCAGCTAACCCAGTATTCACCTGATTCCTGTACTCGGGGTGGCCGGCTCCCGGTATTCAGAAGGCCGCCTATACGGAATTGACCGGAAGACGTGAACATTTCTGGCAGAGGTTCGTCGATCGGAGGGGGCCAGATACATCTAGGGCAGAGGGTCGCAGCAAAAGGCCTAGTATCTCCACGATCCTCAACCACGCATGTCAGAGACCCCGATATCACTACGAACCTCTGCCCAGAATGTCCTCCGCCGGCGGCCCCAGGGCGAACCGCTCCCCCAGATGTCGTCGGACCGCGACCCCGGCGTGAACCGCTACCCCAGATGTCACGTGGCGACCCACACCACGCAAGTAAGCGCGAACCGCTCCCCGAGATGTCACGAGGCAACTCACACAACGCGAGTCAGCGCGAACAGTAACCCCAGATGTCATGAGGCGACCCGCACCACGCGAGTAAGCGCAAACCGCTCCCCGAGATGTCACGAGGCAAGTCACACAACGCGAGTCAGTGCGAACAGTAACCTCAGATGTCATTCGCCCCGCCCCTGCGGAATCAGGATGCCCAGACGTGAACATTTCTGACAGAGGTTCGTCGATCGGAGGGGGCCAGACACATCTAGGGCAGAGGGTCGTAGCAAAAGGCCTAGTATCACCACGATCCTCGACCACAGATGTCATCGACCCCGGAATCACTACGAACCTCTGCCCAGAATGTCCTCCGCCCACGTCCCCAGCGCGAACCGCTCCCCAAAATGTCCGCAGCCCACGATCTCAGCGCGAACCGCTGCCTCAGATGTCAGCCGCCACCGAAATCCAGGACGGGGCCCTTAAAACTGCCCGTACACCTTCTCGGAGTTGGCCCAGATCTGCTGGCACAGCTCCTCGAGGTCAGCGGAAAGGATCTCGGCCATGCCGCGCACCGTGTAGTTCACCATGTAGGGGGCGTTGGGTCGGCCGCGGAACGGGTGCGGGGTGAGGAACGGAGCATCCGTCTCGGTCAGAATCAGCGAACGGTCGGCTTCGAGCAGGGCAGCTTTCAAGGACTTCGCGTTCTTGAACGTCACCGTCCCCGCGAAGGACATGTACCAGCCGTTCTCATTGCAGATCCGCGCCAACTCGGGATCGCCGGAGAAGCAGTGGAACACAGTGCGCTCCGGGGCCCCGACCTCGCGGAGAACGCGCACCACATCGTCGTGAGCCTCGCGGTCGTGGATCTGCATAGCCAGGTCGTGCTTCTTGGCGAACTCGATGTGCGCTTTGAAGGACTCCTCCTGCGCCGCGTAACCGTCTTCGGAAGTATGCACGTGGTCCAAGCCGGTCTCACCTATGCATCGCACGCGGTCCTCCGAAGCCAGCGCCTCGATCTCCGCCAACGCATCAGCCAAAGAACCGGCGGCAGCCAGTGACGGCGCCTCGTTCGGATGCAGTGCAACCGCTGCCAGCACCCCCGGCACGGACTGCGCTGCGGAGACGGCGAACCGTGAGGACTCCACGTCGCACCCAGCCTGCACGACACCACGCACGGAGGCAGCCTGAGCGACATCCATCGCGTCCATCACCGACACCCGAACCAACCCGTCCTGCATGTCCAGGTGGGTGTGGTTGTCCACGACCGGGTGCGGCAGTGGCTCGGGAAGCGCGGGGAATTCGACGTTGCGGCGTCGGCCCTCTCGGTCGGTGAGCGCGCGGCGTTCGGTTCCTTCGCCGCTCTCCACCGAATCCGACAATTGATACCACTCGGGCGAATAGGCCGCGGGAGTGGTTCCGGGTTCGGGCTGGGGGCGCTGGTGGGTGTCCCACAACGTGGTGGCAATAGGCGTTTCGATCACCCGCCCACGATACGCCGGGCGCACGGGTCGAGGCACGCCCGTGGAGGCACGCCCAGGGAGGCTCGCCCGCTCAACATGGCCCATAGCGCGTTTCTATGCGAGAGAATAAGAACCAAACCACACAGCGATTTCTCACGAGACGAGGAACCATGGAGCAGTTCTCCACGTACACCCAAGCCATCCTGGACCGCATGAATTCGGTGATCGACGGCAAGCCGACCGAGACCCGCACCGCACTCACGGTTCTGTTGGCGGGAGGTCACTTGCTCGTGGAGGACGTTCCCGGCGTGGGCAAGACCATGTTGGCCCGCACACTGGCCGGCGCGATCGGTGGCACGGTGAGCCGTATCCAGTTCACCCCGGACCTGCTGCCCACCGACATCACCGGTGTATCCGTCTACGATCAGGTGCGCCGCGAATTCGAGTTCAAGCCGGGCCCGGTGTTCGCCAACCTGGTGATCGGTGACGAGATCAACCGCGCCTCCGCCAAGACCCAGTCGGCGCTACTGGAGGCCATGGCCGAATCGCAGGTCACCGCGGACGGCACCACCTACCAACTGTCCACCCCGTTCATGGTGGTGGCCACGCAGAACCCGGTCGAGATGGACGGCACGTTCCCGCTCCCCGAGGCCCAGCGCGACCGCTTCACCGCCCGCATTTCCATGGGATACCCGGATGCGGATGCGGAGGTGCACATGCTCGCCGGTCACGGCTCGGGCTCCCCGCTCAAGGATCTGCAGCCGGTCGTGGACATCAATCAGGCCACCCAGCTGGTCGAGTACGTCCGCTCGCTGCACGTGTCCACCGCGGTTCGCCGCTACATCGTGTCCCTGTGTCAGGCCACGCGTAACCACCCGCACCTTCGCCTGGGCGCCAGTCCCCGCGCCGCACTCCAGATGCAAGCGGCCGCTCGCGCCGAGGCCGCCCTGGCCGGCCGCAATCACGTGCTTCCGGACGACGTCAAAGCCATTGCCGTCCCCGTGCTCGCCCACCGCCTCCTGCTCGAGCGCCGCTCCGGCACCGACAGCGCCCAGGACGTGGTGCGCACCATTCTCGACGACGTTCGTGTGCCCACCGAAGACGGCTCCGGATCTCGATGACTAAGACCGCCCCGACTGCCGAGGCGCGGGTCGATTCCCGCGCCAAGTTCACGGTGCGCGGCTGGTGTTTCCTGGTCGCGGCCGTCGTGTGCCTGGCCGCCGCCACGTGGCTGGGCCGCAAGGACGTGCTCGCGCTGTCCTTGTTCCTGGGCATGCTCCCGTTGTTCTCCTCGCTCGCAATGTGGCTGATCAAACCTCGCGTGTTACTCAAACGGTCCGTGGATCCGGCGCTGGTCACGGTTGGCGACGCCGCCTCGGTCGCCTTGCGTGTGCGGCGTCGTTCGCAGTTCGGTTCCCGACGCCGCTCGGAGACTTCCGGCTCGACCACTCATGATCGCGCTGCGGTCGAAGTCCACGAGAGGGTGGACCCGCAGCTGGGCAAGAACCAGGATTTCTCGGTGCCTGTCTCCGGCGTGCCCGTGGAGTACACGGTGCGCCCGCGGCGTCGTGGAATGTATGAACTGGGCCCGGCGACCGTGCGCGTTCAGGACCCGTTCGGCGTGGTGACCGAGCTGTTGGACGTGGCCGAGCGCACCACCCTGCAGGTCGCCCCGGATGCCGAAGACCTCACCGAGCTGGGTGCGTCCCGGGTCCGTGAAACCGGCGGTGATCCGTCGCGGAGGGCCATGCCGCAGCCCGGTCCCGACAACGTGACCACTCGTGAGTACCGCCACGGTGACCCGATGCGACGGGTGCACTGGGCGGCGTCGGCGAAGCACGGCGAACTCATGGTGCGCCAGGAAGATCCGCGCAGCACTCGGAAGGCCGTGCTCGTGCTGGACATGGCCCAGGAGCACTGGCCCGGCGAGCGTGTGTGGGCGGGCATTCTGCCGTCCACCGAGGAGTTCGAGTGGGGTGCGCGCGCCACAGCGTCCGCTCTGGACCACCTGACGCGCCGCGAGACCGTGGTCTTCGCCCTGGACGACCAGGGACGCGCGCTGCCGCACGGCGACTTGGAGAGCACTGATCAGCGGGACACGTCCGTCACGGACAACACGGCCCTTGAGGTGGTGCACGGTTTGGCGCAGGCCGCGTTGGTGTCCCGCCCCGAACCGGACGCCGCAACTGATCCGCTGACCGCCCGCTTCGACCGTGAAGCGTTGACCCACCCGCTGCTGCTCATCACCGGCAAACTGTCCGCGGAGGCCGCGCGCCGCTACGTGACCGCCGCGAAGGGCAATGTCGCGGGTTCGGTGATCATGGTGCTTGACCCTCCCCTGGCCCGCCCCGAGAGCGCGGACATTCTGGAGACCTCCGGCTGGTCCGTGGTGCTCGTGACGCGCTGGACGGACATCGACGCCGCCTGGACCTCCATCTTGGACGGCGCCACCCTCCTGGATCCGCCGCCCGCACCGCCCGGGGTCGAACAGTTGAACATGGATCACGTGATGGGGCACTTCCGATCGAGGACTACCGCATGAGCCACACCGCCGCACCGGCCACCCCGTGGGGCAGTCCGGAACCCGCCGGAGACACCCGAGGTACGGACGCACCGTCGGGAGCTTCAGGAAATTCTCGGACACCCGAAGCACCCCAGAACCAGCGTGCACCGCGCATGGCGATCATCCCACTGCACGTGCTGCTGCTGGCAAGCATCGCCCTGGGCTGCGTGGGTATGGCCGGCGCGCTCGCCGGTTTCTGGTGGGTGCTGCCCGTGGCGGTCACCGTGGTGATCGTCCAACTGGTGACCGCAGCCGCACGGTGGCTCCGTTTACCCTCTGCGGCGGTGACCGTTCTGGGGCTCGCCGCCCTGCTCTTGGCGCTGACCGTCCTACACCTGAGTGATCACGCGCTGCTGGGGTTCATTCCGACCCCTGAAACCTTTGCGGCAGCGGGGCAACTGTGGAGCGATTCCGGGTCCTTCGTGGCCCGACAATCCGCGCCGTACGGAAACAACGCCGGTCTGGCCCTGGTGTTGAGCGCCCTGGTGGGTCTCGTGACCGTGTTCATGGAAACCGCTCTGCTGGGCCTACGCATGGCGGGTTTGGCCTGCGTGGGAATCCTGTCATTGCTCGTGGTTCCCGCCCTGACCCTTCCGGGCAGTGTGTCCATGTGGGGTCTGGGTGCTGCGATCCTCGCCGCGCTCGCCCTGCTCGCCGGATCCAGGTTGTGGGGTGCTACCCGTCAACAACGCATCGCGCCGACTCCCGGCGGGCTGCCGCGTGCCTTGTTGGTGATTGCCGGTGTCCTGGGTGTGACACTGCTCGTTCCCACGGTGATGCCCGGATTCTTCAGCGGTGCGTTCCCCCAGGGAAGCTCCTTTAACTCCGAGCGCGCCGCGGGCGTGGGTCCGCTGCGCGCGGTCGGTCAAGACCTGCGGGAAAGCGACCGTGTTCAGCGTTTCAGCTACACCACCTCTGACGGGCAGCCCAAGCACATGCGGCTCATGACCCTCTCGGACTTCTCCCAATCCGAGTTCTTCCCGCAGACGGACAACCTGGAGGAAGGGTTGGACAGCATCGCCGATCCCGATACCAACCCGGTGTCCCGCGAGGATCCCGTCACGACCAAGGTCACGTTCGAGAATTACAGCGAACACTGGCTCCCGGCCCCGTACGCGCCCACGGAGTTCACCGGGATCGGCAACGAGGGTTGGTCCTGGAACCCCCGCGACCTCTCGGTTTTCAGTGCGGCCTCGGACATGTCCGGCGGCACGTTCACCGTGACGTCCTCGGCACCGCAGGCAACGCCGGAAGCGATGCGTTCGGCGGCGTCGTCGGGCGCGAACGATGAGCTGGCCGACTACATGCGGCTCCCCAACGAAATGCCCGAGTCGATCAGCAGCGCGGCCCAGCAGCTCACGGAGGGTGCCGGCAACGACTACGACCGTGCCCTGGCGCTGCAGAACGGGCTGCGCCACAACTTCCAGTACGACGTGAATGCCCCGCTCGCCCAGGGTTATGACGCCGGTGGCCTGGACAGCATGGAACAGTTCATGGAGACCCGCACCGGTTACGCCGGCCACTTTGCCCCCGCGATGGCCCTGATGGCCCGCGAGGTGGGTATCCCTGCCCGCGTGGCTGTGGGTTATCTGCCCACGGCCCCGGTTGGGGACCCGCAGGGCGGCGAGCGCTTCGAGGTGGGCACCGGTGACGCTCACGCGTGGCCCGAACTCTACTTCCAGGGTGTCGGGTGGGTGCGATTCGAGCCCACCCCCGGCATTCCCACCACCCCGGAGTACGCCCCCGAGTCCGGCAACGAGCCCGGTCAGGACGCCTCCGGCCAGCCCGATGAGACGCCCAGCCAGGAGCCTTCGCAGCCGGAGGAACCGACCTCGGAATCCACGGACGAGCAGAGCCAGCCGCCCGCCCCCGAGACCCCTGAGCCGGACGAAGCGCAGCAGGAAACCAGCACCGCCCTGATGATTCCGGTCTGGGCATTGGTACTCGGCGGTGTCCTGCTGCTTCTCCTGCTCCTGGCCGCCCTGCCGCGATTCTTGCGCGGACGACGCCGCCGGGCTCGGTTGGCGGACATGGTCAACTCCTCGCTCTCGCCCCAGGATCGGGCGAACGCGGCGTGGGACGAGCTGGAGGACCTGTCCGTGGACCATGGCGGTTCCCCGAAAGAATCGGACACTCCACGCGTGCGGGCTCGACGCATGGCAGCGGGGATCCCGGCGGCGTCGGAGGCCGTGGATCGAATCGTTGCGGATGTGGAGCACGCGAGCTACGCCGCCCCGGATGCGTCGTGGAAGCCGTCTGCGTCCGCCGCGGACCTTGGCAAAGTGCACGACGAGCTCATGCACCGGGCCAACGGCGGCCAAAAGTTCCGTGCCACGTGGTGGCCGGCGTCGATCTTCCGGCGCTGACATATCGGGTAGAGGTTCACAGTCAGGAACATTTGAGGAAGATGTCCGCAGCGAAACCAGCCGGTTTCTTGCGGACCTCTGCCGAAAATGTCAGCGGCCGAGAAAAACTGCGCATCTCGGCCTCACATGTCAGCGTTGACCGCGGGCGGCGATCACGGCGTCGTAGAGCTGGCGGGTACTCACGCCCGCGTCCGTGGCGATCTGGCGGGCGGCGGCCTTGAGTTTGATGTCGCTGGTGGCCACGAGTTTTTCGACGTCGCCCACGAGGTCCTCGGGTTGCGGAGCCTCTGCCGCTGCTGCACCGTGGACGACCACCGCGATCTCTCCGCGCACCTGGTTGTTCTGCGCCCACTCGGTGAGGCCCGCCAAGTCATCGCGGAGGACTTCCTCGTGGAGTTTGGTCAGTTCACGGCACACCACGGCCTGACGATCGCCTCCGAGCCCGTCCCGCAATGCTTCCAGCATCGCTGCCAGACGATGCGGTGATTCGTAGAAGACCATGGTCCGGCGTTCTTCGGCCAGCGTCTTGAGGTGGGTGGCCCGCTCCCCCGCCTTCCGCGGCAGGAACCCCTCGAACGTGAAGCGGTCGGTCGGCAATCCAGACACCGCGAGCGCAGCCAGCACGGCAGAGGGTCCCGGGATCACCGTCACCCGCAGGCCGGCCTCTGCAGCAGCACGGGTGAGCGGAAACCCCGGGTCGGAAACGGTGGGCATCCCGGCGTCGGACAGCACGGCCACGACCTTCCCGGCACGGACCAAATCGAGGATCTCAGCAACCCGCTCGTTTTCGTTGTGCTCATGGTGAGTCATGACGCGGCCGGTGAAGTGGACATTCAGTCCAGCAGCAAGGCGATGCAGCGTGCGGGTGTCCTCAACGGCCAGCACATCCGCGGTCCGGAGGATCTCCAACAAGCGGGGGGACGCGTCCGACAGGTTGCCGATGGGCGTGCCCACGACCACCACCGCGCCTCGATCGGCGTGCTCCGGAGAAGACTGGGGGGGTTCCTGAGGCGTAGATTCTTGCGAGCTCACACCCAGTACTCTACGAACCCTGTCCAATCGTCAGCTGAGAACCGCCATAAACTCCCCGTGAACAGGGCCTATTCAGAGCCAGCGCCTACGATGAGTGAGTGCATCTGACTGCTTCCCAGCCGGTGACCCGCGGCCCCTCCACAGACCTTCGTGGTCTTTTGCTACCCGCCGTGACTCGATTGCCCAGGTTGTGGTGGGTTCCGCTGCTGATCGTGACCGTGCTGGGCGGCGTGATGCGGTTCGTCAATCTCTCCTGGCCGCACGCCGTGGTGTTCGACGAGACGTACTACCTCAAGGATTCCTATTCGCTCCTGCTCAACGGCACGGAGCAACAATGGCCCGCCAACGCCGACGAATCATTTGCCGCTGGCAAGCCCCCCGCCAATCTGGACGAGCCGTCCTTTGTGGTGCACCCGCCGATGGGCAAGTGGCTGATCGCCGGTGGTCTCTGGCTGTTCGGCGCGGATGATCCCTTTGGCTGGCGTTTTTCGGCCGCTCTCTTCGGCACGCTGTCCATCGCGTTGATCTTCGCCGCGGCATGGCTGTTGTTCCGCTCCGTCACTCTCGCGACCGCCGCCGGCTTGCTCATGAGCCTGGACGGCCTCCACCTCGTGGAATCCCGCTTGGCGCTGCTGGACATCTTCCTGATGTTCTTCGTGCTCCTGGCCTTCGTGTTCCTCCTGCTCGACAGGGACGACGGACGACGCCGCCTGGTCACCCGTTTCTCGCCCCACGGCTTGGGTCCGTGGCTGGGGATCCGGTGGTGGCGAATCGCCGCCGGTGTGGCCTGCGGACTCGCCGTGGGGGTGAAGTGGAATGCCCTGTTTCTGGTGGCTGCACTGGGCATTCTCACGGTCCTGTGGGACATGAATGCCCGCCGGATTGCCGGGGTGAAGCACTGGTTCTGGGGCGCGGTGGTCAAGGATGGGCTGCCCGCCTTCGTCGCCATGATCGGCACCGGCTTGATCGTCTACGTCATCACGTGGGCCGGCTGGCTCACCACTGCCAACGGTTATCACCGCCAGTGGGCCGAGCAGAACCCGGGCGAAGGCCTGCTGTGGTTGCCGCCCGCGCTGCGCTCCCTCTGGGAGTACCACGTGGCCGCGTACTCGTTCCACTCGGGTCTGGATAGCGAACACACCTATATGGCCGGCCCTGCACTGTGGCCCATCCTGGCTCGGCCCACCTCCTACTTCTATGAATCCCCCGAGCGCGGTGTGGACGGATGCACCGTGGACTCGTGTTCCCAGGCGATCCTGAATCAGGGCAACCCCGTGATCTGGTGGGTGGGCATCGCCGCGGTTATATTCGCGCTGGTGCTGTGGGCTGTGAAGCGGGACTGGCGCTTCGGAGGTCTACTGGGGATGTACGCCGCCGCGTACCTTCCGTGGTTCCTCTACCCGGAGCGCACCATGTTCTACTTCTACGCGCTCGCGTACTTCCCGTTCATGGTGCTGATCATCGTGGGAGTACTAGGTGTCCTGACCGGACGAGTGGGAGTCGCCCCGTTCGGACACACTGCAGGGACGCCCGCAGCCCGCAACCGCTTCATCTCCGCCGTGTGGGGTCACCGCTGGACCACCGTTGCCCTCGTGTTCATGAGTCTGGTGGTCGTGTGCGCCGTCTTCTTCTGGCCCGTCTGGACCGGGCAGACCATCCCCTACGACCACTGGCGCGGGCGCATGTGGTTCGATTCCTGGATCTAGGCGCGCAACTACAACACGGCCCCCTGCAACCCTTGAAGTTTAAGGGTTGCGCAAGGGTCGCCAATATCCAATGGCGGGTCCGCATGGACGAAGCAGTCTGCGCCCTTCGCCACTGACCTGTAAGACACCATTGTCATTCCAAGCGCCGCAAGGACCCCCTCCCGCACCGGGTGTGCCGTTAGAACCCCTCAGTGCTCCTACAGAGGCTCTGACAAAACATGAGACGTCTCCAACGGTTCGAACGGGCCCCAGAACGGACGCGGGCCACTAAGACACGAATACTGGACAAGGCCCGCGGGCCGGAACCGGGCGGCGTCGGGATCAGGACCGGGCGGCGTCGGCGGTTGAGTGCGCATGCTGGGTGCCGCTAGAACCCTGGGGTGCGTCTGGTGCAACATTAGGACCCGCCGGATGGTCCGAAGGGGTTCTTATGGCCCCTGAGGTGTCACGCGCGGTCCTTGCGACACCTCAGAAGCGAGGGTGACGCCGCCCAGTGTCAGCGGGCGGTGGCGTTATGAGAAACGAGCGACTAGGCCCAGGGCGCGGAACGAGCGTCGGAATCGCGGTTAGGCCTGTCCTTTGCGGACGGTGCACCTTGGTTCTCGCTAGCCGAGTGGTCGGACGCGGATTCCCGGTTCCCAAGAGTTTGATCGCGTTCAGAGTCGGCATCCTGGCGCTCCGTGTTGGAGTCCTCAACGTCAGCCCTCTCGTGCTCAGTTTCTTCGCGGCCATCATGACCGGAACCCTCATCAACGGCAGCACGTTCACCGCGGGCGGCGGAACGCATCCGCGGACGCGTGATCAACATGGTCACGAACGCACCGATGACGGCAATCAAGGCGACCGCGATCGCCGCGTCCATCCAGAACTGGGTGGGGTACAGCCGGATCAGGGTGTCGGTGATGCGGAAGGTCCAACTACCGGCGTCGAAGAACAATGAGTGGAACAGCGCGAAGAACGTCTCCCAGGCCAATACCGCCACGACCAGGAGAATCACCAGCAGTGCAACGGTCAGCCACGCTCCGAAGAACAGTGCACCGGACGCGGCGCCGGGTGCGCGGCGGTGCAGATAGAGGCAGCTGATCGCACTGAGCACCAGCAGAATCAACGCGACCAGGAAGCCCCACTGGATGACGTGTTGCACGTCGGTCATGTGGGACACCTCTTGGTCCTGGAACAACATGCCGGCTTCTTCGCTGATCAACCCGCTCAGGTACTCGGGCGGCGCGAAGTTCATGATGTAGTCCAGCCCGTAGGACCCGTAGGTCATGCGCTGTTCGGTGGTCATCCCCCAGTGATCAGCGGGGAACCCTGGGCGGTGGTACTCGATCCACAGGAACAGCGGGGTGGCCACGAGCCGCACCCCCAGGGCGATCAGGAGAATCGGGAACGTCAGCGCCAGAAAGACTTGTTGAAGGCGACGAAATTTCGCCTCGCGGGGACGCTTGACCGCCGTGGTGGGAGAACTCACCGGGGATATCACCAGTTTCCGTGCCAGTTTTCGTCTGAGTACTTGTCAAAGGGAATGTTCCAGTCACCAAAGCCGTCGTCGGGATCAGCCTGCGGGTAACCGGTATTGACCACTTCCACCATGTCACCGGGGCGGAAGGTGTCAAAAATGTACTTGGCGCCCTCCACGGGCATACCCACACAACCGTGGGACACATTTTGGTAGCCCAACACCGGCATGGCAGAGGGCAGGGCCTGGTGGATGAACTCGCCGCTCCACGTGAGTCGAGCCACGTTGGAGGCGTTGAAGGGCTCGTAGTAGTGCGGGTCCCCGGGTGAGAGGTTCAGCGACGACGGCTTGAATTCATACGATTCCGCCTGCTCGATGATGACCTTCTTACCCGTGGTCGACGGCCATTCCGGGTTGCCCAAGGTCACGGGCCATTCGCCGGTCTTCTTGCCGTTCTCGTAGGCCACCAGGGTCTTGGTGTTGTTGTCCACGTACGCGCGGTGTTCGGGACCGGTCGTGAAGTTCACGGTCTGGTTCTCGTTGCCGATCATCCCGTTGCCCACGTCCTTGCCGAGCAACTTGATGGCCACCTTCACCTTGGAATCCGGGGCCCACGGTTCGGCGGGGCGATAGCGCAGCTTGGTGTCCGAGTACCAGCGGAAGGCGCCGTCCTGGTCACCGCCGCCGGTGACCAGGACGGCCTTCTCGATCTCTTCCTTGTTCAGGATCGGTTCGGAGAAATCGAATTCGACGACCTGCCACAACCCGTAGGTGCCGCCGTCCCGCACGTTCATGCGAACGTCCATTTCATGGGCGGCGTCCACGGTGGAGAACGCGGACGTGCCTTCCGCGGTGCGGCCGTTGTTATCCGCCGTGTACGTCACGGTGTAGGCGGAGTCGAATTCGAGTGGCTTGGTGGAAGTCCACGTGGTTCCGTCCTCGGACAGTTCCCCGGCGGCTTCTTGGCCGTCATCCGAAACGACCGAGACATCCGTGAGCTTGCCCTGGTCCGCCGTCACGGTGACCGGGTCCACGGGATTGACCATGGTGGTGTTCGCGGCAGGGGCCACGGTCACGGTGGGTTCGCCAGCTGCCTCGGTGGCTGTAGCATTCGAGGCACCGTCGCTCGGTGAACCGGACGCAGCGCCGTCGCCCCCGGAACCTGTACCGCACGCGGCCAGGGCCAGCACACTGAAACCCGCCAAACCGGTGACGGCGCGCGAACGCCAGGTGCTCTTGCGGGGGGAATGGGGGGCCATGGTGAACCTCACTTCGCGTGGCTGGATCTCCCCCAGACTGCCCGGTTACCCGCTGAACAACAAGTTGACTTCGGATGGATTACGGGCGACGCAGGTGGGCGCGCCGCATACTTTGCGGCATGGGCGCGGACCGGAATTCCGGTGCGGCTTGCGGCTTCACTTCGCGCTCGCTCCCGGGCTGATCGTCCCCAATGGTTTCGGCCGGCGCGCGATTGAATGAAACGTCCCGCAATACTCGCCCGGGGGCCCGCATTCCGGGCCGCTGCGGTGACTGCGGACGACGCCGCGCGGCCGGCTCGTCATCGCGCACGGCCTCGACCATGGCGCCCAGGTCATCGCGGTTCCAGCCGTCCGGTGATTCCAGACGCACCACACGCCACCCGCGCGGGGCGGTCATGCGGTCCGCATGGAAAGCGCACAGGTCGTAGGCATGCGGTTCGGAACGGGCGGACAGCGCACCGATCACCGCGGTGGAGTCCGAGTACACGTAGGTCAGGGTGCAGACGGCGGCCCTGGAGCAGGTCTGGCGGCTGCAGCTGCGCTGAGGAAGTTCTTCGCTCATGCGCTTACTCAGCGTCCCCGGCGGCGCAGCCTGCGGCGTTCGCGTTCGGAGAGCCCGCCCCAAATGCCGAACTTCTCATCGTTGGACATCGCGTAGTCCAAGCACTCGCCGCTCACGGGGCACGCCTCGCACACGCGCTTGGCGTCGCGAGTCGAGCCGCCCTTTTCGGGGAAGAAAGCTTCGGGGTCTGTCTGTGCGCACAGTGCGTCGGTCTGCCAGGCGAGTTCGCCTTCGGCGTCGCCCTCGCTCACGGAGTACAGGCCGGCAACGGCCTGCCACACGGAAGCGTCCACGCTCTGCGGGTCGTGGACGTCCACGTCGGTGAGATTCTGCGGAACCGGCGGCTGCGCGGGGGTCTGCGCCACGGGTTCGGAATCGGTGGTCTTGCGGCGATCGGATCGCAACATCACATCGCCTGCGGATTCGGGATGCGCAGCCAGGAAGGCGCTTGCGAGATCGTCCAGGGTGGTGACTTCCATGGTGGATCCACCACGAGCCTGATCCACGGGATCGACGAACCAATCTGCGGGGATCACCTCGTGCGCGTTCGGACGGCCCTGCTCGGCGGTGTCCTCTTGATCGTTGAAGTGGCGGCGTGCGGCCTCTCCCATGTCAGTCCTTCCGTCCGACGCAAAAGCTATGTGGTGCCCGTGACCCGCCCATTTGGGCCGCGGGAAATCAACCGCTCCAGGCGAAGGGTTGGTCCGCTTGGCCCGAAGCGGACCCCCTAATTACACGCGTGTAAGTCCTGCTGAGTCAAGCTGGGTTCGGCGGACTTGCAGATTTGACCGGCGTGCCGTCAGTGTGGACGAGGGACCGTCACTTACCCTAAGGAGTTTCTGCGTGAGACGCACACCGGCCACTTTCGCACAGGCCTTGGCCCAGCTTTCCGAACGCCCCACACCCGCGCTCATCTGGCGCAACGGGGACGAACGTGTTGAGCTTTCCGGCCGCGTGCTCGTCAACTGGGTCGAAAAATCCGCAAGCCTCCTGGTCGACGAATTGGACGTGGAGTCCGGCCAACTCATCACCGTTTCCCCGCGCCAACACTGGCGACTCGTAGTTCTCACCCTCGCCGCCCTACGGGTTGGTGCCTCGGTACGGTTCGGTGAGAATTCCGCCGACGACGCCGCCGTCCACGCCGCGCTCGAAGGTCACCTCAACGACGGCGTTCCGGCCGAACACGTCCTGGCCGTCGCCTCCCCGGCCTTGGCCTTCGCGTGTGAGGAAGATGTTTCGGATCCGGTCATCGACTTCTGCGCCGAAGTCCGATCATTTCCGGACGCGTACATGGGAATGGAAGCACCTCAGGACGGCGATGATGCCTTGCCAGAGGCCGGAATCACGCACGGTGAGTTGCTGGGGGAAGCCGAGCGAGCGGCGTCGGCGGTCGAGGACCACACCGTGTATGTGCCGTTGAAAAACGGCTGGAAAGAACGTGCCCTGTTGATCACTTTGGGACTGCTCTTGCGCGACGGCGCTGTGTTGCTGACCGCAAACGAGTCGGATGTTACGCCGGATGTCCTGGCGCAGGAGAAGGCGGTCCCGTTGTCGGGCGAGTGAGGGACCAGACCGACAGACTCGATTCGGACGGTCAGTTCCGGCTCAGATCTGGCTGGGCGGGGCGTCCGAATCGGTGCGAGAGCGGGATGAGGCGTCCGAGTCCTGGTGGGCCGTCTCGTCCTTGCGCTGCACCACGGGGATCTGACCGGTGATGAACGCGAACTCTTCTTCGCGGCTGCCCGCGAAATCCGGGTCCTCATCGAGCTCCTGGCGGAAGACCCAGAACCGGTAGGCGAAGTACCGGAAGATGGTGCCCAGGATGGTGCCGATAATCGTGCCCGAGATGAAGGACGCCGTGGCCGACTGCAGGCCCAGCACGTAGTAGCTGAAGAACAAGCAGCCCATTTCAATGCCCAGGCCAATGCCATTGGCCACCAAGAACTGGACCAACTCACGCCGCTTGTCCGCTTGACGCTTCTCGCGGAAGGTCCACAAGCGGTTGGCAACCCACGAGAACAGGATGGCCACCACCGTGGCCACGAATTTGGCCTTGATGTGGCTGTCCTCGAACCACGGGGTGTGCATCAGGATCCACGTGAGCGTCGCGTTAATGACGAACGCCAGCGCACCCACCACGCCGAACTTCATGAGTTCTTTGACGAACAGGTGCCACAGCGCGTCAGCGCGTTCCATGATGCTATTCACGAATGGTTCTCGGTTTCCGTCGCTCGGGGAAGTCATGCGCGCTGGTACTTGCACGCTCATGGGTGATCCGCAGAAGTGCGTGATCTACCCGCATATTGAGCTGCATCCTACTCCTAAATAGCTGGTGGCCCGCTGTGGCGATACCCTGGGGAACGTGAGTTTCCCCATTACAGGTCCTGTCATTGGTGTTGTCGGAGGCGGCCAGCTGGCCCGCATGATGGCACCCGCCGCTACCGAGCTGGGCGTGGAATTGCGCGTCCTGGCGGAAGGCCCGGACGTTTCGGCCGTGGCCGCCGTCCGCACCACCCCCGTTGGGGACTACAAAGATTTGGACACCTTGCGGCAGTTCGCCTCAGAGGTGGACGTGGTCACCTTCGATCACGAGCACGTACCCACCGAGCACCTGCGCGCCCTCCAGGAAGCCGGGGTGTCGGTGCAGCCGGGCCCGGAGGCGCTGGTGCACGCGCAGGACAAGCTGGTCATGCGCAAGGCCGTGGAGAAGCTCGGTCTGCCCAATCCCCAGTGGGCCCAGGTGCGCACCGCGGACGAGCTGTTGGCCTTCGGCGAGACGGCCGGATGGCCGCTGATTCTCAAGACGCCACGCGGCGGCTACGACGGCAAGGGCGTGTTGAAGCTCGACGACGCTCAGGCAGTCCACCAGGATCCGGTCCCGGCGTGGTTCGCTCAGGCTTCCGAGGATGGCTTGCTCGCGGAGGAAGCCGTCCCGTTCACACGTGAGCTGTCCGCTCTGGTGGCGCGCACACCGTCCGGCGAGACCAAGGCGTGGCCCGTGGTCGAGTCCGTGCAGGTCAACGGCGTGTGCGATGAGGTGATCGCCCCGGCACCCGGCCTGGACCCGGAAGTGGCCGCGGCGGCGTCGGGAGCGGCCATCATGCTCGCCCAGGAACTGGGCGTCACCGGCGTGATGGCCGCCGAACTGTTCGAGACCCCCGGCCACGGCGCCGGTTTTGCCGTGAACGAGCTGGCCATGCGCCCGCACAACTCCGGGCACTGGACCATGGACGGCTCCGTGACCAGTCAGTTCGAGCAGCACCTGCGTGCCGTTCTGGACTGGCCGCTGGGTGCCACGGAGGTCAACGCGGATGTTGCCGTGATGAAGAACTTCTTGGGCGGCGACAATCAGGACCTCTTCGCGGCATACCCGGCCGCGATGGCCGCCGAGCCGCGCGCCAAGATTCACAACTACGGCAAGTCGGTGCGTCCCGGCCGCAAGATCGGGCACGTGAACGTGGTTGGATCCGCGGATGAGACGGCCGAACTGCGCCGCATTGCGACCCGTGCGGCGGGCATCATTCGCGACGGTGAGGACCGATCGGAAGAGCCCACTCATATCCAGTCCGAAGGCAAGGCGCACCCCACGTGGGGCGCGACCCCCCTGTCGCAGCTGCGGGCGCCCGTGGTCGGACTGGTCATGGGCTCGGATTCGGACTGGTCCACCATGCGCTTGGCCGCGGAGGTCCTGGAAGAACTGGGCATTCCGTACGAGGCGGATGTCGTGTCCGCTCATCGCATGCCGCACGAAATGCTCGAATACGGCCAGACCGCTCACGAACGTGGTCTGCGGGTGATCATTGCCGGTGCCGGCGGCGCGGCGCACCTGCCGGGCATGCTGGCCTCGGTCACACCCCTGCCGGTGATTGGTGTACCGGTCCAGCTCAAGACCCTGGACGGCATGGACTCGCTGCTGTCGATCGTTCAGATGCCCGCGGGTGTTCCCGTGGCCACCGTGTCCATCGGGGGTGCCCGAAACGCCGGTCTGCTGGCCGCTCGTGTGTTGGCCTCGGCCACCGACACGTCCGCCGAGCACCTGCGCGACAACCTGCAGAACTTCGCGCGGGAGCTGTCCGAGACCGCTCACCGTAAGGGTCAGGCGCTGCGGGACACGGTGTTGCGAGGCGCCACGACTCAGGAGTAGCAGTGCTTTGCCCGGTCGATTTTCGGCCAGGATTCAGCCAGTAGCGGCACAATAACCGCAGTGCGTCGTGACTCGCGAGAGGGTGATTCCCACAATCACCCGCGTGAGCCGGCCGCAACACCGCCTTCCCCATCAGCACGGAGTTGCACGTGAACGGATCATCCTCGAGCGAGGTAGGGGGTATCCCCTACCCGCCCACGGCCGGAGCCCCTCACCCGGATGGTGGCTACGCGGAAGAAACCTTCCACGGTGCTTCCGCGACCCGCGATCCCGGTAGCGGCCCGCGCAAGAAGCGCTCCAACGTGGCCGATCCGTTGATCAACCCCAAGTTCGCCGCACCGGCCGACCGCACCAAGCGCGCGTGGTGGCTGTTGGGCGCCACCGCACTGGTTCCCGGCTCCGCTCAGCTGGTGGCCGGACGCAGGCCGTTGGGACGCTTGGCGCTCCGGGTGACCGTAACCGTGTGGGCGCTCATTCTCTTCGCTGCCCTGCTGTGGCTCGTGTGGAAGACCGCGCTGATCTGGCTGCTCACCAACTCGGTCACCTCGTGGATTCTTATGTTCGGCCTGCTGGGCCTCGCGTTGGGCTGGGTATTCCTGTGGTTCGACACGCTCCGCCTGATCAGACCAGGTTTGTTGAGCGACAAGGTCCGCCGCGCCGTGGTCATCGTGACCGTGCTGGCCATGCTCATCACCGGTGGTGGTTTGGGTTATGCCGCCCACTTGGTCTCGGTGGCGCGGGGGGCGGTCTCCAACATCTTTGGCGGCGGTTTACCGTTCGCCCCGGACGACGGGCGCTACAACCTCCTGCTCATGGGCGGCGACGCCGGTGATGACCGCGAAGGCCGCCGCCCCGACTCCATGACCGTGCTCAGCGTGGACGCGGACTCCGGTCGCACTGTGACCGTGTCCTTGCCCCGCAACCTGCAGAACGTGCCGTTCCCGCAAGATTCCCCGTTGCACGACGTGTACCCCAGCGGGTTCAGCTGCGGCGACGAGTGCATCATGAACGCGATCTACACGGACGTGATGCAGAATCACCAGAACCTCTATCCGGACGTGGCCGACCCCGGCGCAGAAGCCACCAAGGATGCCGCCGAGGGCGTCACCGGCCTGGAGATCCACGGGTACGTGCTGATCGACATGGACGGTTTCGAGTCGCTGGTTGATGCCCTGGGCGGCATCACCCTGGACGTGGGTGGACGCGTGCCCATGGGCGGTGGCACCAACATGGACACCGGTCTGCCGAACCCCATCTTGGGCTGGATCGAACCCGGTGTGCAGCACATGGACGGCCATCACGCCCTCTGGTACGCCCGGTCCCGCGAGGGCGCCACGGACTATGACCGACAGGCGCGCCAGCGTTGCGTACAGGCCGCAATGCTCAAGCAACTGAATCCGGTCAACGTGGCCACCAAGTTCGAGGATCTGGCCAACTCGGGTGAAGAAATTATCGAGACAGACATTCCGCAGTCCTCCATCGGTTCCCTGGTCAACGTGGCCATGAAGGCCAAGAACCACGACCTCGAGTCCTATGCCGTGGGCCCACCGTTCTACGACCAGTCCTTCCCCACCTACCCGGACTTCGAGCTGTTCCAGTCCGATCTCCAGGGCGTGCTCGAGAAGGCAACGGACGACGGCGCTGAGGCGGCGTCGTCGTCGAGCGTTCCGGCCCGTGGTGTGGCCGGCGCGCCGGGTGGTGTGGGCGTGGGCATGTCGGTGCCCGTGCCGGCCTCCCCCGCGATGTTGACCACCGCCGAGGAGTTGTCTCCCAACGGCACCTGCTCCGTGCCGTAACCGAATCCGCGCTGCGCGTTCTGACCTGAGCGGCAGGTCGGTACAGTGGACGCGTGGCAAATATCCTGCAGTCCCAGGAATGGGCAGAGTTTCAGCGAAGCATCGGACACCAGGTCGTCCAGGCCTCCGGAGACGGGTGGCGCTACCTGGCCACGGTCGAGGGCGGGCGCACGGGCCGGTACCTGTACTGCCCGTACGGTCCCGAGGCGGATTCCCCACAGGCTTTCGACGCCGCTCTGGCGGACCTCACGCGCGTGGCCAAGGAGCACAAGTGCTGGTTCGTGCGTGTGGAACCGGCCAATGCGAATTTCGTGGACGGTCTGGAAACGGAGAAGTCTTCGTTGCGCCGCCGCGGTATGAAGGTTGCCCCGCGTCAGGTTCAGCCTTCGCACACGCAGCTCATTGACCTCAGCAAGGACGAGAAAGAGCTGCTCAAGGACATGAAGTCCACCAACCGAAATCTGTACCGGAACATCCACAAGAAGGGTGTGACGATTGAGCGCTCATCCAACCCGGAGGACGTCAATTACCTCCTGAAGTTCTTGGACGACACCGCCAAGCGCAAGGATTTCAACCGCCAGCACGACGACTACCTGCGCGCGGTAGCCCGGTCGCTGATGCCCGCCGGCGCTGCCGCGATCTATCTCGCGAAGCTCGAGGACGAGCCCATTGCGGCCTCGCTCGTGTACGACTCCTCGGACACCCGCACCTACGCCCACGCGGCCATGGATCAGTGTCACCGCAAGCTGTCAGCGGGCATCCCGCTGGTGGTCACGATGATCATGGACGCCAAGGAGAAAGGCCTCGCGTGGTTCGACTTGTTCGGCACCGCACCCGAGGGCGCTGGTCCAGAGCACGAGTGGTACGGATTCACGTCTTTCAAGAAGTCGTTCGGTGGCTCGCCGGTATCGTTTGCGGGCACATGGGACCTGCCCGTTTCGACCGGTGGCTACACCGCTTACACCGGCGTGCGCCACGCCCGGGAAGCGGTCACTGCGGCTCGGAAGAAAATCCGCGAGCGTACCATCGAGGCATGACTAAAACTGCTCTGATCACCGGTGCCACCGGAGGAATTGGCCGCGCTTTCACCACCGAATTGCACCGGCGCGGCTATCAGGTGATCATCACCGGTCGGAGCACGGAGAAGCTGACTGAACTGTCTCAAACCGTGACCGACGGTGCTGCGCAGATCGTGGCCGCTGACCTGGGAACGCAGGACGGGATCTCCACCCTGGTGGACGTGATTCGCTCCAACCCGCTGGACATCCTGATCAACAATGCAGGTTTCGGCACGCACGGTGCTTTCGCCGAACTGGACATCGATCGCGAACTCGAAGAAGCCACCGTCAACATGACCGCTCTGATGGCCACCACCCACGAGGCGCTTCAGTCGATGACCGCGCGGCGCACCGGCGCAATCGTGAACATTGCGTCTGTGGCCGGGTTCCAGCCCATTCCCTACATGGCCACGTATGGCGCCAGCAAGGCGTTCGTGGAACGGTTCACTCTTGCCGTGGGCGTTGAGGCCCGCAAGTCAGGTGTGCTGGTGACCTGCGTGAACCCTGGTCCCGTGGATACCGAGTTCTTCGACGTGGTCGGTTCCAGTGCCGTGAAGATCGGCCGTGCGATGAGCCCGGAACAGATTGTGGCTTCCGCCATGACCGCAGTGGACAAGCGCCGTTCCCGCGTGGTGGCACCTCGCACCTTCCACGCGGTGGAGGCCCTCACCCGCGTGCTGCCCGCACCGTTGGTGGCCCGGGCGACATCGATTATTTCCGGGCGGTGAGCGCGGCCGCTGCGGCGCTGATGCCGGTACGCGGCTGGCACTGCGTCGCACTACATTGCACGGCGCCGCGCTGCGCGTGAGGTGTCGTTAGAGCCCACGTTTACACCTGAGGTGTCATTAGAACCTTCCACGCTGGCGAAAAGGGTCCCAACGGCGCCTGAGGTGTTCCCGAGGGTCCTACTGGCCCCTCAAATGCGTTCGTCATCTCGCGAGAACCGCCACGCCTGACGTCGCGTTAGAGCCCACGTTTACACCTGAGGTGCCGCTGGAACCCTCCATGCTGACCAAAAGGGCCCTAACGGCCCCTGAGGTGTTCCCGAGGGTCCTACCGGCTCCTCAGATGCGTTCGTCATCTCGCGAGTACCGCCGCGCCTGAGGTCGCGTTAGAACCCACATTTACACCTGAGGTGTCATTAGAACCTTCCGCGCTGGCCATAAGGGCCCTAACGGCGCCTGAGGTGTTCCGGAGGGCCCCGCCAGCCCCTCAGATGCGTTCGTCATCTCGCGAGAACCGCCACGCCTGACGTCGCGTTAGAACCTACATTTACACCTGAGGTGTCATTAGAACCTTCCACGCTGGCGAAAAGGGTCCCAACGGCGCCTGAGGTGTTCCCGAGGGTCCTACCGGCTCCTCAGATGCGTTCGTCATCTCGCGAGAACCGCCACGCCTGACGTCGCGTTAGAACCCACATTTACACCTGAGGTGTCATTAGAACCTTCCATGCTGGCCAAATGGGTCCCAACGGCGCCTGAGGTGTTCCCGAGGATCCTATCGACCCTTCAGGTGTGTCCTCCCAGGGTGGTGAGTATTACCAGCGCGCGGCGTCGCGCATGGCGGCGGTGCCCTCATCCACGACCCGTCGCGCGAAGCCGCGGACTTTTCCGCGCTCGGCAGGATCGGTGCCATTCGAATCGGCACTCGAGGCGGCGTCGTCGTCGTCCTTTTTCATGAAGGATGGACGCGTGGGCATGGACACCTTGGGGACCGTGACTTTGGGCAGGCTACGTGACTTCTTGTCTTTCGCTGGCTGCTCGGTCGTGTCAGCGGTGTCGGTCGCCGCGTCACCTGAGGGTTCGGAAACCGACGCCGCCGACTTGGCTGCCGTCGGCCGCTTCTTCTGCTTGGGTGCGGCGGGCTGGCGAGCGAGGTCCGGATCGGCGTCGACGGCGCTATTGGCATCTTGCGCCGCGAGGGAACCGGTCTCGGGCGCGGCGGGATCATCCTCGCGAGCGGGCTGCGCCGAAAGAACCTTGAAGCGGCGCTTCTTCCTGGGCGGGCGCTCTCCGAAAATCTTGTGCCTGGTCTTCTCGGCGCGGCCAGCCAATTGATAGGCGCTGACCAGCGGGTACTCCCACACGCCCAGGATTTCGCGCTGCTCCTCGGCGAGCTCGCGCAGAACCACGGACGCGTTCTCGGAATCCGGATCGCCGGCCACCACATTGTGGACGCGGCGCTGCTGGAGCTGCACCAGCCCGGTGAGTAAGAGAGCGTCGTCCACACCCAACTGGCGGGCGCGATCGGTGAAGCCCACGCGATACAACAGCGCGGACTCACCGGTGTGCACGAACCACAGGTAGCCAAGTGCAGTTTCCTGCTCACCCTCGGCCTGTTCGGTGGCCACCAGGAACACGGAGTCCTGGCCCACGGCCTTGAGCAAATCATCGATGTGAGCGGTGCGCAGACCCACGTTGGCCAAGCTCTGAGTGTTGGCGGAAACGCGGCGCACCTTCACGCCAGCGACCTTGAGTCCCGCACGGCAGCGTTCGAGGGTCCCACTGGAGAGACGCTTCGACAGGTCGCTCTCGGTTTCGCCCAGGCGCACGATCAGTTCGCGGGGGCCGGCCTCACCCTTGCGGATCTTGTCCCGACGGCGATAGCCCGCCTCTTCAAGGTCGGAAAGCAGCTGTGGGTTGACCGCTGTGTCCGGGCTGATGCGAAGGACCGCACCGTCGTGCTTCTCGCGGGCGTAGTCCTGAAGCGCGCCCAGCACCTTGACGAGTTCGTGGGGACTTTTCACGTGCAAGGACCGAGCGTCCACCACCGTGTGCTTGTCTTCGGGGTAGATCAGGAGCTGGCCGTAGCCGATCGTTTGATTGGCGCGGTTCACCATCACGCGTTCCACGCTGATCTGCTCATCGCTGAGGGCTTCTGCCTCGCCGATGCCCCACAGCAGCTGGGGATTTCCGCCGGTCACGCGAACCCTGGCGTCCCACGTCTTCCGGTTGTCACACGGGTTCACGCTCAATGACACGGTGCGTCCTTTCGTTAGTCCCCAGCACACCGTCATACAGCTTAGCTGTGGACAGCACTCGCGCGTGACCACCCCGTGGGGCAATCACGCGCGAGTATTCAATGACTTCAAAGAGGTCAGTGGATCAGTTGTTGCCGCGCTCGTACTTCTCCCACTTCTTGGCCACGTGCTCGGCCTCGACCATGCGCACGGTGCCGGACTTGGAACGCATCACGATGGACTGGGTGGTGATCCTGGGCCCGCGGTAACGCACACCCCGCAGCAGATCACCGTCCGTGATACCGGTTGCCGCGAAGAAGCAGTTGTCCGAGGTCACCAGCTCGTCCGTGGTCAAGATGCGATCCACATCCAGACCGGCCTCTGCTGCCTTCTCGCGCTCGGCCTCATCGGTGGGAGCCAAGCGGCCCTGGATCACACCGCCGGTGGCCTTCACGGCGCACGCGGTCACGATGCCTTCCGGGGTTCCGCCGATGCCCATCATCACGTCCACACCGGTTCCCTCGCGGCACGCGGCGATGGCGCCGGCGACGTCGCCGTCGAGAATCATGCGCGTACGGGCACCGGTCGCACGAATTTCCTCCACGAGACCCTGGTGACGGGGACGATCCAGCACGCAGACGGTGAGCTGGTTGGTCTTCACGCCGCGAGCCTTGGCCACGAGGTGCAGGTTCTGCTTGACGGGCAGACGCAGGTCCACCATGTCTGCAGCTTCCGGGCCGACCACGAGCTTGTCCATGTAGAACACGGCGGAGGGGTCGAACATCGAACCGCCGTCCGCCACGGCAATCACGGCCAGGGCGTTGTTCATGCCCAGAGCGGTGAGCCGGGTTCCGTCAATGGGGTCAACGGCCACATCCGAAGCGGGGCCGTGCCCGTCACCCACCTGCTCGCCGTTGTACAGCATGGGGGCTTCGTCCTTCTCGCCCTCACCGATCACCACGGTTCCGTTGAAGCTCACCGTGGACAGGAACGAACGCATGGCGTCCACTGCCGCGCCGTCCGCTCGGTTCTTGTCACCCGCGCCAACCCAGTGACCACCGGCAATTGCGGCAGCCTCCGTAACGCGGACCAGTTCCAGAGCCAGATTTCGGTCCGCCGCGTTACCTGAAGCGCTACCTGCGGTTGTTTGAGTCGCCATGTTCCTCACCTTCGAGTCAGCTGCGCTCGTGAATCTCGCGACGCACGTGTTCGTGGGCGAGCACACAAGCCTTGCGTGCGTTTCCAGCATATCCCCGGCCTTGTCCGATTGGGCGGGTATGTCACGGCACGGCACAATAGAGGGGTGAGTGATTCAGCTACGACGCCGCCCCGCAAACCTGACGAGCCTCAGGTCACCTCCGCAACCCCGGAGGAAGGCGCCCCGCTGCCCCAGATCACCACCAAGCAGGCGGCCAAAATCAACGCACCCATCCGCGGCATGATCATCTCCATGGCGGTGCTGCTCATGCTCATCCTGCCGTTCTTGTGGCTCGCTCCTAAGCCTGATGCTCAGCCCTACCGCGCGGATGTGAACGTTTCCGAGGAAGCGGGCTTCGTAGCGGAGCAAGCGGAGTTCACTCCGGCTGCGCCCGAACTTGGCGACGACTGGACCGCCAACTACGCGCGCTGGCAGGCGAACTCTCAAGAAGGCGTTCCCCTCTGGAGCGTTGGCTACCTCTCCCCCAATTACCGGTTGGTCGAAATGGTGCAGACGGCCGAGTCCAACCCCACATGGTTGGCCCAGCGCACAGAACTGATTCCCGCGACCGGGCAGAAGAACGTGGGTGGCATCTCGTGGGACATTCACCACCGTGACCCCTCGGGTAAGCAGGAAAAATTCACCGCGTGGGTCGGCGAACTCGATGATTCCACCGTGATCCTTACGGGCAAGGCGACCGAGGGCGAATTCGAGCACGTCGCGAAGGCGCTGGCCGAGGGCCGCTGAGCTCACACCTCGCCCGCATCATGGAGCGACACATCTGAGGTAGGGGTTCGCAGCATCCGTGGCGCTGCCTACATCTCGGGCAGAGGTTCGCACACTATGTAGGTCTCCCGGCATCTGAGGTAGAGGTTCGCACGCGAAGTGCGGTTTTTGCTACGAACGTCTGCCATATTTGTTTGCGCTCGGGATTCGCTGGCCCAGATGTTCATGCGCGGTGCGTGGCACAACACCCTGAGGTTTACGCTAGGAACGCGCCACCGGGGCACGCTCCCGTGACGCACCAACCGTGAGTCGAACCGGGAGCCACCGTGAGCGAAAAGATCCAACCGAAGATCAGCGACGCCGACAAGCCGACCAGCATGCCCAAGACGCCGCAGGATGCGTGGCAGCGATTGAAGGACGGCAACGAGCGGTTCATCGCAGGTGAGACCCTGCATCCCCACCAGGATGCGCAGCGCCGTAAGGAACTGGAGCATAAACAGAAGCCGTTCGCCGTGATTTTCGGCTGCTCGGACTCCCGGCTGGCCGCGGAAATCATCTTCGACCTGGGCCTGGGTGACGCGTTCGTGATCCGCACCGCCGGGCAGGTCATCGACAATGCGGTGCTGGGGACGCTCGAGTACGCCATCGATGTGCTGGGCACTCCCCTGATCATGGTGCTCGGCCACGACTCGTGCGGCGCCGTGACGGCGACCAAGAACGCCGTCGACTCCGGCGAGCTACCGCGCGGCTTCCAGCGCGACCTGGTGGAGCGCATCACGCCTTCCGTCCTGGAGTCCAAGCGCAAGGGTCTGGACACCCTCTCCGACATGGTCGTGGAGCACACCAAGCAGACTGCCGCCCGCATGTTGGACCAGTCCCGTTCGATCGCGGCGGCCGTCTCCAAGGGTGACGCCGCAGTGATCGGCGTGTTCTATCACCTGGATGCCGGCAAGGCCGAACTCGTCTACGGCCACGGCCCGTGGTTCCCGGAGCGCGGCTGACAGCGCACTCGATTCTGCACGGCAAGGTGGCGTGTCACGGCACGCCACCGTCAGCCCGGCCCCGATCCGAGCGCATAAGCTAGGGGTCATGGCAGAAAATACTGAGTACCGCATTGAGCACGACACCATGGGTGAGGTCCGCGTTCCCAAGAACGCCCTGTACCGCGCCCAGACCCAGCGTGCCGTGGAAAACTTCCCCATCTCCGGCTCCACCCTGGAGCGCCAGCACATCAAGGCGCTCGCCCAGGTAAAGAAGGCCGCAGCCACCGCCAACGAGGATCTGGGTGTCCTGGACGCCCAGCGCGCTCAGGCCATTCGCGACGCCGCTGACGCCGTCGCCTCCGGTGACTACGACGAGAACTTCCCCATCGACGTGTTCCAGACCGGTTCCGGAACCTCTTCCAACATGAACACCAACGAGGTCCTGGCAACCCTGGCCTCCCGTTCGCTGGAGTCCGAGGGCGTGGAGGTCCACCCCAACGACCACGTCAACGCCTCGCAGTCCTCCAACGACGTGTTCCCCACCTCCGTGCACGTGGCCGTGACCAACGCGCTGATCAACGACCTCAAGCCCGCCATGGATGTGCTCGCTACCTCCTTGGAGAAGAAGGCCGAAGAGTTCAAGAACATCGTGAAGTCCGGCCGTACACACTTGATGGACGCCACCCCGGTGACCCTGGGTCAGGAGTTCGGTGGATACGCAGCACAGGTCCGCTACGGCATCGAGCGCATCGACGCTTCCCTGCCCCGCGTGGCCGAGGTTCCCTTGGGCGGCACCGCCGTGGGCACCGGCATCAACACCCCGGACGGTTTCTCCGCCCGCGTGATCGAGCTGCTGGCCGAAGAAACCGGCCTGCCGATCACCGAGGCCCGCAACCACTTCGAGGCCCAGGCCAACCGTGACGGTCTGGTCGAGGCTTCCGGGCAGCTGCGCAACATCGCGTACTCCTACATGAAGTTCATGAACGACATCCGCTGGATGGGATCCGGTCCCAACACCGGTCTGGGCGAGCTGCACATCCCCGACCTGCAGCCGGGTTCCTCCATCATGCCGGGCAAGGTCAACCCCGTGATCTGCGAGGCCGCTATCCAGGTCTCCGCCCAGGTCATCGGCAACGACACCACCGTGGCACTGTCCTCCACCAACGGCGCGTTCGAGCTCAACGTGGGCATCCCCGTGATGGCCGCCAACCTGCTCGAGTCCATCCGCCTGCTCGCCAACATCTCCCGCGTTGCCGCGGAGAAGATGGTTGACGGCCTGGTCGCCAACGAGGAACGCTGCACCTTCCTGGCTGAAGCTTCTCCGTCCATCGTGACCCCGCTCAACAAGGCCATCGGTTACGAGGCCGCGGCCAAGATCGCCAAGCACGCCGTGGCCAACAAGGTCACGGTGCGCGAGGCCACCATCGAGCTCGGCTACGTGGACGGCGACAAGCTCACCGAGGAGCAGCTGGACAAGGCTCTGGACGTCACCACCATGACCGGTAACTACTGAGCCAACCACTGATCGGTCCTAGCGATCGGTCACCGGCTCTCGGCTAAAAGCTTTGGCACCGCACGCACCGTGCGGGGCCGAAGCATTTTAAAGGTTAGGTCAGGCTTTCCAGCGGGACCAGGCCGCTTGCCGGGAGGTTCCGGCCGCACCGGCCACGGCCGTCCACGACGACGCCGCCGCCACGTTGCGGGCGCTGATCCCCAGGGACTCACCCACGGTTCCGCTCAGTCGCAGCAAAGCTTGGAATGCTTCCGGGTCACCGCTGGCGGCGAGTTGGCGCACTGCTTCCATGGCTGCGCTCTCCAACTGGGCCACGGGTGCCGGTCCGCCACTGGGTTCAGGAATCTCTGTACTCACGAGTCCATCATGGCACCGAGGATCAGCGGCCCACCAGTACGACGTCCAGGGTGTCGTCCGCGTCCTCGAAGCCACGCTTCCAGGACACACCCGGCCAGCGGTACTCAACGTGCCCCTCGTCCGGGCGGTAGTGAGCGGTGAACAGAGTGCCGAAGCCGCCGGAGAAGTTGTCCTGATACAACGGATCGGTCAGGAACTGATCGCGCATCTCATCCGCGGTGATCTCGGTGCCCACGGTGCGGTCCAAGTGCTCGAGACGTTCCTTGGAGAAGAACTGCGCGGCCTTGGCCGGGTACTCGGGCTCCTTGCCGCGGTGGTTGGTCGCGGTGCAGGCGTCGAAGAACTCGGCCTGCTGGCCGGGAGCTACGAACGCGGTGAACTTGTCACCGGAGGTGTCCACCACGGTGATGTTGTAGGACATGGACACCGGCAGATCCCGCAGCAGCTCGCGTGCCTGTTCCGCAGTTTCGGCCACTTCCAGCAGGTAGCGGATCACGATCGGGATCGCGAAGCCCGGGCCCGATCCAGGGCGGCCACCGAACGTCAGGGACACGGCCAGACCGGCGTCGTTCATGCCGTCCAGCAGACCCCACAGGCAGTCACCGGTGCCGATGACCTTGCGCCCGGTGAACTCGCTGGAGTAGACCGTGGCCTCCCACAGGCTCGGGACATAGTCGTAGTTGCGGGTCAGCGAGGTCTCCTCGCCGGTGAGCGCTACCTGCGAGCAAGCCGGTGCGAATGCGGGAAAGTTCCACATGGTCAGGAAGCGTGCCGCGACATCGTCATTGCCGGTCAGCTCCACGAGCTTGCGCCACGTGGGCAGCAGCTCGGGCATGTACTTCTCGAGCATCCCGCGAGCCTCTTCCAACTCGGGTCGCGCGTCCGGACCGGACTGGTAGAAGGCGCGGTAGGCCGGCCAGGTCGCGTCGAACAAGGCCTTCCATCGCGGACCCGGCTGGGGCTCGCGGATACCGAACACGGTCACGGGGAATTCGCGCTGGGCAGTCCACGACGCCACGGCGCCGTAGTTCTCGCCGCTGGTCTCCGTTTCTGTGGCCCGGGTAGCGGTTGCGGTGGAGGTGCCATGAGCCGGGCGGGTGGCGCCACCGGCAAAGTCAATGGTGGGTGCTGTGCGGTAGAAATCGACCCAGTTGATCCGAGGTGAAGCGGTCTCGGCCCAGTTGACGGCGGCCCAGTCAATGGCCGCCCAGTCGATGTCGGTCCAGTGAGCTTGGGTACGGGGTGCGGTGGTTTTCTGTTCGCAAGTCATGTGTCAAGGAAACATTGACACGGGGTGGTCTGTCAAGTTTTTCTTGACGCCGGGTTCATGTGATTCACCTCACGACTCACGGTCCCGCGCCTCACAAACCCCTCCACGAGGCGCGTTCACAGGGCTAGGCTGAGACGGAAGCAACCTTTCTACCGGGCCCTTCGCGGCCACACTCATTCAGCAGGAGCGATTCGTGAAACTTGCAGAACAGATCATCCAGCAGCTCATGGACGCGGGTGTCCAGCGCATTTACGGCGTGGTGGGTGACAGCCTGAACCCCATCGTTGATGCGGTGCGGCGCACCGGAGGTTCAGCCAAGGGCGGCATCGATTGGGTTCACGTCCGCCACGAAGAGGCCGCGGCATTCGCTGCGAGCGCCGAGGCCCAGCTCACCGGCCAGCTGGCGGTATGCGCGGGTTCGTGCGGCCCGGGCAACTTACACCTGATCAATGGGCTATACGACGCCAATCGGTCCGGCGCCCCGGTGCTGGCGATCGCCTCCCATATCCCGTCGCAGTACATCGGTTCTTCCTACTTCCAGGAAACCCACCCGGACCGCCTGTTCAACGAGTGCTCGGTGTACTCGGAGTTGATCAGCACCCCCAAGCAGTCCCCGGCCGTGGTCAGCTCGGCCATCCAGCACTCCTTGACGGTTCCGGGCGTGTCCGTGGTGACCCTGCCCGGCGATCTCGCGGAATCCGAGACCGAAACGGATGCGCGCCCGTTCTGCGTACCGGAACCGGGCGCCGTCGTCCCCTCGGACGCGACCATCGAGCGTATGGCCGCCACCCTGAACAACGCGAAGGATATTGCGATCTTCGCGGGCATCGGTGTGGCCGGCGCTCACGACGAGGTGATTGCCCTCGCGGACACCCTGGGTGCTCCCATTGGTCACTCACTGCGCGGTAAGGACCAGATCCAGTACGACAACCCGTTCGATGTGGGCATGACCGGTCTGCTCGGTTACGGCGCGGCCGCCGAAGGGCTGTACGGCGCAGACGTGATGGTCATGTTGGGCACGGATTTCCCCTACGACCAGTTCCTGCCGGACGTGACCACGATTCAGGTGGACACGGACGCTTCCGTGATCGGGCGCCGCACCGGCGTGGACATTCCCGTGCACGGTGACGTGAAGTCGACCATCCTCAAGCTCCTGCCGGAGCTGAAGCGGAAGAAGAACCGTTCCTTCCTCAAGAAGACCCTGGCCAAGCACGACAAGCTGATGAACAAGGCCGTGGGTGCCTACACCCGCAAGGTCGAGAAGATGACGCCCATTCACCCGGAGTACGCGGCGTCGATCCTGGATCAGGTCGCGTCCGACAACGCGATCTTCACAGCGGACACCGGCATGTGCAACGTATGGACGGCCCGCTACATCAACCCACTGGGTACCCGGCGTGTGATCGGTTCCTACCTGCACGGTTCCATGGCCAATGCACTCCCCCAGGCCATGGGCGCGCAAATGGCTTACCCGGACCGCCAGGTCATTTCGGTCTCCGGCGACGGTGGGTTGTCCATGCTCATGGGCGAGCTGCTCACGCTGGCGGCCTACAACCTGCCCGTGACCGTGGTGGTCTTCAACAACTCCTCGCTGGGGATGGTCAAGCTGGAGATGCTCGTGGACGGGATGCCCGATTTCGGGGTGGACGTACCCCAGGCGAATTACGCAGGAATCGCCCAGGCCATTGGTTTGCAGGGCATTCGTGTGGAGAAGCCCAAGGATGTGGAGGGTGCCTTCACCAGTGCCCTGGCACACCAGGGCCCCTCGCTGGTGGAGATCATCACGGACCCCAACGCCCTGTCGATCCCGCCGCAGATCGAGAGCTCCCAGGTCTTCGGGTTCGCCACGGCCATGTCCAAGATGGTCTTCAACGGCGGCGCGGGCGAGGCTGTCTCCATGGCGCGCTCCAACCTGCGCAACATCCCGCGCGGCTGACTCCCGCGGGATGTTCCTCTATTCGATGGTGAAAAGGGTGGCGGTTATCACATGAGTTTCGCTATGATCTCATATGAGAGTGGCCCAGGTCACTCTCGCCATCCTTTTCTCCTACGGATCGTCCGGCACGTGCCTGCCGGGAAAGAGGAACTACATGTCCAGCGTGCGCTACGATCACGTCACCTGTCAGTACCCCGGGGCCGAGCGCCCTTCCGTCTCTGACCTCAGCCTCGACATCGCCGACGGCGAGTTCCTGGTTCTCGTGGGCCCCTCCGGTTGCGGTAAATCCACTACTCTGCGCATGCTCGCGGGCCTTGAAGACGTCACGGGCGGTGCCATTCACATCGGCGACGACGAAGTGACCGATACCCCCTCGCGTGATCGTGATATCGCCATGGTCTTCCAGAATTACGCCCTGTATCCGCACATGACCGTGCGCGACAACATGGGTTTCGCGTTGAAGATCGCCAAGGTGGGCGAGGCCGAGCGCAATAAGCGCATCGAGGAAGCCGCCAAGATCCTGGACCTCACCGAGTATTTGGACCGCAAGCCCAAGGCTCTGTCCGGTGGTCAGCGTCAGCGCGTGGCCATGGGCCGCGCTATCGTGCGCTCGCCCCAGGTATTCCTCATGGACGAACCCCTGTCCAACCTGGATGCCAAGCTGCGCGTGCAGACGCGCACCCAGATCGCTTCCCTCACCCGCCGCTTGGGCGTGACCACGGTCTACGTAACCCACGACCAGACCGAGGCTATGACCATGGGTGACCGCGTAGCAGTACTCAAGGATGGCCGGCTCATGCAGGTGGACACGCCCCGTGAGCTCTACGACCGCCCGGCCAACGAGTTCGTGGCCGGTTTCATCGGCTCTCCCGCCATGAATCTCTTCCGTACCACCGTGACCGAGGACGGTTCGGTAGAGCTCGGGAGTCTGAAGCTTCCGCTCAGCGCTGCCGCTCGCGAAGCGCTCACGGGTTCTGAGGTCACGGTGGGCATCCGCTCCGAAGACCTGGTGCCCTCGGAGAACGGCCAGGGCTTGGCTGTCATTGCAGACATCGTGGAGGAGCTCGGGGCGGACGCGTACGTCTACGGCCACCTCGACCACAGCGCCGATCAGCACGTCACTCCCATTGCCGGTGTGGCCGGCCAAGAAGAAGACACCGTTCCCAACACCGGAACCAGCGAAGATGCGGACGCGAGTCCCATTGTGATCCGCGTGGACGGCAGGCAACCACCGGCCGCCGAATCCACTGTGTGGGTCAGCACCCATGGCGACCGGGTTCACCTCTTCGACGCCAGCACGGGCGAACGGCTCCCGGACTGATCTCCCACGTTCATGCCTGTCAACGTCACGCGCTCTCGTGGGGAGCGCGTGACGTTTCTTTGTTTGATGCCCCACCCGTCCACTCGATCAGCCCCTATGGAAAGGCCGCCGACATGACAACAGCCAGCCCCGCCGACATCCCCGTGATCCCTGCCACCATGAAAGCCAGCGTGCTGCTGGCTCCTCGTGAACTGGAGCTTCAGGAGCGGACCGTCCCGCACCCCGGCCCGCACGAGGTGCTCATCCGCATCACCTCGGTGGGGGTCTGCGGCTCCGATACGCACTACTACGAGCACGGTCGGATCGGTGATTTCGTGGTCGAAGAGCCCATGATTTTGGGCCACGAACCCTCCGGCGTCATTGTGGCCGTCGGTTCCGAGGTCACCGACCGTCACGTGGGTCAGCGCGTCTCCCTGGAGCCTGGGATCCCCCAGCCGTTCTCGCCTCAGACACTGCACGGGCAGTACAACTTGGATCCGGCCGTGCGCTTCTTCGCGACCCCGCCCATCGACGGCGTGTTCTGCGAGTACGTGACCCATCCCGCCCCCTTCGCGCATCCCGTCCCCGATGCGCTCTCCGACGACGCCGCCGCCCTCCTCGAGCCGCTCTCCGTGGGCATCAGCGCGGTGCGCGCCGCCGGAGTGACCCTGGGTGACCGTGTCCTGGTCACCGGAGCCGGCCCGGTCGGCCTGTTGGCCGCCCAGTGCGCTCGTCTGGCCGGCGCATTGGACGTGGTGGTCACGGACACCCGGGACGACCGCCTGGAAACGGCCATGAATTACGGCGCCACCGAAACCTTCCGAGCGGACAACGCTCCCTCGCCGGACGAGCCCTTCCCCGGAAGCGGCTACACCGTGCTGCTCGACGCGAGCGGAGCCGAGCCCGCGATTCTCTCCGGGATGCAGCGCCTGACACCTGAGGGCCGCGTGGTGCTGGTCGGCATGGGTGCGGACACCCTGCGGCTTCCGGTGCCCCTGATCCAGGAGCGACAGCTGCACCTGACCGGGATCTTCCGCTACGCCAACACGTGGGACACGGCCATTCGCATGGTCGAGCAGGGCCTCGTGGACTTGGATTCCTTGGTCACCACACGACACGGCCTGGACGACGTCGCCGCGGCACTTACCACGGGGACGCGCCCAGGCGCATTGAAGGCTGTCGTGAACCCCTGACGGGGTCGATGGACGTTGTCTACTTGATGGCGCCCATCGACAGGCCGCGCACCAGCTGCTTCTGCGCGATCCAACCAGCGAGCACCACGGGCAGTGAAGCCAGCACGCTGGCGGCCGAGAGACGTGCCAAGTAGAGACCCTCACTGGTCATGGTGGACACCAGCATGATGGGCACCGTGGCTGCATCCGCGGCCGTGAGGTTGAGTGCGAAGAAGAACTCGTTCCACGCGAAAATCACGCAGATCAGAGCCGTGGACGCGATGCCCGGAGCCACCATGGGAATCAGCACCACGCGCATGGTGGTCATCAACGACGCACCGTCCATCTGGGCGGCCTCGAGCACCTCACGCGGAACCTCTTGGAAGAACGAGCGCATCATCCACACCGCGAGCGGCAGGTTCATGGCCGTGTAGAGGAACACCAGGGTCCAGATGTTGTCCAGCACCTTGAGCTTGCCGGCCACCACGTAGATCGGCATGATCACGGCGACCACGGGCAGCATCTTGGTGGAGATGAAGAAGAACAGCACGTCCTTGGTCTTCTCCACGGGCCGAATACTCACCGCGTAGGCCGCGGGAATGGCCAACAGGATCACGAGGATTGTGGACACGACCGTGGCGATCACCGAGTTCCACAGGTACCCGCCCGCCCCGGCCTCGAACACGGCCTTGTACTGGTCCAGTGTGGGAGTGAAGAAGAATTTGGGAGGGTTGGAGGCGGCGTCGGCCTCTTGTTTGAACGAGGTGAGCACCATCCACAGGACGGGCATGAAGAACCCGAGGGCCAGCAGCCACGTGAACAAGGTGAGCGCCGCGGAGCCCGCGCCGCCTCCTTTGCGCTTGCGACGGACGGGCGGCTCCGAGGTTTCGGCGGAGGGCGTCTGTGTTTGAACGGTGGTGCTCATCAGTTCTGCTCCGTGCTCATGAAGCCCTTGAAAATCAATCGCAGGGCGAAGTTGGCAATGATGATCGTGGCGATGACAACCACCACGCCCATGGCTGCGGCCTGACCGATGTCAAAGCCCAGGAAGGCGCGCTGGTAGATGTAGTAGGGCAAGTTGGCGCTACTGGTACCGGGGCCGCCGGCGGTCATCAAGTAGATCTGGTCGAACGTGTTGACCACGTAGATGGCACCCAACAGCACCGACAGTTCGATGTAGCGGCGCAGGTGCGGCAGCGTGATGAAGAAGAACGTCTGCAGGGATGACGCACCGTCCATCTGCGCAGCCTCCAGAACATCCTTGGGCTGGGACTGGAGCCCCGCCAGGATCAGCAGCATCATGAACGGCGTCCACTGCCACACCAGGGCGATCAAAATGGAGACCACGGGGTGGGAGGACGTCCAGTCCACGGCCGGGATTCCGAAGATTCCTAGGAACCAGTTCACCAGGCCGAAGGTCGGGTTGAACATGGACACCGACCACAGTGTGGATGCCGCCACCGGCATGATCAGGAACGGCGTGATCAGCAGGGTGCGCACCACGCCGCGGCCCAGGAACTTGCGGTCCAGCAACAGGGCGAACAGGATGCCGAGCACCATGGCGATCAACACGCATCCGAGCGTATAGATCACCGAGTTCATCGCGACTTGCCGGAACGTGCGGTCGGCGAAGATCTCGATGTAGTTGCTCAGCCCGACGAACACGTCCGAAGCCGGGTTCAACAGGTTCCAGGAACGCAGCGAGTACCAAATGGTGATCAGGAACGGAATCTGCGTGGCAACGATCGTGAAGATCAGGGCCGGCAGGAGCGGGAGGCGCCGCTGCCACGCGTCACTGCGACGCGGTGCTTGAGCGCGGGATTTGCGCGGGCGGCCAGTACGGGCAGCCCCGGTTGACGTAGACATGGCGGTTACTGGCCTTCCTCACGCTGATAGGTGCGAGCCACCTGTTCTGCATAGGCCTGGGACTGCTCCAGGGCCTCATCGACGGTGATCTGACCGGCCACGGCCGCCGAGATCTGCTGGCCCACGCGGGTGCCCAAATCCTGGAATTCGGGAATGGCCACGAACTGAAGTCCTTCGTACGGGACCGGGTGAGTCATGGAAGATTCCTGCGACGCACCGTCCATGGCATCCAGGGTGGGCTGCGCGTACGCCTGCGAGATCTCGCGGTACTCCGGCACCTCGTAGGTCGAGTAGCGCGACCCCGGTGGCACGCGCTCCCAACCGAAGCGCTCACCCACGAGCTTGATGTACTCCTTGTTGGTCATCCAGGACACGAAGTCCCACGCGGCGTCCTTGTGATCGGAAGTGCTGGGGATGGCCAGCGACCAGCTGTAGAGCCAGCCTGCATCCTCGGTGTCCATGACGGGTGCCGGTGCGTAGCCGTTCTTCCCCGCCACGGTGGAGGACGCGGGATCCTCGATCGAGGAGACCATGGCCGTGGCGTCGTACCACATGGCCGCATTGCCCTGGCTGTAGCGGGTGATGCAGTCGCCGTAGCCGGAGGTGGCCGCGCCGGGCTGACCGTGCTCGCGCACCAGGTTCACGTATTCGTTGACGGCCTGCTTGGTCTCGGGCGAGGTAAGGGTCGGATTCCAATCCTCGTCGAACCAGCCGCCGCCGTAGGTGTTCATCACGGTGCTCAGCGGTGCCATGACCTCGCCCCAGCCGGCCAGGCCACGCAGGCAGATACCGGAAACGCCGTTGTCCGGGTCATCCAGTTTGGCCGCCAGCTCATTGATCTCCGGCCAGGTGGGGTTCTCCGGCATGGTCACGCCGGCCTTCTCGAACATTTCCTCGTTATAGACCAGGAATGAGGACTCGCCGTAGAAGGGCACCGAGTACATGTCGTCCTCGTAGCTCAACGCATTACGGATCGAGCCGATGAAATCCTGATCGTCATAGCCCTCGGTCTTGTCGATGTAGGGCTGGAGGTTCTCGATCCAGCCGTTCTCGGCCCAGATCGGCGTCTCGTAATTGGAGATCATGACCACGTCGAATTCACCACCACCGGTGGCCACCGAAGCGGTGATCTTGGCGCGGGCCTCGTTCTCGGGCAGGGACACGAATTTCACGTTCACGTCCGGGTGGGCCTTGGCGAACTCGTCCTGTAGTTCCATGGCGTCCTGCATTTGCGGGTTGGACACGATGGCCACGACGATCTCGTCCTTGGTTTCGTCCGCGGATGCGGCGCAACCGGTCATTGCAAAACCCGTGACGAGAGCGAGTAACAATGCTTGCCACCACGCTCCTCGCCGCACTGCGGTGCGATGACGGCCCCTGACACGATCCGGAGCAGCTGTGCTGTTACGCATGATGTTCCTTGTCATCGGTGTTCTGATGTCGGAAGAGCGCAGCTAGCGTCAGCTACTCTCAAGTGAGAATCTATGGATTCACATCTGAGATGTGATGCTAGTCATATAGACTCAGATGATCAAGAGCCGACCCCTCAGATGCGGTGAATAATGTCCATACCCGATCCATGGCCTCCCAGTGATCAACCGGAGCGCCAAAAACTCTTAGCCCAACTTGCGCAGCTGTACTTCGTGGACGGCGCATCCAAGGTGGCCATCGGCAAACAAACGAACCTGTCCCGGTTCCAGGTGGCCGCCCTCATCCAGGAGGCGCAGGACACCGGAATCGTCCGCATCGAGATCACCATCCCGGATAACGACCAGGATGCCCAGCTAGCTCACGCATTGGGCATCGAGAAAGTCGTCACCGTGGGAACGGGGCCGTGGTCCGCGGACCGCCACACCCTCGCCCGAGAGACGGCCCGGGTGTTCATGGATCAGGTCAACCCGGAAGACGTGCTGGGCATTTCGTGGTCGCGCACCCTCCAACTCGTGACCCGTGAACTTCCTCCACTCCCCCACAATCAGGTGATTCAGTTGGCCGGGGCACTCAGCAACGAAGACAGCCAGGCAGCTCCCCGGCTCCTGGCCGACCTGACCTGCCAGTCCGCGTGGCCCCTGTGGGCACCGCTCATTGTGGAGAACGCCCCCGCGCTCATGAAGAGCCCAGAAATTGCGCAGACCCTGGATCGCGCGAACAGCCTCGACGTGGCCTTGATCGCGATCGGTAGTTGGTCTCCGGAGCTGTCCACCGTCTGGAACAGGGTGAACCCGGAGGTCGCGGAGCAGGCCCGCGCCTCGGGCGCCGTCGCCGAAATCTCGGGCCACCTACTGGCCACGGATGGCACGCCGGTCGACTCACCGGTCGAGTCCATGGTGGTCGCGGCCTCGGTGGAGCAGATCAGAAACGCGCGCACCACGGTGGCCGCCGCCTTCGACGCCGGTCGGGCACCGGCCGTACATGCCGCCGCGAGGGCGGGGCTCATCAATGTCCTTGTGTGCGACGAGCCGTTGCGCCACGCACTGGCCGCACTCGTCGACCACCCCGAACCCACCCCGGCCAGCGCCGGCTGACCCCTCGACGTCCGAAAGGTAAAAGCGTATGCCCGCAACGGTGGTGGGGATCGACTCCTCAACACAGTCCTGCAAAGTAGTGGTCGTGGAACTGGAGAGCGGAGAGGTGCTTTCGACCGCCACGGCGCCCCATCCGGACGGCACGAGTGTCGATCCACGGGTGTGGCTGGAAGCCCTGAGGAACGCGTGGCGAGCGGCGGGCGTGCCCGAGCGCAGCGACGTCGTGGGCGTATCCGTGGCCGGGCAACAACACGGCATGGTGGCCGTGGACGCCCAGGGTGAGCCCGTGCATGACGCACTGCTGTGGAACGACGTGCGCAACGCTCCACAGGCTGCCCGCATGGTGACCGATCACGGGTTGGATTGGTGGATGGAAGCCGTGAACATGGCGCCGATCAGTTCCATGACCCTGGCCAAGCTCGCGTGGCTGCGGGAGAACGAACCCGAGGCCGCAGCCCGCGTGCACCGGGTCATGCTGCCCCACGATTGGCTCACGCTGCATCTGTGCGGGGAATTCGTCACGGACCGCTCGGACGCTTCCGGCACCGGCTATTTCAACGCCACGGACAACCGGTACCGCCCCGAGCTGCTCGAGGAGTATTTCGGCGCGGTTCCGGAACTGCCGCGGGTGCTCGAGGCTCACGAGACCGCAGGGTCGTTGAGTTCCAAGTGGGGCGGGTCCGGCGAGACTCCCGCCGTGGTCGGCGCAGGCGCCGGTGATAATGCTGCCGCGGCACTTGGCCTGAACCTCGAACCGGGCGAGGTCACCATTTCCGTGGGCACCTCGGGCACGGTCTTCGCCTGCAGCGCCGAGCCCACGATCGATCGCTCCGGCGTCACCGCGGGATTCGCGGATGCCACGGGCCAGCACCTTCCGCTGCTCTGCACCATCAATGCCGCGCGCGTCATGACCACCACGGCCGAGACCTTGGGTGCGGATTTGGACGAATTTACGCGGCTGGCTTCCAGCGGCCCCAGTGATGCCGGCGGGCTCACGATGCTCCCCTATTTCGACGGCGAGCGCACGCCTAACCTGCCCGAGGCCACTGGCCGCCTGGACGGACTCACCCGGGCGTCATTCACGCGTGAGAACTTGGCGCGTTCCGCCGTCCTGGCCGTGGCGAATTCCCTGGCGGACTGCCTGGATATCCTGCGCGACATCCACGTGGATGTGGAGCGCGTGCTTCTGATCGGCGGCGGCGCCAAGTCGGACGCGCTGCGCAGTGTCCTTCCGGACACCCTGGGCCTGGCAGTGAGCGTTCCACGTTCCTGGGAGTACGTGGCGCTGGGCGCCGCGCGCCAAGCCGCGTGGGTTGCGACCGGACAGCAACCCGAATGGCCCCGCGTGATCTACAGCGAGTTGGAGCCCACCGGCGACGCGGGTATCGGCGAGTTCCGCGAGCGCTATGGTGCCTTGCGGCGCCGCTACGAGGAGCAGTTGAGGTAACGACGCCGCTCGGAGACTCCGCGGGTCAGGCGAGGGTTCCGTTGACCGCGGCTTGGATCGTGGCTCGGGCTCCTTGGCCGCGGAAGCTTCGCAGTGCCGCGAGATACGGTTCGGTGAACTCAGGGTGTTCCACCAGGTCGCCGAAGAGTTCTGAATCGCGGATGAACGCGAGTTCGTCATCATCGTGTTGGGCGGCAGCAATCATGACGCGGTCCTTGCGTTGATCGACCACGTCGATCGGCTGGCCGTCCTCGTCAGTTCCTTCCGCGTAACGCGCCCACGAGGCCACGATGGTGGCGGAGAGCGTGACATCTCCCCCGGTTGCCAGGTTCTCTTTGATGACCGGGACCAGCCACTTGGGAATCCGGTCCGAGGACTCGGCGCACAATCGTGCCAGGGTGTCCCGGACGTTGGGGTTCGCGAACCGTTCAATCAGCTGTCGCTTGTAGGCGTGGAGGTCCACTCCCTCGACGGGCTGCAGGGTGGGTGTGGCCTCTCGGTCCATGTAGGCCAGCAAGTAGTCGATGAACAGCGGATCCTGGCACACCTCGTGCGCGTAGCGGTAACCGGCAAGGTAGCCGGGGTAGCACAGGGCCTGGTGACTCGCGTTGAGCAGGCGAAGCTTCATGAGTTCGTAGGGCACCACGTCCGGCACGACCTGCACACCGACGTCCTCGAACGGCGGCCGTCCGGACACGAAGGAATCTTCCAGCGCCCACTGCGTGAAGGGTTCGCACACGACCGGCCAGGCGTCCTCGACGCCGAACTCCTGCGTGACGAGTTCGCGGTCTGCGTCCGTGGTGACCGGGGTGATGCGGTCGACCATGGAGTTGGGGAACGGCACGGTGTCCTGGATCCACTGCGCCAGCGCAGGGTCACGCAATCGTGCGTAGGCGGTAAATTGCTCGCGCGCCATGTCCCCGTTGCCCTGAATGTTGTCGCAGGACATCACGGTGAAAGGTTCGATCCCCGCGACCTTGCGCTGCGCGAGTGCCTCCACAACCAGCCCGAAGACGGTGGCAGGAGGTTCCGCCGACAAACCTTTCTCCGTCGCTTGGGCTTGCTCAAGATCGTGCACCACAGCGGGGTTGGTCTCATCAAATCGACCCGTGGCCTGATTGAAGTTGTAGCCGCCCTCGGTGATGGTCAGCGAGACAATGCGGGTGCTGGGCGCGGTCAGCAGGTCCATGGCCCGTTCGGGCTGGGCCGGGGCCAGAACGTAGTCACCAATGGAGCCGATCACTCGGGGTTCAAGAGTGCCGTCCGGGTGCTTGAGGACCAGTGTGTAGAGGTGATCCTGTTCCTCCATGACCTCCTGCATCCGAGCATCTCCGGGCAGCACACCCATGCCGGCGATGCCCCAGTCGAGGGCCTCTCCCTGGTTCATCAATTGATCCAGGTACATGGCCTGATGCGCTCGGTGGAAGCCACCCACACCAAAGTGCACGATCCCCACCGTGACGTTGGAACGGTCATAAGCGGGCACCGGAATGTCCAGCGCATCCAGGTTCGAACGTTTGAGAGGGCGGGCCTGTCCCGCGGCATGGTCAGAACTCACGAGATCCTCCAGAGGGGTGCATCCAACCGCAGCAGGGAGAGCTGGGTCACACTCGGAGAATATCAGATGAGCAAAGCCTGCGTCTCATATGAGATCGAGGAATGTAATGGGATTTTCACCGCACGAAGTCGGTCGTCCCCGAGAATTCCTGTGCCGCCCGCAACCGTTCCAACTGATGTTCGGGAATGGGCGGCAGATCGTCCAGGTCGTACCAACCGACGATCAAGGATTCGTCGTCCGCTACCCGCGCTTCGCCACTCACATAACGGCAAAGGAAGGTGTGGTCCAGGAACTGGCACATGTCCTCGTTAGGGAATCGCACGACGTCGTAGGCCTTGACGCTCACGAGCGCATCGACGTCAACCTTCACGCCGGTTTCTTCGAGGCATTCGCGCCGGGCGGCAACGCCCGGATCCTCCCCCGGTTCGACGATGCCCGTGATCAGGCCCCAGTTACCGTTGTCCGATCGCTGACCGAGCAGCACCTTGCCCTCGTGGATGACCACCGCGGTGCAACCGGGCAGCCACAACAGGTCGTGACCGATCTTCTTGCGCATTTCCACGATGAATTCGGGTGTGGCCACGGGGAAGTCCTCCTGTTGGTTGGGTCGGCATCCTGAGGTTCTTGTCTACCGGAGCTGGCTACACGAACGCCAAGACTCCCAAACTGCCGACCAGCATGAAGGGACCGAAAGCGACGCGCGAGGTCATGTCGATTTTGTGCATAGCCAAGAGCGCTGCAGAGAACAAACCCGCCAAGACAAAGGTCACCGCAATGGCCATGAACGTATGACCCACGGACGCGAACCCCGTGGCGATCCCCAAAACTCCAGCCAGCCGAACATCCCCCAGGCCCATGCCTGCCGGGTAGACGAGGCGCAGCAGAACGAAAAGACCGCCCATGATCATGAGGCCCCACAGCATCCACCACCAACGAACGGGCTCACCAGCGAGAATCGCAGAGACCCCCAATAGTGCAGTGACGGCGGGATAGAGCGGCCAGACCACTTTGCGTGGCAGTCGGTGGTACCGAATGTCGGTCGCGGCTAACCACACTCCGGTGCATGCAAGAACCAGGACCCCCAGGGCACAAGTCGCCGCGGCCAGCCACCCGGAAGCGTTGGCCGCTTGAAGCTGTTCCCCCACGAATACCCCGACACTCGCCGTCATTGGCTGCATCATGATCTCCATCCTAGGCACGCCCGCGCCGAGCGCCAGGCAACTCAGGGGATGTGCAGTACGAGTTCCTAGACTGGGGGCATGAGCGCACCGTGGGATTCCCGCCCCGCCCGAGTGACCGTACCGGCCAATCAGTTCGCTGCGCTGTGCCGATCGTCCCCGTGGCGGTGGGACACGCTGCAGTTCTCGTTGTACTGGATGGAACGCGACGATCAGCCAGCAGCCCTTCCGGTTCGCGCGTGGCTCAGACGCCCGACGGATCTGCGCGTCGAGACGTTGCAGGGCAAGCTGCTCTATACGGCGACGTCGCTCGAGAAGTCCCGCGACGATTTCTACGTTACCGCCACCCCCAAGTCCTGGCTGCTACCGCCCGCGCTCGTAACCCCGGTCTACACCGACGAAGGCCTGGTTTGGCGCCGCCCCGAGGCCGCCTACGGTGATCCCATGTTCGGAGGTGGCCGTTGGCAAGCGGTCCTCGATCCGGTCGAATGCGTGGGCCCCGCGCCCATTCCCAACAATTTGCCCGAACAGCGACCGTCCAATCTCACGGACATGGTGGAAGGTCGCTTCGCGAACCGGAAGGTGTGGCTCGCGACCGTCAATCCGCGAACGCGCTACCGCCCCTTCACTCCGGAGCATCCCCTGGCGCCCGGCCCCACGCGCATCGCCGTGGATACGGCAACCGGCGTGTGTGTGTATTCCAAAGTGCTCGACGGACCCTTTGCTGGCCAGGGGCACAAGCTGGGCATCGAGGCCGTGGACGACTACCTATTGGACGACCTCTTCACCGACATGGACTTCAACCTCACGGATGTCTCGGACCACGTGCCGTGGCCGATTCCGTTGGGCTGATTGGTCATAACCACTGGCCAGCGCGTGACTGGCATCGCCTGATCCAGCCACCCCGGCGGCAAGTTCAACGGGCAGTAAACCAACACCCTCGCCCCGTTCGAAGACCCCTTCTCCAAGACGCCAACAATCTCTGACCCTTCCTCCGCCAGGTTGCGCGCAAAAATACCTAACCATCTATTGACTTACACTAGTTTGTCAAACTAGCGTAATGGTTACACAAGTTAGGTGGAGGGAAAAGAAAATGAGCATCAACATTGGCAACATCTGCGTAGACACCAATGACCTGGCGGGCAGCGCCACTTTTTGGCGGGCGGTCACCGGGTATCGAGTCGCGTCCTCGGACGAGGGAACTGCATACCTCGAGGATCCGAGCAAGGTGGGGGTTGGGCTATCACTGCAACTGGTACCCGAAACGCATTCAGGCAAGAACCGACTGCACCTTGACCTATTTACTGACGACATGGCCGGCGAGGTCATCCGGCTCCAAGGACTCGGAGCCACCGAGGTCATGCGTTTCGACAACGACGGCTGGGTTGTCCTGGCCGACCCCGACGGCAACCAGTTCTGCGTGGTCTCGGCATAACTATCGCCGTCGTCGCGGGATTCGAATGCACCAACTGGGGTCCCGCGATGTCATTAGTTGAGACGAACCAATTTGCCCGCAAGTCTTTGTGCCTGCACGGCCCAACGGGTTCTTTCACATCTCATTCATCGGGGCACCCTGACCTGATCTTCACTGGTTGCGGCTGTAAAAAGCTCGCCCCTTCGCGCGATTGCCACACAGTTCCATAGAGCACCAAGACCTCGAGCGATTGCGCGAGTGATCATAAAACGCCCGACGACAACTGGGTTCGCGACAGGCTTTGAGCCGTACCCAGGTTCCATCAGGGACCGCAGTCAACGCACCCACTAGCAAGGCCGCGAGGGCCGAATCGACATCCGACAAACCCGCCTGTGGAACTAGGCGAGGTGGGCTGGATCGGACATCCACTACGAGGGGGAGGTTCTCGGCGAGCTTGGCGAATTCATTCCGCGCAGACGGGTTCAAGCCATCCGGTCGAGGGCTGGCAACTGGCGCAGCATTGTTCTCGGCGATCACCGCTCGAAGACCTTCGCGCACCGCGCGAGCACGGGACAGCTCGGAGTCGTTGGCCGATATCGAAGAAGGTGCCAGGTCGCGACTGGTCAACCACTGCTCAAGTTCCTCGTGAGTAGCCAGGCCATCACCGTCCGCGCGCCGCGTATTAATGAACTCCTCGATCAACTGCAGCGGCAGGGGTGGCGTAGTTGTATTCATCTCCGCATTCTAACCAGCTACCGGCTATGAGCGGTAGTCGCTCTCAGAGAACGCACCTTCCAGAAAGAGTTCACCATGAAAACCTCTTCAGCTCGCCTGCGCATGGTCGCGTTCAGCGCGGTGATCCTGGCGGTTCTCCCTTACGTGACTTTGAAGGTCATGTGGCTCATGGGCTCCACTCTGGGACTGACCCCCGGATTGGCAAGCAATCACATGCAAGACCCCCGCTTGGTAGTGGGGAACGCGATCACTATTGGCCTCGAAATCATCGCCCTCGGCCTAGCCGTGGCGCTGATCAAACCTTGGGGTCGGAGGGTGCCTGGATGGCTAGTGCTCTTGACTGCCGGGGGCGCCACGGGCCTGCTAGCTCCGGTACTTCTCGGGCTTCCGCCCGGACTGATCTTGCAGCTTTTGGTGGACGGCACCATGACCACCGGCGATGAAGGAGGTATGCGGCAGTGGGTCTTCATCGTTGTCTACTCCAGCTTCGGCCTCCTGGCCATGGCCTTGGCCTGCCTGTTCGCGATCTACGCAGGAGACCGGTGGCGCAGGTTGCTGTCCCACCAGCCTCAGCGACCGCCGTTACGACTTGTTCTGGCCTGTAGTCCCGGGATAGTCGTATTTGGCACTGCAATGATCTCGTGGGGAGTTACGGGACCTGGTGATACCGGCCCTCAGGGTCTAACGTCCATCGCTCAGCGCACACCATTGATCGCCACTGGCATCCTGGCTCTTCTCGGATGGGCAGTTCCACTATTGCCAAAGCTCATGTCGCTTCACCCCCGGGCCGCTTGGTTGGCCATGTGGACCGGTGTCGCTACAGCAGCTTTACAGGGCCCCGCTCACATCCTGCTGGCCCACGGCGGCATCGGTGAGCCGATCGTCACGACCCTCGCGATTATCGCAACGCTCAGCGCCAGCGTCTACGGCCTGTCGGTTCTCAGCCGCGCACACCCGGCCAGGGTTCTCCCCACAAATGACACCGCGGGCCAGACGTCTTCCACGGCGGCACCCGCCATAGGGTGACGGCCCACTCATACAAAGGAACGCCATGATTGCCACGACCAACCCACTTTCCATCTTCGACGGGTACGAATCACCGAAACCATTCCGCATCCACGTCGCTCAGGCCGACTTAGACGACCTGCACGAACGACTCGCACGAACTCGATGGCCGCACAGCATTCCCGATTTCGAGGACGCCACCGACTTCAGTCGTGGAGTACCACTGGGCTACTGGCAGGATCTCGCCGAATACTGGCGTGGAGATTTCGATTGGAGAGCGCAGGAGCGTGCACTCAATGCTCACGAGCAGTTCACCATGGATGTTGACGGCCAGACTTTTCAAGTGCTCCACGCCCGCTCACTCGTGCCCGGGGCCAAACCATTACTTTTGAACCATGGGTGGCCGGCTTCCTTCGTGGAGTACACCCGGATCATCAACTCACTAGTCGACCCCTGCGCCCATGGCGGTGACGAAGCTGATGCTTTTCACGTTGTGATCCCGTCACCGCCCGGTTTCGGCTTTTCTACCCCACTCGTCAGTACGGGGTGGGAAGTGGCACGAACAAGTAGTGCCTACGCAGAAATCCTGACGCGGCTGGGGTACAAGAGGTTCGCCACCCACGGCACCGACACCGGCGCCGGCGTTTCGCTGCGATTAGGCGCGACTCTCCCCGAACGCGTGATCGGCGTGCACGTTGGAAGTGACGGGCGCGCCCTGGCCATGGTGGGTAACAAGTATCCCTATCCCGATGACTTCAGCCCTGAGGATATCGCCGAGGTCGAGCGAGTGCGCCGGTCCGACGCTGGCGAGCGCGGTTACTTCGAGGTCCAAAACCATCACCCGGCCACCATTGGTGCAGCGCTCACCGACTCGCCCGTCGGGCAACTTGCCTGGATCGTGGAGAAGTTCCAGACCTGGACCGGTGGGCCGCACAGTACCCCTGACGAGGTTGTCGACCGCGACCAGTTGCTGACTAATGTGAGCCTCTACTGGTTTACAAGGGCAGGAGCTTCGAGCGCTCAGTTCTACTACGAGGCAGAACACTCACAGCTCGACTGGCTAGCTCCCACGGGTGTGCCGACCGGATGGGCGGTTTTCGACACTCACCCGTTGATGCGCCGCGCCATGGATCCTTGGAATGCAGTCGATCATTGGAGCGAGTTCGCTCTGGGTGGCCACTTTCCGGCCATGGAACAACCCGACCTACTGGTCGGTGATCTCCGTGCCTTCTTCCGAGGTCGCACCTGATCTTCAACCGGGGTACCTTGGGGACATCACTTCCGGCGATGTTCGGATCCGCGGCTTCCTTCTGCTATTCATGTCGTTCGCTGCAGCTCTGGGGACATCGGCCATTTACCCCATGCAACCGGCAATCGCGGATGTTGCGGATTCGTTGAGCACCTCGATCACCTTGGTAGGCGTAGGGCTTGCTTTCGGTCCGGTTGGCTACTTGGTCGGGATCGTTCTGTTGGTACCTCTGGTCGACAGATACTCGCCCAACCGCGTCCTTGCTGGCCAATTCTTCGTCCTCGCGATCTCACTGGCCGCCACCGCAATCATGAATGGCGTCGTGACCTTAGCCCTGGCGATGGCCGCTGTGGGGATCTGTTCCGCAGTGGGCGCAAGTCTCAGTTCATTGACCGCACGACTAGGTTCATCTCGACGTAGTGCGACGAGTCTTGGAATCGTAACCGCCGGAATCTCCGCGGGAGTCCTGTCGGGTCGAATCCTCGGTGGGTTCTTGGCGGATGAGATCGGGTGGCGGCCGATGGTGTTGGTCTTCGCCACCGCCTGCCTCATCGTCGCCGGGTGTAGCCTCCGGATTCTGCCGGGGGCAACCGGCACGAATAAGCGCGACTACTTCTCGACACTGCGTTTGCTCCCTAGCCTCGTCGTCCAGAACTCCACACTGCGGGCCGCGGCAATCAGGGGTGCGTTGTGGTTCTTTGCCTTCTCCGCAGTGTGGGCAGGCCTTGCTGTCGCGCTCTCAGAGGCCCCGTATAGTTATTCCTCCGAACGCATCGGTCTTTATGCGGTAGCAGGATTGTCTGGAATTCTTGTAACCCCAATTGCCGGCCTTCTAACCGATCGAATCGGTGCGCACCACGTGATAGTTGTCAGCTTGGTCCTTGCGGGAATCGCAGCAGTTGTCGCCGGTTTGAATCTCGTCAACACTCCATTGACGCTGCTATGCCTTGCAGTCTTCGACGCAGGGTTGTTCGCAGCTCAGGTAGCGAATCAAAATACGGTTCTCGCGATCGATCGTTCGAGTCCGGCGAGATTCAACAGCGCGTACATGGTGATCTATTTCATTGGAGGAGGCGCCGGGACCGCCTTCGGCGCAGCAGCGGTCGACTGGATGGGCTGGCCCACCACGGCCATGATGACCGCGATTGCGATCGGAGCCGCGCTGGTACTCACGTTGTTGAACAACCGACCAGTTGCCCCGGTTGTTGGAACAAACTGACGTACCTTCACGCAGCCCCTATAAACCGCAACTCTCTGAGACTTGAACTCACCGCGGCAACAGCCCGCCAATTCCGGCAACCAGGAAGACTGCTCCCCCGAGGAGCATGAACGGCGAATAGCGTCGCACAAGCTCCATCGCATCATCCTCCGTGGCACCCTGGCCAGTGCTCGAAAAGTAGCGGGCTACTGATCGATTAATCTCGAGATTGCTGCGGTAGATAAAAAACATGACGAAGTACAGAGCAGCGAAGGCGAGCATGAACCACACTGCCATGGAGGAGTCGTCGCGCCACCCCTCATCCGTGACAATAAATGCCACAATACCTACCGCGACTGCTGCAAAGAACAAAAACGTTGACAGGATGAGAAGCTTCGCGCTCACCTGCGCCCCTCCTTCAATCAGGATGACCTAGACAAATAGACTAACTATTCCAACCAATATGCACGCTGCAGATACGACGTATAATATTTTCTTAGTTTGATGGACACTAAATTGCACAACCCTAGGTGCGCGTCGCTGTACCCCCAGCACGGCGGGGTAGTACTTCATTTGATTATTCCAGAATTCATTGGACTTCATTACTGAAGCACTTATTAAGGCTAGTAGCCCCCTGAGAGCATCACGAAGGTAAAATCATTTGCTTCTGACGGGTTGAGAAAGATCCAAATTATCAACACAACTAACGCAATGCCCATAAAGAGTCACGCGATTACCTTCGTGCGCTTCGTCAATGGCCCCTCCTTCTCATCATTGATAACTGTCATAAAACCCCGGTGATGAACGTCAGAGTACGCCTGACTTTCACCAGTGACTAGCATCACATTCAAGAATCTTTCACTCGTCAGAACAGACATATGAGTCGGTAGACCAGAACGACAAGCAACGACTGTCCTGCATGAGCACCCACACAACGGACCACCGCCCGGTGACCTGGGCAAACAAGGCCACCGAGCGGCGTCGGCGTCGAAAGTAGCGAGCGAACTACACGTCCGAACGCTCCAGAACGTCGGTGACGAGCGCGGCGATCGGCGAGCGCTCGGAACGGTTCAGGCTCATATGACCGAACAGCGGCTGGCCCTTGAGCGCCTCGACCACGGCGATGATGCCATCGTGGCGACCCACGCGAAGATTGTCGCGCTGAGCGACATCGTGCGTAAGGACCACCTTGGAATTCTGCCCGATCCGGGACAGCGCGGTGAGGAGCACGTTGCGTTCCAGGGACTGTGCCTCGTCCACGATCACGAACGCGTCGTGCAGAGACCGGCCGCGGATGTGGGTCAACGGCAGCACCTCGAGCATGCCGCGGGCCACGACCTCCTCGACGACCGTGGTCGAGACGACCGAGGAGAGCGTGTCGAAGACCGCCTGGCCCCACGGGTTCATCTTCTCTTCCTCGGTGCCCGGCAGGTAGCCCAGGTCCTGGCCGCCCACGGCGTAGAGCGGGCGGAACACCATGATCTTGCGGTGCTCACGGCGCTCCAACACCGTCTCCAGGCCGGCACACAAGGCCAGAGCGGACTTTCCGGTACCGGCGCGGCCGCCCATGGACACGATGCCCACCTCGGGATCCAGGAGCAGGTCGATCGCGAGTCGCTGCTCGGCAGAACGGCCGTGCAGTCCGAACACATCCCGATCGGCGCGCACCAGGCGGGTGCTGCCGTCATCGTGCAGCCGGCCCAGTGCATGGCCCTTGGACGAGTGCAGAACCAGCCCCGTGTTCGTGGGCATCCCGGCAGTCTGTTCCAAGTGCACCTGGGATTCGGCGTAGAGCTGCTCGAGTTCATCATCTGTGACATTGAGGGTTGCCGTGCCGCTGTATTCGTCATCGGTGCCCACCCACTCGGCACGGTACTCATCCGCCTCGAGCCCCAGCGCGGAAGCCTTCACACGCATCGGCAGGTCCTTGGACACCACGCATACGTCGTGGCCCTCTTGTGCCAGGTTCTTGGCCACGGACAGAATCCGCGAGTCGTTGTCCTTGAGCCGGAAGCTCTGCGGCAGGACGGTGTCCGCCACATGGTTGAGTTCCACGACCAGGCAACCACCACTGGTACCCAACGGAATGGGGTGGTCCAGTCCCCCGTGCTCCACGCGCAGATCGTCCAACAGCCGCAGAGCCTTGCGAGCGAAGAACCCCAGTTCGGGATCGTGGCGCTTGGCCTCGAGCTCAGAGATGACCACCACCGGCAGCACGACACGGTGCTCGGCGAAACGGAGGATGGCGCGGGGATCGGACAACAAGACAGACGTATCAATCACGTAGGACCGTACCGTTTCGGCCGTGGCCGGGGTGGACGGTGCAACTACGGATTCGGTGCTGACGGTCATGGAAACCTTCCGACGTTGGGCTCAACCGGTTGCTGAGGGGTAACCGGTTGCTTTCAACGTAGGGACTCCAAGGATGCGCAAGTCACACTCGCGGTGAACGGGGCGTGAATTCGGGTTGGGGACTCAGTTGCCGAAGCGCCGCTGACGGGTCGCATAGTTGCGCAGCGCGCGCAGGAAGTCCACGCGGCGGAAGTCCGGCCACAGGGCCTCGCAGAAGTAGAACTCGCTGTAGGCAGACTGCCACATCAGGAACCCGGAGAGCCGTTGCTCACCGGAGGTGCGGATCAGCAGGTCCGGATCCGGTTGGCCCCGGGTGTACAGGCGCGCGGAAATGTCGTCCACGGAGAGGGTCTCGGCGAGCGCCTCTACCGAATCCCCGCGGTCGCGGGTGTCGCGGATGACTTCGCGAACGGCGTCGACAATTTCTTGCCGCCCGCCGTAGCCCACCGCAATGTTCAAGTGGGGTCCGGGAATGTTCGCGGTCGATTCCGCAATGCACTCGACCTGGTCCCGTAGCCGAGGGGGCAGAGAATCTAACGCTCCGACCGGTTGTATCCGGCACAGCGCCTCGTCCTGCAACTGAGTCACGAGCCCCGAAATGATTTCGATCAGAGCGGTGAGCTCTTCCTGGGGCCGCTTCAGGTTCTCAGTCGAAAGGATGTACAAGGTGACCACGTCAATGTTGAGATCCGCACACCAGCGCAAGAACTCCACGATCTTCTGGGCACCAGCTTTGTGACCGTCGGCGGTTGAGGCACCGAACTGGCGAGCCCACCGGCGGTTGCCATCCACCAGGACACCCACGTGATGCGGCAGGGTGTCCTCTTTCAGGCTGCTGGCCAGGCGCGACTCGTACAGCGAGTACAGCGGACGAGGCAGTTTCACCGTAGAGATCCTCCCCTGTTTCGACTGGGCCAACACACAACCATGCCCTCTAAACTACCCGTATGGGCAGCCGCCGGTGGTCAAGCGAATCCCCAAACACACCCGTGTTCGCTCCGGCTGGCAGCGGAGAAAGTGACTGGTGATATGACGCGCGGCAACAGTACCCGCACCGGATCCACGGTGCACCGGGCCACGGAGAGCCTGAGTGCGGCGGCGGAGCGAATCATCGAGAAGAAGCCCGCGTGGCGCGGCTGGATCCACGCCGGATTCGCCCCGGTAGCGCTGGCCCTCGGCCTGATCTCGGTGTTCCTGGCACCCACCACGGATTTGCGCATCGCGTGCGTGGTCTACTCGATCACCGCCGTGATGCTCTTCGGCACCTCTGCCGTGTACCACCGCTTCTACTGGGGCCCCCGCATGAACGCGGTGCTGCGCCGGCTGGACCACTCCAACATCGCCCTGGTCATCGCGGGCACCTACACGCCCCTGGCCGTTGCGTTATTATCCCCGAGCGCGGCCCAGGTGTTGCTGATCATCATCTGGTCCCTGGGCGCTGCCCTCGTGATCTTCCGCGTCTTCTGGATGCACGCCCCGCGCTGGCTCTACACCCCGCTCTACATCATCATGGGTTGCCTCTCGCTGGTGTATCTTCCGGCGTATTTTGCCGCGAACGTCCCGGCCACCCTCCTGGTGATCGCCGGCGGCGTCTTCTACATCGGCGGGGCCGTCTGCTACGCACTCAAACGCCCACACCTGCTGCCCACGGTCTTCAGCTTCCACGAGGTGTTCCACGCCTGCACGATTCTGGGCTTTGTCTGCCACTACATCGCGATCATGCTGGCCATGTTCATGGAGTGATGCGCCCTTCCTCATCAACACGCCCGACGACGCCGCTACGCCCGGTCCAGGAGCTCATCCACCTTCTCCGGCGAGCGCACCGGCAGTTCGCACTGACCGTTGCGACACAGCCAGACTGCGAACTCATCGCTTGATGCTTCGGGTACACCGTAGGGTGCGTGGCCCTCGCCCAGCACCAGGACGTCCGTGACACGACGTTCACCGGCGCTGGCCTGAACCTGCTCCCAGTCTTGATCACTTGCATGCACCACTTCGAGCAGCGCGGGCGGCTGGGCACGCAACAACCACGCGTGCAGGGTGCCCCCGGCCGCAGTCGCTGCACGAGTGGCCAACCCCTGGGCCGGTTTCACCAACAGGTCCACCAGACCGTCGCTCGAGCGCCCGGCGACTTTGGGCTGGCCGAGCAGCACGAGCCACCGGGCCAGACACGACTGGGCCGACGCCGCGACGTCGTCGAACGGGTCCGACTGGCCCGTGGCACCCGCGGCGACCAGAACGGCATCCGGTTCCGCCGAATCCATGGGGGTGTCCCCGCGCATGAACTTCTCGACCGTCGCCCGCGCCAACTCCAAGCTGCGGGCGTACCACTGCTCGAGTCCAGTGGCCCGATAGAGGGCCAGAAACGCCAAGCCCGCCCGCACATAATCCTCGAGCTGTCCATCGTGTGGATCCACGGTTCCTTGGCGGGACGTGCGCGCCAAGGTCGTGGTCTCCGCGTTCCAGTGCCGCGTCCAGACGAACTCAGCGGCCCACTCGGCGGTCTCCAACCACTCGGGGCGATCCAGCAGCACGGCAGCCTCAGCGAGCGCTTCGATGGTCATGCCGTTCCACGCGGTCACCACCTTGTCATCGCGTTCCGGAGGTGTGCGCTGCTCGCGTTGCTCCCACAGCTCTTCTCGCACGTTCTGATCCAGGATTCCCGTGACGGACCCGGATTCGCCCCAGCCGGCCACGGCTGGCTGCGGTTCGCCGACGTCGCCGCGAGAGAACGTGTAAAACGCACCTTCGCGCTCCGCTCCAGGAGTGACGGGGTCGCTGTCCGCGTCCAAGGAGGCGGCGATCGCGCCCTGTTCCGTGATCATCTCGCGGGCCAGCCAGGTCACGATGCCCTCGGCCGCGTTCCGGTACCTCGCGGCTCGAACGGGATCGGTGCCGCGCTTTTCGAGGTACCTGGCGGTGTGGGCCAGTACTCGTAGCAACTGGGCGTTGTCGTAGAGCATCTTCTCGTAATGCGGGAGTGACCAGTCGGGGGTCACCGAGTAGCGGAAGAATCCCCCGCCCACGTGATCGTGGAGCGCTCCGGTGACCATGGCGTCCAGAGTGGCCGTGAGCAGTTCGGCCGCGCGAGCGGATAAGTCACCATCGCGGGATGCCAGCAGCACCAGCGCTTCGAGCATCGGGGACGGTGGGAATTTGGGGCCGTTGCCGAAGCCCTCGTGCGTGGAATCGCGGGCCACCTCGAGTGCGTCCAACCACGGGCCAATCAGCTGCGATTCCTGGTGGGTGATGTCCCCTGAGGGATCCGGAGCATCGATCTGCACCGGCCCCGCCGTGTGCCGATCCGTTCCAAGCATGGAGGCGACCGCTTCCGGATGGCGTTGCAGCGCATCCGTGACCGATTGCGCGCCCTGAAGCACTTGCTCACGGCGTTCGGTCCACGCGTCATTCACCGCGTGGAGTACCTGTGTGAACGAGGGTCTGCCCTGCATGGGACGCGGCGGGTAATAGGTACCCGCATGAAAAGCCTGGCCTTCCGGCGTGAGGAACACGGTCATGGGCCAGCCACCCTGCTGAGTCAGCAGCTGGGTTGCGGACATGTACAGCGCATCGACATCGGGGCGTTGCTCGCGGTCCACCTTGATGGCCACAAAGTGCTCGTTGATGTACTCCCCCACGGCGGGGTCCTCGAAGGATTCATGCGCCATCACGTGACACCAGTGGCACGCGGCGTAGCCCACGGACAACAACACGGGCACGTCACGGGTGCGAGCCTCGGCGAAGGCAGCCGGCCCGAACTCCCACCAGTCCACGGGGTTCTGGGCGTGCTGCAGCAGATACGGGCTGGTGGAGTTGGCGAGCCTGTTGGTCATGACTCAACGATGTCACGAGCCCCTCACACGCATAAGGGGATCGGCCAGAAAAAAGGGGCCCGCCCGAGCCGAGAATCAAGTTCTCAGCATCGGAGCGGACCCCTTCTGGTCTGGTTCAGCGATCAGTCACGACGAGCGGAGCTTCCGCCGTTCTCCCCGCGGTCCGCATCCGGTGCCGTGCGAGGCTTGGGTGCGCGAGTGGCGGCGTCGGCGTCGGAATCTGCTGACGCAACCTGACCGTCGCGGCCGTGCGCGTACCCGCCCACGCCCTCTTCCGCGGCGCGCTGCTCGGCGTACTGGGCACGGTACCGCAACCGGCGATTGCGACGGTTGAAGTCAATGATCAGGAGAATCACCACGGCGACCAGGAAGAACGTCGCGATGAAGCCCGCGATCCCCGGCGAAACCTGGCTCGGTTCCAGACCGGGCTTGAGGTCACCCGCGGGATTTTCCGTGGCCGCTTGGAGCAGCACGGTGGTCAACATGTTCACGGCTGGTTACGCCTTTCGAGGGGAAGAAATCTGGGCATCAGGATCGATACCGGCGAACAGGTCGGTCTCCGGAATGGAGGTCTCCACGCGCGAATCCGCCAGCGAGTAGTCCTCCCACGGCCAGACCTCGGCCTGCATGTCCGAGGACACGGCGAAGAACGGGCCGTCCGGGTCCACCTGCGTGCGGTGACAGCGCAGGGCTGTGTCACGAGCGGAGAAGGTGTCCGGGCACTCGATCTTGGTGGTGGTTTCGTGGCGAGGCACCGGCGGACGGTGACCCTCGGGATCGGTCTCCTGCAATGCGGCGATGCGCTCGGCGTACGGGGACTGGAATCCGCGCTCCTCCAGCGCTTCGTGCAGCGCGATGAAGCGCTCCACGTTGAAGGCGCGGTCGTAGTAGACCTTGAGCGGGGTCCAGGGTTCGCCGGTGCCCGGGTAGGCGTCGGGATCGCCGGCCTTGCGGTAGGCCTCCATGGACACGTTGTGCGTCTGGATGTGGTCCGGGTGCGGGTAGCCGCCATTCTCGTCATACGTGAGGATCACGTGCGGACGGAATTCGCGCACCAGCTGGACGAGCGGTGCCGCGGCGCGTTCGAGCGGCTGCAGGGCGAAGCAGCCCTCGGGCAGCGGAGGTAGCGGATCGCCCTCGGGCAGCCCGGAATCCGCGAACCCGATCCAGCGGTGCTCGAGGTTCAGGGCCTCGGCCGCCTGAGCCATTTCCTCGCGGCGCAGACCCGGCAGGTCACGCTCGGCCCAGGGAACGCCCTCCATCTGCGCGTTCAGGATGGAGCCCTGCTCGCCACCGGTGCACGTAGCCACCATGACGCGAGCACCCAGGCCCACGTAATGAGCCATGGTTGCCGCGCCCTTGCTGGACTCGTCATCCGGATGGGCGTGGATGGCCAAGAGCCGGAGTTTCGAATAATCCGTCACGGAACGGGAGCCTCCCGGGTGGGGTTCGGACAAAACACAATCCCCGGTATCTTACGCCCGTGCACCGGATAATGCTGTCGGCTCCGTCACCCGCACCACGCATTCTCAGGGGATCCCAACCCGTACTGGATACAATGGTGTCATGAGTTCTTCCACCCCCGCGTCAGGATCCGCCTCGGGCGATGTCCTGGCGCAGCGTTATGGCTCCGGGCACCGGACGTTGTCTCCGCGCGGCCGCCGCGGCCCCTCCTTCCGGGGGTGGGTGGTCATTGCCGCAATCGCCACGTTGTTGTCTGCGCTGTTCGTGGTGTGGATCGTGCAGGGGCAATCCAGTGCACCGGTCGCCAAGGACGTCAGCTTCCAGGTGCAGGATGCCGGCAACACCTACGCGGACTTCGATCTCACCAAGGACCCGGACCAAACGGTCACGTGTGCGGTGCGCGCGCTCAACGAGCAGTACGCGATTGTCGGATGGAACGAAGTCACCATTGGTGAGGTGGCACCCAAAGAACTCAACGGCCGCACCAGCACTCACCGAGTGCCCGTGCGCACCACCAACGAGGCCAACTCGGTAGGCGTGGATTCCTGCTGGAAGGTCGACTGACACCCCTCCAGACGGGCGTCGCGGCTGAGTCGCTTTGAGACCAGCCCGTGGCCTCACTTACACTGGTGTACTAGAAACTTTGTACGATCCCCGACCCGGATGGGCAGCGAGCCACCACGGCTCACCACCGGGGCGGGGTTTTTCACACGTGCTCACCACCCCGGTGGGCACCCGAGAACGGAGATAGCGTGTCTACTAACGAGGGCGCCTGGCTGACCCAGGAAGCATACGATCGACTCAAGAAAGAGCTCGACCACCTTTCCGGGCCGTACCGCCAGGAAATCGTTGATCGTATCGAACAGGCCCGCTCCGAGGGTGACCTCAAGGAGAACGGCGGTTACCACGCTGCACGCGAAGAGCAGGGCAAGAACGAAGGTCGCATCAATCAGCTGACCCAGCTGCTCGAAAACGCCCAGGTGGGCGAGGCTCCCGCCGACGACGGCGTGATCGAAGCCGGCATGGTCGTCACCGCGGACATCGCCGGTGACGAGATGACCTTCCTGATGGGCTCCCGCGAGGTCGCTGAGGACCTCACCGGCGGCGAGGACATCGAGGTGTTCTCCGAGCGCTCCCCCATGGGCGCCGCCATCAGGGGCCACAAGGTGGGCGACGAGCTGACCTACAAGGCCCCCAACGGCAAGAACATCAAGGTCAAGATCCTGGACGCCAAGCCGTTCCACAACTGATCTTCACGTCATCATGACGCAGTGATTCGGGGCCGCTCTCAGCACATGAGGGCGGCCCCGAATCATTTCCCCGCATTTTCTATCCGAGGAGTATTCGTGGTTACCCATTGGAACCGCCAGCCCAATAAATGGACCGTGCCGCTGATCGCCCTGACCGCGCTGTTGGCCGTCTCGGCGATCGTCGTGCACTTCCTAGGTCAGTCCAACCCGGAGCTCAACACCACCGGCGGTCTGCGCAACATCCTGTGGTTCTCCACATTCGTTGCCGCGTTCATCACGTACTTCACCGCCCGGGGCCGACGTCGCCGCTGACGCACGGTTCGCTAGTGCACCACCACGGGCCGGAAACCCTGGGCCTCCAGGGCATCGATGACCTTGTCGCAGTGCGCGTGCCCCTTGGTCTCCATGTCGATGGTGATGGACACATCACCCATCGACAGTGAACCGCCGATGCGCGTGTGATCCACGCCGGTCACGTTGGCGTCCATGTCCGCGATGATGCGCGAGATCAAGGCCAGCTCGCCGGGGCGGTCGGTCAGCATCATCTTGATGGTCATGTAGCGCCCCGCCGCGGAGAGACCGCGTTGGATGACCTTGAGCATGAGCATGGGGTCGATGTTGCCCCCGGACAGCAGCACCACCGTGTTGCCCAGATCCCCGTAGGACTCCTTGAGCTTGCCCTCCAGGATGGCCGCCACGCCCACGGCACCGGCGGGTTCCACGACCATTTTGTTGCGTTCCAGCATGAAGATGAGCGCCTGCGCCAAGGAATCCTCGCTGACCGTGGTGACGTCGTCCGCGAGTTCTTTGATGATTTGGAACGGCAATTGTCCTGGGCGGCCCACGGCAATGCCGTCCGCTATGGTCGAGACCTTGTTGAGGGTCACGAGCGCGTCACCGGCCAACGAGGGCGGGTACGCCGCAGCGTTCTCCGCCTGCACGCCGATCAGGCGAATGTCCCGGCCCAGTTCCTCCGCCTTGGCCTTCACCGCCACGGACAGACCGGCCAACAAGCCACCGCCACCCACGCCGGCAATGATGGTGTCCACGTCCGGTACCTGATCCACGATCTCCAGCCCGAGTGTGCCTTGACCGGCAATGATGGCCGGGTGGTCGAAGGGGTGCACGAACACGGCACCGGTTTCCTCCGCGTACCGCTGCGCCTCGGCCAGCGCCTGGTCCACGGTGGTGCCGAACAACACGACCTCTGCCCCGTGGTCGCGAGTCGCGGCGACCTTGGGCAGCGCCGCCCCCAACGGCATGTAGATGCGCGCCTTGATACCCAGTTTGTTGGCCGCAAGCGCCACGCCCTGCGCGTGATTACCCGCCGACGCCGCCACGACACCGCTGGCCTTCTCGTCCTCCGAGAGCTCCGCCATACGAATGTAGGCACCGCGGATCTTGAACGAGCCTGCGCGCTGCAGGTTCTCGCACTTGATGTGAACCTCGGAACCGAGCAGACGGGACAGCGCCCGGGAGTGGGCCACGGGCGTTCGCTCAATTACGTCTTCCAACATGTGCGAGGCGTGTTCGATGTCCGCCGCAGTCACCGGCATTTCGTTGAGGCCCACTTCAAACTTCTTTCACTCTGCAACGTGCGCCGCCCGTGGGCGGTCACCGTGTCTGTCGGTCAGCCACGGTCTTGCACTGCCGTACGAAAACGCGGCGCCCTCGTTCAAGGGCGCCGCGTTCCATGGTATTACGCGATCAGACGCTGGTTCATTGTGCGACTACGCGCGGTTGGTGCTGTCCTGCTCAATGCTGGCGTCGTGTTCGGTGTCCTTCTTGTGCTTTTCTTCGCGCTTCTTCTCTTCCAGCTCGCGATCCTTGTGCCGCTTGAGACGGAAGCGCTGTAGCTGCTCCATGACCTGCTCACGGGTCAGATCCTGCTTCTTGGCTTCCTTCTTGATCTCCCAGGGATACAGGAACGGTGACCACGCGATCTGGTCGTCCTGCTCCCAAGAGCGCGACGAAAGGTAGCGGACGATCGTGTTCAGAATGGCCAGCAGCGGCACGGCGAACAGCGCGCCCACAATGCCGTACAGCACGGCACCGGCAGCCACGGCCAGGAACACTGCCACCGGGTGCAGGGACACGGCCTTGCCCATGACCAGCGGCTGTAGGACGTTGGACTCGAGTTGCTGAACCAGCAGCACCACGCCCAACATGGCCAAGGCGATACCGGGGCCGTTGGCCACCAGGGCGACCAACACGGCAATGATGCCGGTGGCCACCGCACCGACGATCGGGATGAAGGAGGCAAGGAAGACCAACACACCGATGGGCAGCGCCAACGGCACGCCCAGGAGGAAGGCACCCAGGCCGATACCCACGGCGTCGACGAAGGCAACGAACACCTGAATCCGCACGTACTGGGCGAGCGAGAGCCAACCCTTGCGACCGGCGCCATTAACGGCGGTGCGCGCACGGTGCGGGAACAACTTGACCAGGAACAGCCAGATCGATTCACCCTGCATCAGGAAGAACAGCAGCACGAACAGCATGATGATGATGCCGGTCAGAATGTTGCCCGCGGTGGAGCCGAAGGTCACAGCACCGGAGAGAATCGCTTGGGAGTTCTCCTGCAGGGTATTGCCGAGCTCGCCGATCCACTGGTTGATGTTTTCGGTCGAGACGTTGAGGGGGCTGTCCTCGAGCATGCCGGTGAGTTTCTGGAAACCACCCACCGCGCTGCTCGAAAGCTGAGCGAAGCCGGAGATCATCTGCTGGCCGGCCAAGGTCAACAACCCCAGCACCAGAACGATGAGACCGATCTCCACGATGGCCGCAGCCAGGCCCCCGGGCACGCGCTTGGAACGCAGCCACTTGACGGCCGGGGTCAGCAGGCCTGCCAACAGCGCAGCGATGGCGACCGGGATGAGCACTGTGGAAACCTTGGACAGCAACCAGCCCACCAGGCCGATCGCGGCCACCACCAGGATGACGCGCCAGGACCATGCTGCCGCAATGCGCACCGGGGCGGACACCATTTCGCGACCGTGACGATCAGGGTTCGAGACCGGCCCGGAATCGTGTTCGGGGCGGTCCGGCTGAGAATGCGTCTGCGATATAGACACGGTTGAAGACATGCGTACATCATGGCACGCCCGCCCGGAAATTCTTATTTCACAGGTCACTGTCCAAACGGTGCAAAAATAGGGGGTATGTCCGCTACTTTGCTCCGTGTCCTGGCCCAGCGCCGCCCAGCAAGTGTTTTGACACAGGAGGCTCCGAAACGCCCCGAGTTGGAAACCGTCCTCCGCGCCGTGGCGGGTGCTCGTTTCGACGATTCGCTCACGCCGTGGCGGGTGGCCGTAACCAACCGCCAGTCAGCTTCGGATCTCGCGGCCGCCATGGCCGGGCTCACCTCCGTGCCCAACATGGAAGGCCCCATCCCACGTCTCAAGGGCAAGAAAATCCGCCGGTTGGCCGCCTACCGGGGCAGTCTGCAGTGGGCGTCCACCGGCGGCGCTGGACTGGCCATCATCTTCCGCTTCGACCCGGAGTCCGAAACACCCAAGAAGGTCCAGCGGTTCGACGCGTACTCGATCCGGGGTCTGCTGGAGGCCGCGTTTTACGCGCAGGGGTGGGCCACCGTGTGGTCCCGCCGCTCCCCCAGCGACGAGCAGGTGCTGCGCGACTTCTACCGGCTGAATGACAACGAAGAAATCCTCGGGTGGTTGTTCGTGGGACGACCCGCGCACAATTCGGTTCCAGATCGCGCGATCAACCTCCCCCCGCAGGACCTCGAGATCACCTACATGTAGGAACCGCCCATATGAGGGGCGCCACCCGCAGCCGGGGCGCCACACCCTACGACGACGCCGCGGGCCTCGCGTTCACAACGCAAGGCCCGCGGCGCGGTTAATAGCTCTCGTGGAGAGCTCAGCGGATTACTCGGACATGCTCCGGATGATGGCGATCACGCGCAGGATCTCGACGTAGGCCCAGATCAGGGTCACGGTGAGGCCGAATGCGGCGGACCATGCGGCCTTCTCCGGAATACCGCGGCGAACGCCGTCGGTGATGTTCTCGAAGTCAAGCACAAAGCTGTAGGCGGCCAACAGAATGGCCAGTGCACCCACGATCAGGCCCAGCGGGATGCCGAACAGGGTGACGTCGTAGCGCATGTTGAAGCCACCGAGCAGCGAGGTGCCCAGGTTGATCAGCGCAAACAGGGCGTACGCCATGATGGCGACCATGAAGATCTTGGTCACGCGCGGCGAGGAACGCAGCACACCCACCTTGTAGAGAACCAGCACGGACACGAAGACCGCTACGGTGCCCATGACGGCCTGGATCACGATGCCCGGGTACATGTTCTCGAACATGCCGGAGATGCCACCCAGGAAAAGGCCTTCGGCCAGGGCGTAAGCAATGATCAGCACGGGGCTGGGCTCGCGCTTGAACGCGTTGACCAGGCCCAGGACCAAACCGATGAGGGCGCCGGGCAGGGCCAGGATGGGCATCATCCAGCCGAGCACGCCGGTGACGACAATGCAGACCAGCAGAACGCCGGTACGCACTACGACATCGTCATAGCTCATGCGCCCGGTCTGGGCGGGGCCAGCTGCCGGGGCGTTGTACATCTGCTCGAGTTGTTCGGGCGAGTAACGCGGATCCTGGTAGGAACCGGGCGCGCCTTGTTGCGCGTTTTTCTTGTTGAAGTCGCGCAGGAGCGGGTTTCCACCGGCCATGTGTGCGTCCTTTCATGACGTATACGGGCTGTTCGTCAAGGGTAGCAGTGACGTGTCATGCGGAGCTGGGAGTTTGTGCACAGCGAACAGTGAATTTCACCGTGCGTTTGCGAACTATCGCGGCGTGAGCCGGAACCATTTTGTCGATCATCGACAGTGTGATCTGGACAACAGTTAAATAGTTGGGCATCCTACTAAAGCACCCCACCGAGAGGAATATTCCATGGATGTCTCCAACACTTCTGCCCTGGTGACCGGAGCGGCGTCGGGTCTGGGCGCGGCGACCGCCGCGGCCCTGGCGGATCGCGGCGTACGCGTGATCGGCGTGGACCTCCCCGCGGGTATCGAGAAGGCCCCGGAGGTGGACGGAATCACCTACCACGCAGCTGACGTCACCCAGCCCGACGACGTACGCGCCGCCGTGGCAATGGCCACGGAAGTCGGTCCGTTGCGCACCGTGGTCAATTGCGCCGGCATCGCGCCCTCGGCCCGCATCCTGGGCAAGAAGGGACCGCACGACCTGGCACTGTTCGAGACCGTGATCCGGGTGAACCTGATCGGCACGTTCAACGTGCTGACCCTCGCAGCGGAAGCCATGGCGGAAACCGACCCCGTGGACGAGGACGGCCAGCGCGGACTCATCGTCAATACGGCCTCTGTGGCGGCGTTCGAAGGACAGGTGGGTCAAGCGGCCTACGCGGCGTCCAAGGGAGGCGTGCACAGCCTGACCATCACGGCCGCCCGGGACCTGGCGAGCCTGGGCATCCGAGTGAACACCGTGGCCCCCGGAATCGTGGAGACACCCATGCTGGCCACCGTCAGCGAGGAGTACCGGGCCGGCCTGGCCGCAGGTGTTCCGTTCCCCCGCCGTCTGGGCCGCCCCTCGGAATACGCGCAGATCGTGACCACGTTCGTGGACAACGATTATCTCAACGGCACCACGCTGCGCATGGACGGCGCTCTGCGCATGGCCCCGCGCTGATCGCTGTCGTATTGCCCTACCCCACTCGACCAACTGTTCGGAGTACTTCTCATGGCTGAGGCCTACATCATTGATGCTGTCCGCACCCCCGTGGGGCGCCGCGGCAAGGGACTTGCGGAGGTTCATCCGCTCGATCTGGCCGCCGCACCGTTGCGGGAGCTGGTGAACCGCCAGGGCATCGATTCCCAGGACTACGACGAGGTGATCCTGGGGTGCATCGATCAACTGGGTCCGCAGTCCATGGACATTGCCCGCAATGCGTGGCTCGCTGCCGGGCTCTCGCAGGCGGTGCCCGGTAGCACCATCGAACGGCAATGCGGTTCCGGTCAGCAAGCGATCAGCTACGCGGCGCAGGCCGTGATGAGCGGAACAAGTGACCTGGTGGTCGCCGGTGGTGTGCAGTCCATGTCCAGCATTCCGCTCACGTACTCCAACGTGGCCGCGGAGAAATTCGGTTTCCCGGATCCCTTCACCGGATCCACCGGGTGGGCCGAGCGCTACGGCGACCAAGAGATATCCCAGTTCCGGGGTGCGGAAATGATGGCCCACCGCTGGGGTTTCACCCGGGATGAGCTCGAGGCCTTCGCCGTGGAATCCCACGAACGCGCGCTCACCGCCCAGCGGGAAGGCCGCTTCGATCGGGAGATCCTGCCGTTGGCCGGGCTGTCCGCGGACGAGGGTCCGCGCGAGCCAGATCTCGACAAGCTTCGTTCGTTGCAGCCCATCGTGGAGGGTGGCCTGCACACGGCCGGTAGCGCGTCACAGATGTCCGACGGCGCCGCGGCGCTTCTGATCGCCTCTGAGCGTGCTGTTGAGAAATACGGGCTCACACCGCGAGCGCGAATCCACCACGTCTCGGCTCGCGGTGACGATCCCGTCATGATGCTGTCCGCGCCGATTGCCGCGACCCGTCACGCGCTGGAGCGCACGGGCATGCGCCTGGACGACATGGACCTGATTGAGATCAATGAGGCCTTCGCCGCTGTGGTGCTCGCATGGCAGCGCGAGACCGGCGCGGACATGTCCAAGGTCAATGTGAATGGCGGGGCTATCGCGCTGGGGCACCCCATCGGTGCGACCGGCGCGCGGCTCATGACCTCTCTGCTGCATGAACTCGGACGCCGGGAGTCCCGCTGGGGATTGCAAACCATGTGCGAGGGCGGCGGCCAGGCCAACGTCACCATCATTGAACGCCTCTGAGCGGCCGCTCTGACCTTCGGAACCACTCCCTTTTAAGGACACGCCCATCATGAACGCAGCATCCCAGAACCACGAGACCGAATACGCGGTGGCCACGGCACAGTCCAACACGGTCGGTGATCTGCTCCGCCGCACGGTTACCCGCAACGGTCCCGCCACCGCCCTCCTGTTCGAAGACCGGCGCTGGACGTATACGGAACTGGGCGATGCGGTCCATCGCGTGGCTCGTCGCCTGCTGGATGCCGGGCTGCCATCCGGTGCCCGGGTTGCCGCCTACGGCGCCAATTCTGACGCCTATCTCCTGCTGTACCTCGCGTGCGCCGAGGCAGGTCTGGTGCACGTTCCGGTGAACTTCGCCCTCAAGGGTGACGAGCTGGCCTACATCCTGGAGGATTCCGGAGCGAGCCTGCTCGTGGTCGACAACGCATTGCTCCCGCTGGTCGACGACGTCCGCGCCTCCGGTCGCGCCGCGGGTGTCGGCCAGGTGTGGTCGATGTTCCCGAACGCAGACTCGAGTTCCGATACCCGGCCCGAAGAGGTCTCGCTGCTGGAGACGGCGCTGGACCGGGCGGCGTCGTCGGACCCCGTGGAGGCACCCGTGGACGAAAGCGACCTGCTGCAGCTGCTGTACACCTCCGGGACCACGTCCGCGCCCAAGGGGGCAATGATGACGCACGCCGCGCTGATCGCCGAGTACGTCTCCTCGATCATCGCGCTGGATTTCACGGCCGAGGACCGCCCGCTGATCGCCATGCCGCTCTACCATTCGGCCGCGATGCACGTGTTCCTGCTCCCCTACCTCACGTTGGGTGCCACAGCGCGCGTGATTGCCAAGCCCGACGTCGCTCAGATCCTCGAGCTCGTCGAGAAAGAACACATCGGCTCGCTGTTCCTGGCGCCCACCGTGTGGGTGCCGCTGGCGAACTCCCCCGAGCTGGACACCCGCGACCTGTCCTCGCTGACCAAGGCGCAGTACGGCGCGTCCATCATGCCGGTGACCGTGCTGCAGCGGTTGCGCTCGCGATATCCGAAGATCGGGTTCTACAACTGTTTCGGACAATCCGAATTGGGTCCGCTGTGCACCGTGCTGCGCCCGGAGGAACATGACGCGCGGCCGGCCTCGTGCGGGCGGCCCGTGTTTTATGTGGAGGCGCGCGTGGTCACCTCGGAGGGTGAGCTGGCTGCGCCCGGTGAACCAGGAGAGATCCAATACCGTTCCCCGCAGCTGCTGACGGGGTACTGGAACAAGCCCGAGGCCACCGAGCAGGCGTTCGTGGATGGCTGGTTCCGCTCCGGCGACCAGGTCACTCAAGATGCGCAGGGATTCATCCAAGTGGTGGACCGCATCAAGGACGTCATCAACACGGGCGGTGTGCTCGTGGCCCCGCGCGAAGTCGAGGACTGTATTTACGAGTTGGACGGGGTTGCCGAGGTTGCCGTGGTCGGCCTGCCCGACGAGCGCTGGATCGAGGCCATCACCGCGGTAATCGTGCTCAAGGAGGGCACCACGCTGACTCCAGAAACCGTGCGCGCGCACGTGAAGTCGCGGATCGCCGACTACAAGGTGCCCAAGCGGGTGGACTTCGTGGCGGAGCTGCCCCGCAACCAGTCAGGCAAACTGCTCAAGCGGGAGCTGCGGGCGGAGCGAACTCAGGAGGCCAACGGAGCATCATCCGGACAGGGTGACGCGGGTGTGTCCGGTACGGAAGGTGGCGGAGCGGCGTCGTCGCCGGTGGCTGCGGAAGCGAGCGAAACCGGGGCCGGTACCGGGACCGGGACCGGGACCACGGAGGATCGCGCGTGAGCGCCGGGCCGTCGCGGCGCTATGACCTGGCCGAAGCTCTGGGCACCGACTATCTCTGGGTGCTGGACGGAATGAGCGACGAGGACCGGGCGCACTGGGACCGTGCCCGCGAATACGGTGCGGAGATCCTGCCCCTGATCAACGAGTACTGGGATCGCGGTGAGTACCCCACGGACCTGGTGCGCCGGGCCGGTGAACTCGATCTGCTGACCGATGGGCTGGATGTCTCCGGTCATCGGACTATGTCGCCATTGGCGGCTGGCCTGGTGACCATGGAAATCTCCCGCGCGGACGGTTCCCTGGCCGCCGCCGCGGCCGTGCAGGGTGGTCTGGTGCTGCGCAGCTTGGTGCTGTTCGCGAGCGACGAGCAGAAGCAGCGGTATCTGGAACCCGTGGCCAGCGGTGAGCTGCTCGGTGGTTTCGCGCTGACGGAACCCAACCACGGCTCGGACTCGGTGTCGCTGGAAACCACCGCGCGCCGAGAAGGCTCCCAATGGGTCCTGGACGGTCACAAGAAGTGGATCGGTAACGGCGCCGCCGGCGGGATCACCATCGTGTGGGCCCGCGATCAGGCGGACGGCCAGGTCAAGGGCTTCATCGTGGAGCAGGCCACCCCGGGATATTCGGCGGAGGTCATTCAGGGTAAGGGCGCGTTGCGTGCCATTCATCAGGCTGAAATCACGCTGGACAATGTGCGCGTTCCCGCCGAGGCGCAACTGCCTAACGTGAGCTCCTTCAAGGACGTGTCCCGCGCTCTCGTGGAGACGCGCGTGAACGTGGGTTGGTCCGCGCTGGGCCACGCAACATCTATGTTCGAGGCGGCGTTGTCCTACGCAAAGCAACGCACACAGTTCGGCAAACCGCTGGCCGGTCATCAAATGGTGCAGGAGCGCCTGGCCCAGATGCTCGCGGAGCTGACCAACATGCAGTTGCAGTGCGTGGCGGTGACGCAGCTTCAGGCCGCGGGCACCATGAGGCCCGCGCAGGCCTCGATGCTCAAGTACCACAACACGCGCGCGGCCCGTCGGATTGCTTCCGCGGCCCGGGACATGCTGGGCGGCAACGGGATTCTGCTGGAGAATCACGTGATCCGCCACATGACCGATGTGGAAGCGCTGCACACGTACGAGGGCACCGAGTCCGTTCAGGCCCTGATCCTTGGCCGCGACCTCACCGGCGTCAGCGCCTTCGCGTGACCGCGCCGTCACCATCCCAGACCAGTCCAACAGGAGCACCGTGACTACTAGCGACACCCCCTCTGCAGTCCGGATCGAACACCGGTCCGGCGTGGTTCGGCTCGTGCTGAACCGTCCCGCGGACGGCAATGCTTTCACCCTCGACATGGCGCGTGAGGCACTGGCCGCCCTGCGCGACGCCGAGTCCGACCCGGACGTCCACGTCCTGACTCTCACGGGCGAGGGTCGCTTCTTCTGCGCGGGCGGGGACGTCACGAGCATGGCCTCTTACGAGCCCGCGGATCGTCCCGCTTTCTTACGCGACCTCGCCGACGCCGCCCACGACGTCGCGCTGGCCATGATGCGTTCTCGTCTGCTCATCATTGCTGGCGTCAATGGCACGGCGGCCGGTGCGGGGTTCGGGTTGGTGTTGAACTCTGACTGGGTATTGGCCTCCGATCAGTCGAGCATGCTGACGGCGTACTCCAAGATGGGTCTGTCCCCTGATACGGGCGTCGCCTACCTGCTCCCCCGCACGGTGGGCCATCAGCGCGCCACCGATCTGGCGCTCAATAGTCGGGTTCTCAGCGGTGCGGACGCCGTGGACTGGGGCCTTGCGAACGAGGTGACGGCAGCGGCGTCGTTCGCGGAGCAGCTCACCGAGGTCGAGGACCGTTTCTTGAGCGGGGCGACGCAGACGTACGGGTCGACCAAGAAATTGCTGCGGGCCGCCACGCTGGACGGGTACGAGGAGCACCTGCGCAACGAATCAGCGAGCATCGCGAAACTGTCCGGACATCCGGAGACCGTGCAGCGCGTGGATCGGTTCGTCGGCAAGAAACGCAGTTGAGGGCTGCTTCTTTCTGATCACGACGAGATTTTCTACCGTGATGGCTCACTGCCGTAGACCGGGTTACCAAGTGGACTTATAATTGGTTCAGCGTCGTACCGTTCCAGCCCGGAGACACATTGGGAGGCTCCGAGGCCCGGGAATGTCATTCCCCGAGTTCTGCAGTGGCGGCGTGGAGAAATTCCGATCCCTGCAGCCACCATTCACCGTCATGTCAGAGATGCAGATCTCTCATCGGGGAAGCAGCAGCATCATGAGCACGCACACTTCGCACACCAACAGCCCCGAGATCACGGCTGCGCTCAAAAAACTGGACGATTCGTTGTCCGGGGATCTGATCACCCCCGACGATTCCCGGTACGACAGTGCTCGAACGGTGTGGAACGGCATGATCGATGTCTACCCTTGCGCGGTGATCCGTGTGGGATCAGACTCTGACATCGATGTGGTCCTGGAGGCCGCGCGAGACACGGGACTGCCACTTGCCATCCGCGGAGGCGGCCACAACGTGGCGGGGCACGTCACCGTGGAGGGCGGGCTCGCCCTGGACCTGTGCCAACTCCGGGCCGTGGAGGTTGATCCGGAACGTCGCCTGGTCTCGGTCGCAGCTGGAGCCACTCTCTCGGACGTCGATCATGCGACCGCGCCTCATCAACTCGCGATTCCCATGGGCGTGATCAGCGCGACCGGGATCGCCGGGCTGACGCTGGGCGGCGGCGTGGGATGGTTGACCAGGTCTTGCGGCCTGAGTCTGGACAATCTGGAATCCGCCCGTATCTTCACAGCCTCCGGGGAGCATCTCACGGCGAGCGCCGGGGAGAACCCCGACCTCTTCTGGGGAGTGCGCGGCGGGGGTGGCAACTTCGGTGTGGTTTCGTCCTTCACGTTTCACGCTCGGTCACTGTCATCGCCCGTATTGGCGGGAAACTTCTTCTACCAGCCGGCTCACTGGCGTGATGCCCTGACTTCATTCGAACAGTGGACTCAATCCCTGCCCGACGAAATGACTCCCATCATCTCCATCCTGGTGCTGCCACCGGAGTTCGGCATGGGCGACGACCCGTGGATGGTTGTGGGTTTCGCGTGGGCTTCGGAGGACCAGGCCTCGGGGTTGGAGCTGATCCAGCAGTTGCGGGAGATTGCGCCACCGGATGGTGAAGACGTCCACCTCACGGACTGGATCGGCTGGCAGTCGAGTCTGGACGGTCTCTTCCCCAAAGGCTCACGCGGGTACTGGAAAAACGTGTCCTTCTCCCGGATGGATCGTGAGGTCGTGGATGTCCTTGCGGACATCGCCTCGGAAGTCACCTGGCACGGAACGGGCATCGACATCCATTGCTTAGGCGGTGCGTTTAGTCGCATAGCGGAAGACGACACCGCATTCCCCAACCGCTCCGCCCGGTTCTGGCTCAACATCTACGGATTCTGGACCGATCCTGCCGAGGATGAGCGGTTGACCGCTTTTGCACGAAAGGCTCACGCACGCATGCAGCCCTTCGCCGAGCAGGGGCAATACGTGAACTTCCTGGGGGCAGAGGACGGTCACGACATGACCCACGCGGCCCGCCAGGCCTACGGCCAACGCACCTACGACCGATTGAAGGAACTGAAGAATCGCTACGACCCACAGAATCTGTTCCGTCTGAACCACAACATCGTGCCCGACCCCAGCTGACCGAACACGGAATCATGGAACGCGAGTGGTGCGGGGGGATGAAATCGGATCAGGTGCGCTGGCTAGCTAACACCGAGTTCCTTCTTACGCTCCTCAAGCACCTTTTGTAGCTTCTCTGACTGCTTCAGGAGTCGTTGCTGCTGTTTGGCGCTGTACGTGTTGACCTTGCCCGTACGAGCGGCGCTGTCAGTTTTAGCCGTCAACCTGGTCCTCGCATTGCGGCCACCAGCGGAAGAAGCTCTCAACGTCGCCATGGGTTACACCGTCCTCCTGTGGGAATCCACTCTACGGTCTCTGCGACTATGACGGGTCTCCGTGATGTCGAATGAGATTTTCCCTGTAGCGGGGATCCGGAACCGGTCCATTGAGGATTGTCGCGACCGGGGAACATCTGTGGCTGAGTTTGGCACGGCAGAACATCTGAGGCTCCGGACCGCAGCGGATCAGGGGTGAACGCCGCGAACCGAAGCCATAAATGTAATGGGCCGCGAACTTCGGCCTCAGATGTCGTCAGCGGTGGCCCAACATGCCGGAACGCAGGCCGTGCAAAGAAGAAAGTGGTGCCCCCAGTGGGACTCGAACCCACACTGCGCGGATTTTAAGTCCGCTGCCTCTGCCAATTGGGCTATGGGGGCCAGTGCAAAAGCTACCGGTTCACCGCCCGTGAAGGGAGCTGAACCGGTAGCTTCGCGAGTAAACGTAGGTTACAGCCTTGCCTTGGCCTTATCCACTTCGTCACCTGCGGCGATCTTGAACGAACGGCGCGGGTCACGCACGTGGCGCATGCCGGTGGTGTCGCGGCCGAAGAGCATGTTGATGCCCCATTCGCTGAACACGCGGACCTTGCGCTCGATCGTGGGGATCGCGTAGCCGTGGTAGAGCCGGTGTGCGGCCCAAGCGGGTAGACCACCGAAGTCCACGCCGCGAATGGTGGCGGCACCCTTGTACAGGCCCAGACCCGCCACAGCGCCGAGGTTCTCGTGGTAGTAGTCCTCGAGCGGCTTGCCCTCGCGGGTAGCCATGATGTTCTTGGCCATGGTCTTGGCCTGGCGCACAGCGTGCTGAGCGTTGGGAACGCAGAAACCGCCGGGGCCGGCACCCGTGAGGTCCGGAACTGCGGCGATGTCACCGGCGGCCCAGGCACCCTTGATGGGGCCGTCGTCCCCGGTCACACGCAGATCAGCACCGGCACGGACGCGCCCGCGCTCGTCCACGGGCAGGTCACTGTTCTTGACGAACGGCGAAGCCTGAACACCAGCGGTCCATACCAGCGTGTCGGTGTACATTTCGCCGGCCGGAGACTTGTCCTTCATGTTGATCAGCTTGACCAACTGGTCCTTGGCGGAATCCAAGGAGGTGTTCAACAGAACTTCGATGCCGCGCGAACGCAGGTCGGCGACAACCTTCTCGGCTCGCTCCTCGGTCACCTCGGGCATGATGCGGCCCATGGCCTCGACCAGCACGAAGCGCAGGTCGGAGACCTTCAAACGGTCGTTGCGCTCCACTGCGGTGCGCGCCATGTCCTCGAGTTCACCAATGGCCTCGATACCGGCGAAACCGCCACCGACCACGATGAAGGTGAGAGCCTTGCGCTTCTCTGCTTCGTCATCGGTCAGCGAGGCGATCTCGATGCGTTCCAGGACCCAGTTACGCAGAGATACAGCCTCTTCGATGGTCTTGAGACCGATCGCGTTCTCGGCCAGTCCCTCGATGGGGAAGGTGCGGGTCATGGAGCCACCGGCAATGACGATCTCGTCATAGGGCAGATCGAAGTCGGGACCCTGATCGATGCCGCGGATACTGACCGTACGGTTGGCGTGGTCAATGCTCTCCACGCGGCCAGCGATGAGTTCGCAGTCCTTGAGGTGCTGACGGTGCGGAACGATGGCGCTACGTGCCTCGATGTTGCCGGCAGCAACTTCGGGCAAGAACGGCAGGTAGGTCATGTACGGGTTGGGATCGACAACCGTGACAACGCCACCCGATTCTTTGATGCGGGTTTGCAGCTGTTGTGCGAGCGTGAAACCAACGTATCCGCCGCCGACGATCAGAAGACGCGGACGGTCTTTAGCCAATTGATTGAAAGCCATGCCTGAAAGTCTACTCATCGCCGCCCCAATTTCCGCTTCGAAAGGCGGGGGTGGGACTGCGCTGATCGTGAAATGTTGGCGTCAGCGGTTCATCGAGCGGATGTGCAGTACCGCGGCCACCGTGAGTCCCGCCACTACCAGACCGAATCCGGCCAGGATGACCACGGGCAGTGCACCGGTCTCGTTGAGCGGCGCCTGGGCCACCGGCGGGGTCGCCTCCTCTGTCACCTGTTCCGTGTCCGGGGTCTCGGAGACTTCGGGCGACGACGCCGCCTCGCTGGGTTCCACAGCTGCCGGTCGGTGCACGCTCATCCAGTGCTTCATGCTCCCCAGCGGATTCTTGTCGACGTCTGGCACGTCCTGTTCGACAGCGGCCTTCACATCCAGAATCCCGTGGCCGTAGAACGAGTCCTGACCTTCTTCACCGGCGTCGTGAGCGGTGCGAATGATCTGGTTGGCGATCTGCGCCGCGCTCAGTTCCGGGTTCTTGGACTTGATCAACGCGGCGGTTCCGGAGACCAGCGGCACCGTGGCAGACGTGCCGGACCATTCGGCGTAACCGTCACCCGGCATGGCGCCCACCATGTCCTCACTCGGACCCGCAACCGCGATCGAGATCCCCTGGGAGGAGGAATCCCAGCTCGCCTGGCCCGCGCGGTTCACGCCACCCACCGTGAGTACACCGGGGATCGTGGCCGGCGCTCCCACTTGGTTGAGTCCGGAACCACGGTTGCCCGAGGCCGCCACGACCAGGACGTCCTTCTCCTCTGCATATGCGAACGCTGAGTCCCAGGACTGCGGCCATTCCGTGGAATCCGATCCCACGGACATGTTGATCACGTCCGCACCGTTGTCCACGGCCCAACGAACGGCATTCGGAATCTGCTCGTTGACGTCCTTGACGCCAGGTTCCTCGTTGCCGAGCCACAGGGACACGGGCAGGATCTCCGCTTCCGGCGCCACACCGATCACGCCACCCTGCTTACCGGGACCGTCGGGAGTATCCGCACCGTGACCGGTTCCGGCGGCCAAGGACGAAACGAGGGTGCCGTGTTCGGGTTCCGAGCCCAGTCCGCGGTGCCCCTTGCCGTCTCCCTTGCCGGAGACGTCCGTGCCGTCCTTGACGGTGCCGCTCAGATCCTGATGTGTCGCGTCCACACCGGTGTCGATCACGGCGATCTTCACACCCTTGCCGGTGGATTCCTTCCACGCATCGCGCACACCGTATTCGTCGAGCCAGTACTCCCGCTCGCGGATCGAGTCCACGGGAACCGGTACCTTGCCGTCCGGGGGCGGCGGCGCCACGGGAGTTTCCACGGGGATCGACGGCGCGGGGGCGGGCGCTCCCGGTGGCTGCTCGTTGTCGGGCATGGCTACCGCGGGGGCGGCGGCGAAGGACAAGACCATGGCGGCAGCGGCCGCACCCGAGAGTGCGCGGCGACGCGTGGTGTGAACCGACATTACTAACCTCAACTCGACTGGGAACGCACCGGTGGGGACGTCCCTGGCGGTTGAATGTTCAGGACGTTTGTGGGGTCAGTGCACCAGGGACAGACCGATTCCGTCCAAAATATCGTGTTCGCTGGCCGTGACCGACTGCACACGCCCTTGTGTCGCCGCGACCACGCGTTCGATCACGCGCCGCCACACCAGGGCACCGCCACCGATCACGTCCACGCGGCCCTCGTGCATGAATCCCAAGCGGGCCCGTTCCTTCTTGGTCATGGCCGTGAGATCCTTGCAGGCCTTGGCTATCGAGTCCACCGATTGCGTGGAGCCGTGAATCTTGTCCGGGTCATAGCTCTTGAGATCCATGGCGTGAGCGCTCACCGTAGTCACCGTTCCGGCGACACCCACCAAATGGGTGGTTTGTGACAACGGGACCATCCGGGCCACGGAATCCATGGCCTCGTCCACGTCCTGGAGTACCTGGCGCTGCTGTTCGTCGGTGGGAGGGTTGGAGCCCAAGTGCCGTTCGGTCATCCGCACGCATCCAATGTCCACGCTCTTGGCTGCGGTTACGCCGTCCACGGTGCCCAGTACGCATTCGGTGGAACCACCACCCAGATCGACCACGAGCACGCGATCCTCGGGTTTGAGAGGCCCGGTTGCGTTGGCCGCGCCGCGGAAGGACAGGGCGGCTTCTTCGTCACCGGTCACGACCTCGGGTGCAACTCCTAGCCGTTCCTTGATGCCGTCCACGAACACCTGGCGATTCCCGGCATCGCGCGTGGCCGACGTCGCGACGAAACGGATCTTGTCCACCTTGTGTTTCTTGATGAGCCGCGAGTACTCCTCAGCGGCGGCGAAGGTGCGATCCAGGGCGGCCTCGGCCAGCCAACCGGTGGCGTCCACGCCCTGTCCCAATCGGACCACGCGCATTTCCCGCACGATGTCGACGAGTTCGGGGTGACCGTTGTCGTCCTTCACATCCGCGATCAGGAGGCGGATGGAGTTGGTACCGCAATCAATGGCCGCAACGCGCATGGGTGATGGATCCTTGGGTCTATGGGGAATGCGCCGATTCTGCCAGCGCGATCCCACTTTACCCGCGTTCTGGGCGCGTCCACGACGGCGTGGTCTGACCAGGGTGTGAAAAACTGAAGCCAGCTAACGATTTCCCTGCCTGACACGCGACAACACGAACGAGACCAATGATGACCTCAGAAATCGGCGACACAGTATCCACCCGTGCCTTCCACGCGCTCACGCCGGCGGAAGCCCTGCGGGAATGGGGTTCGCAAGAATCGGGCCTGACCAACGCCCAGGCAACGGACATTCGGGATCGGGTAGGTCCCAACCGGTTGCCGGCCGCCAAGCGGAAACCCGCGATTCTGAGGTTCCTGGCGCACTTCAAAAACGTGCTCATCTACATCCTGCTGGTCTCCGCGGTGATCACGGCGTTCTACCGGGAGTGGGTCGATTTCTGGGTGATCATCGCCGTGGCCGTGGGCAACGCGGTGATCGGTTTCGTGCAGGAGGGGCAAGCGGAGAAGGCACTCGCTGGGATCCGCGGCATGCTCTCGGTGCACGCTTCGGTGCTGCGCGATGGCGAGTGGCAGCAAGTAGATGGCGAAGATCTGGTGCCCGGTGACGTCGTTCGGCTGGGTCCCGGCGACAAGGTCCCCGCCGATCTGCGCCTCCTGGACGCCAATCGACTGGCCATCGACGAATCCGCGCTCACGGGCGAATCCGAGCCCAGCGACAAGCACGTGGAAGCCGTGGCGGAGGACGCCGGAATCGGTGATCGCACCAGCATCGCGCACTCCGGCACCGTGGTCACCCGCGGTACCGCGCTGGGTGTGGTGGTCGCCACCGGCTCGAACACGGAGATCGGACGCATCCAGTCCCTCGTGGACGACATCGACCAGCTGGCTACTCCCCTGACCGAACAAATGGACCGCCTGGGCAAGCAGTTCGCGCTGGGCATCTTGGTCGTGAGTGCCGTAATGATGCTGGTCGCCTGGTTCATCTATTCGATGCCCACGCAGACCGTGCTGAGCTCATTCATCAGCTTTGCCGTGGCCACGGTGCCCGAGGGGCTACCGGCGCTCGTGACCATCACGCTGGCGCTGGGCGTTCAACAAATGGCGCGTCACAAGGCCATCACCCGCACGATGACGGCCGTGGAAACTCTCGGCGCGGTCACCACGATTTGCTCGGACAAGACCGGAACGCTGACCCGCAACGAGATGACCGCCCGCGTCGCGTCCGTGCCCGGTGGTCGCTTCGCCATCACCGGCGAGGGATACACGGATCAGGGCACGGTCGTGGCCTCCGGCGAGGCAACCGAGGAAGCCTCACGCAACGCGCGGACGCTCGCGCGCGCCGTCGTCCTCTGCAATGACGCCACCCTGCGCGGGACCGGCGAACGCATCCAGATCGTGGGCGAGCCGACCGAGGCGGCGCTCGCGATCTTCGGACGCAAGGCCGGGTTCGACGCCGCTCCATACAGTCGCGTGGGCGCGCTCCCCTTCGATTCGTCCAACAAGTACATGGCGGTGCTGAGCGAGGCCCCCGGCGGCGAGCGCGAGATCCTCGTCAAGGGAGCGCCGGACCGGCTCCTGCAGCGTTGCTCAACCCAGTTGCCGGACGCGCACGGCGCCACGGACTTCGACCCGGACGAGTGGGAACGCGCCAACACGGATCTGGCGTCCCAGGGGCTGCGAGTGCTGGCTGCCGCGCGCAAGACCATGGCCGCGGGCACCGCCACCCTGTCTCACGAGGACCTCGACGAGGGGCTCGAATTCGTTGGGCTCGTGGGGCTGGTCGACCCGCCGCGTGAAGAAGCCATCACGGCCGTGGCGTCGTGTCACGGGGCCGGGATCAACGTGAAGATGATCACCGGTGACCACGCGGAAACCGCCCGTGCCATCAGCCGCGAACTGGGCCTGTCCACCAATGACGACCCCGTGGTGGTGACCGGCGCCGAGGTCGAGGCCATGACCAAGGAGGAACTGGTCGAGCGCGTCACGGACGTGGATGTCTTTGCGCGCACGAGCCCCGAGCACAAGATCCGCATTGTGGACGCCCTGCAGGCCCGCCGCGAGGTCGTGGCGATGACCGGCGACGGCGTCAACGATGCCCCCGCCCTCACCCGTGCCAACGTGGGTATCGCCATGGGCATCAAGGGCACCGAGGCCACCAAGGAAGCCGCGGACATCGTGCTCGCGGACGACAACTTCGCCACGATCGAAGGTGCGGTCCACGAAGGCCGACGGATCTACGACAACATCCGCAAATCCGTGGTGTTCCTGCTCCCCACGAGCATCGGCATGGGCCTGGTGGTCCTGGCCTCCGTACTCCTGGGCGCAGAACCGCCGTTGCGGCCCACGCAGATCTTGTGGGTCAACCTGGTCACCGCGATCACGTTGTCCATCACCTTGGCCTACGAGCCTGCCGAGCCGGGCATCATGCAACGCCGTCCCCGCGACCGGGATGCCAATCTGCTGCCCGTGTCCTTGTGGCTACGTGTGGTGTGGGTGGCATTCTTCATCGGCGCGGCCGCGCTGCTGTCCTACCGGGTCATGAGCGAATCGGGCGCCTCGGACGCCGTGGCCAGCACCACGGCGGTGTCCGTGCTGGTCCTTGGCCAGATCTTCGTGCTGTTCAACTCGCGCTTCCTGCACCTGTCCAGCTTGCACCCGCGCGCCATCACCGGGAACAAGGCCACGTGGATCTCCACGGGCATCCTGCTGGCGGTGCAGCTGGTCTTCACCTACGCGCCGTTCATGAACGCGTGGTTCGGTTCTGCGCCGCTGGGCTGGGTGGAATGGGGCTTCGCGCTGCTCAACGGCGTGGTGATCTTCTTGCTGGTCGAGCTGATCAAGGCCGTGCAGAACCGCGGCGGTCGTGGTGCACCCAGGTCGGTGCAGCGCTAGCGGTCCGGTTTCGGCGGCCCTGCGATAGCCAGTCTTGACAGTACGACGCCCGCCTCACGGATGATCCGTGAGGCGGGCGTCGTTGTCTGCGTCATCTGCGGTGCACGCAGGACGTGTGCGGTTGGCGCAATCAGTCCGCGGTGCGCCACTCCGGGTCGCATGCGCAACGGTCCGTGGTCCAGGTGTCCGCGATGAGTCCCAGGGTCTCGTCGCCCAGCGGGTTCACGCCCGGGCCGGCGGCCAGGCTGTGACCCACCAGGACGTGCAGGCACTTCACGCGGGTGGGCATGCCGCCTGCGGAGATGCCTTCGATCTCGGACACCTCACCGATTCCGGCCTTCTCGCCAATCCGACGCCGCTCCCCCAGGTAATGCTCGTGGGCCGCCTGGTACTGCTCCGCCAGCTCGGTGTCCTCCTTGATCCGGTCCGACATGCCGTACATGCTGCCCTCGGCCTCGAGCCGGGACACCGCAGAGGTGATGACGGGGTGCGTCAGGTAGAACACCGTGGGGAACGGAGTGCCGTTGGCCAACCGGGGTGCGGTGGCAACAACCAGCGGGTTACCGCACACACAACGCACGGCGATTTCCACCACGTCACGCGCCGGACGGCCGAGCTGGTGTCCCACCACCGTGAGATCCTGCTGGGTCACGGAGGGGTCATGGGTCGGCTGAGCTTCAGTCACTTGCGTACTACTTTCCGGCGCGCTGCTGGGCCAGTTCGTCGAGGGAGACGGATTCAATCGGAACACGATCCGTCAGGAGAGAAAGGTTACTGCTCGGGCTCCACAGGGGCGATTTCCGGCTCGCTGCGGGGGAACGCCGAATCCACCACGGACTGCCACAGGCCATCAGCCCAGGCAGGTTTACCCGCTTCGACCTGTTCCGCGGAGGACTCCGCGGCCTGACGTCCCGTTTGTTCCGCTCCGAGCACCAGGTAGGCCCGTTCACCGGGCATCACGTAGAACATGCGCTCACGGGCCTGCTGCTCCACGTACGCGTCGTCACCCCAGCGCTCCTCTTGCAGCTTGAGCTGTTGCTGCTCCTGCTCCTTGACCGCAATGGATTCTTCGAGAGCGGCGATCTGGGCCCGCTGGTCGAAGAAGATCTTGGCGGTGGGAGCGGCCAGGAACAAAATCAGGGTGGCCACCACGATCAAGGCAATGAGTCGACCGTTGAACGAGTGCGCGGGTGTGGGTGCGGTGACCGTGGACGATCCGCCGCCCGAGTGACCGGGGCGCCCTGCTCCTTGGGTGCCGGTTCGCGGGCTTGAGGTGGCTCGGCCCTCGGACGCCGAAGGCTTCCCGTCCGTGCCCTTCTTCTTCCCGGAGAACCGAGGAATCCTGGGCCTGGGGCCAACCATGCACACCTCCCGCGCTCCACGGTGGTCTCGGCATGAGACGCACCCTCATCAATCCTGCGGATCATTCTAGCGACCCGAACGTGGTCGTTTCCCGCACGCAACCTGGTGCGCGTCCCCACACGCCACCGCCCGGTCCCCCGCAAGGGGAACCGGGCGGTTCGTTCACCCAACTGCGTGGGCGGTGTGTCTTACTTGGCCGAGAAGCGCGGGAACGCGGAAGCGCCGGCGTAGCGAGCGGCGTCGCCGAGTTCTTCCTCGATGCGCAGCAACTGGTTGTACTTGGCCACGCGCTCGGAGCGAGCCGGAGCACCGGTCTTGATCTGGCCGGCGTTCACCGCCACGGAGATGTCCGCGATGGTGGTGTCCTCGGTTTCACCGGAGCGGTGCGAGACCATGCAGCGGTAGCCGTTGCGCTGTGCGAGCTCCATGGCGTCGAAGGTCTCGGTGAGGGAACCGATCTGGTTGACCTTCACGAGCAGCGCGTTGGCCACGCCGCCCTCGATGCCGCGAGCCAGACGCTCCGGGTTGGTCACGAACAGGTCGTCACCGACCAGCTGCACCTTGTCGCCGATGGCGCGGGTCAGGGTGGTCCAGCCTTCCCAGTCGTCCTCGTCCAACGGATCCTCGATGGAGACCAGCGGGTACTTCTTGACCAGGTCCGCGTAGTAGTCGGACATGTCCTTGGCGGAACGCTTCTTGCCCTCGAAGGAGTACTTGCCCTTCTCGAAGAACTCGGAGGAGGCCACGTCCAGCGCGAGAGCGATGTCCGAACCGGCCTTGTAACCGGCCTTCTTGATGGCCTCGAGGATCAGGTCCAGTGCCTCGGCGTTGGACTTGAGGTTCGGTGCGAAACCGCCCTCGTCACCCAGGCCGGTGGACAGGCCGCGCTCCTTGAGCACGGACTTGAGCGAGTGGTACACCTCAACGCCCCAGCGCAGGGCTTCTGCGAAGGCGGGAGCGCCGATCGGAGCGATCATGAACTCCTGGATGTCCACGTTGGAGTCAGCGTGGGAGCCGCCGTTGAGGATGTTCATCATGGGTACCGGCAGCACGTGCGCGTTGGGGCCGCCCAGGTACTTGTAGAGCGGCAGGTCCGCGGAGCTGGCGGCGGCGCGGGCCACGGCCATGGATGCGCCCAGGATGGCGTTGGCGCCGAGCTTGGACTTGTTGTCGGTGCCATCCAGGTCGAGCATTGCCTGGTCCACAGCGCGCTGGTCGGAGGCGTCCAGGCCCACGATGGCCTGTTCCAGGTCCTCGTCCACGGCGTTGACGGCGTCCAGAACGCCCTTGCCCAGGTAGACCTTCTTGTCTCCGTCACGGCGTTCGGCTGCTTCGAATTCACCCGTGGATGCTCCCGAGGGAACTGCCGCGCGGCCAAAGCTGCCGTCCTCGAGCAGTGCCTCGACCTCAACCGTGGGGTTGCCACGCGAGTCCAGAATCTGACGGGCTTGCAAAGCAATGATCATTGCCATGGATAATCTCCTTGCTGGTCGTTGACCTATCGGGCGGTGCCCTGTCTTCAGCCTACCGATCTCGGTCGGTTCCGGGCTAAATGGGCCGGTTATTCGTGTGGATGTAACGTCGCACGGCCCCGCGCAGGGCGCGTTCCGCGTCCAGTCCCTCCGCCGACGCCGCTCGCACCTGTTCCAGCAGGCGATCACCGAATTCGGCTTCGGCGCGTTCCAGGTCCGCGGTGTCCTTGGTCTCCGACGGTTCCGGCTTATTTTCGACGCCGTGCCTGCGAGCCTTCGACAAGGCCTTCTCCGCGAGCGCAAGCGCCGGGAGTGCGGGCGGAATACCGTCGAACACGTTGGTGCGGTGTGGCTTCTCGGAGCGTTTGACGGCGTCCCAGCGGGCGGACAGTTCCTCGTTGCTGGCGCCGGACTGACCGTCCGCGGTGGAAGCCGCCGAGTCAGCCCCGTCCTGGTCGCCGAATACCAACGGGTGCCTGCGCACGAGCTTGTCGGTCACGGATGCGATGATGTCGGTGACGTCGAAGGCCTCGTCACCGGAATGTTCCTGGCCGATGCGCGCGTGGAAGACGACCTGCAACAGGATGTCACCGAGTTCCTCGACGAGTTCTGCCCGGGCGGCCGCGGTGCTGTCCGTCGTAGCGTTCGCCGAGGTGTTCGGGGACTCGACCGCTTCGACCACCTCGTACGCTTCCTCCACCAGGTAGCGCAGCAGGGACTCGTGGGTCTGGGCGCCGTCCCACTCGCAACCGCCCGGGGACCGCAAACGGTTCATTACGCTCACGAGTTCTTCGAACCGCTCCCCCGTTCCTGTCGGGACGGCTTGCGCGATGTCTCGGGAACTCACGCGGAGGCCTCCTCGATCCGCTCGGCCAACCAGTCCTGGTAGGCGCGGGGCACGAACGCCGCGCGCGCCGCGTTGAGCTGGATGTCCGCCAGATCCTGGTTGGACCAACCGGCCTCCGAGAGCAACAGGGACATCTCGTGGGACACGGAGGTGGCACTCATCAACCGGTTGTCCGGGGACAGCGTGACCGTGAACCCCGACCGGTGCAGCTGGGTGATCGGGTGATCCTTGATGGACTCACCCCAGTGGCTGATCGCACCGGTCTGCAGGTTGGAGCACGGGCACACCTCGAGGGCAATGTGGCGGTCGCGCACCCACCGGGACAGCGGTCCGGTGGCTTCCGGGTCGTCCTCGAGCAGGCGGACACCGTGGCCGATGCGCAGGGCGCGCCCGGAAACCAGCGCATCCCGGATGGACTCCGCGCCGTCCGCCTCACCGGCGTGCAGCGTGACGGGCACCAAGTTCTCGGTCAGCAGGTGCAGTGCTTGCCGGTGATCCGAGGCGGGAAAGCCCTTCTCGGGACCGGCCAGGTCGAACGCGACCACCGATCCGGGTGCGGGTTCACCGGGGACGTCACCGGGCGACGTCGTACCGGCCGCCGCACGCACTCGATCGACCACCAACTGCGCAATCTCACCGGACTTGTCCAGGTGACGCATTGCGCACAGGATCTGCACGGCGGATATATGACCGCCCGAGGCTTTGACCTCGGCCACGCCACGCGCCAGACCGTCTTGGACGGCGTCCACGGCCTGCTCGAGCGTGAGGCCACCGACCAGATGCTGCTCGGGTGCCCAGCGGACCTCGGTGTGGATGAGACCGTCGGCCGCGCAGTCGAGTACGTACTCCTCGGCCACGCGCGCCAGGGCCTCTGCCGTCTGCATGACCGCAGTGGTGTGCTCGAACGTGGTCAGGTAGCGCTCCAGGCTGCCGGAATTCGCGCTGTCCTCGAACCACCGGCCGAGAGCCACGGGATCCGTCTCCGGCAGTTCATGGTTGATCTCTCGTGCGAGCTCCACGATGGTGGCCGGACGCAGGGCGCCGTCCAAGTGGTCGTGGAGACACACTGCTGGGATAGGCCCGAGGGCCCCGTCCATAGCGCGGACGGAGCCCTCGGTGGAGGTTGACTGCCTCATGAATCAGTAGTTCCAATCCTGCAGAGCGTCGTTCATGTGCTGGGGAATGTTGGAGCCGGTGCGCGGGAACATGCGCAGCTCCTCCAGGTAGTTCTGACCTGGCAGGCGCTGCTCGTAGCGCACAAAGGCTTCCTCGTCCGAGTAGTCGAAGGAGACCTCCGGGGGAACGCCCGGGCGGAAGCGGAACATCATGGCCAGCGGAGCGCCGGAGCCCTCCACATAGGAATCGTCCTTGAGCTCCTGAACCTTCAGGAGGTTCTCGGGAACCAGATCAAAGGTGCCGCGCTGATCCCAGAAACCGTTCAACCGAACGTGGGTCAGGGCGTCGTAGTAGGTGCCCAGGGCACGAACACGAATGAGCACGGTCGAGACGTCGCGAGCCGTACCACCCTCGCCGAACAGGTGGCGCTGCGCCTCGTTCAAGCGCGACTGCACATCCGACAGGGTCAACACCAGGTTGCCGGTAGCCGGCGAATCACCGCTGGGCTGCTCGCTGGGTGCGGTGTAGGACGGCGCCACGTCCGTGCTCTGCGCCATCTGCGGAGCGTCCGAGGGATCGGCGTCCGCAGCCAGTGCCGCGGCGCCCGCACCGGTCGGAGCCACCGGGGACTCGGGCTCGCTGAAGCCACCGAACTCGGACTCATCCACGTGCTCGGGCAGGTCGCCGCGGTCATTACGGTCATCACGATCATCGCGCAGCGAATCGCGCTGATCATCCGCGTGGGTCTCGGCTTCGCGGCCGTCGAGCACCGAATCCCGGGCATCGCGATCTGCCGACTCGCCGTAGGCGGCGTCCGAATCAGCCCGCTGGGAATCCTCGGCCAGCAGGGTGTCGTTGCGCTCACCGTTCTGCGCGGCGGCTGCCCGGAAGGAATCCTCGGGGTGGGACTGGTCGCGATCTGACTGGTCGTCCGCTGTAATCACGATGGGATCGGGATCGCCCTTGGTCACGATCTGGCCGTTCGCCACCGGAGAAGCATCGGTGCCATCGACCACGCGCACGGACTCGATATCCGTTTCGGAACGGTCCTGGATTCCGTCGCGATCCGAGACGGAGGCCTCCGTGTAACGCTCGTCTGAGACCTCGGTGCTGCCAACGTTGTCGGTATCGCGAGCGTCGGTTCCGGTGCGCACATCGTCTGCGCGATCGGAGTCCGCGGTCCGCCGGTCGTTGTCATCGCGGTTCAAGCCCGAAGCCACACCGGCTCCGGCAGCCGCACCCAAACCCGCGCCGGCAAGGCCAGCGCCCGCCGACGACGTCGAATCGCCATGCGTGCGTCCCTCATCGGCGCGTACGTCGGTGGTGCGCGCGTCACCGGTGCGCACGTCGTCTGCGCGGTCGGTGCCGTGGCCGGACAGCGCGCGGCCCTGCACGTAGCTCTCCTTGCGGGACTGGCCGCTCGGGAATGCGTAATCAACGGTGACCATACGCTGGCCGTTCTGCTCCGGAGTCACGGTCAGGTCCAACTGACGCCACGGGCCAACGGGGGTGTTCATGGCCTGGGTGTACAGGTCCGCAACATCGTCGAACAGGGGGGATCCCTGATCCACGGTGCCGTTCTCCACCTCGTCCTGGGCCTCGCCGTGAGCCTGGCGGGTCTGGTGAGTCATCACGTTGCCGGACTGCACCAAGGTCAGGCGAGCGCGATCCGCGCCACGGGACAGCAGGATGTCGACCAGATTGCGCAGCGGCCCGGACTCCGGCAACTGCTGCGTGTCGGTTCCGTGCGCCTCGGTGCCCTGCGGGGTGTTCGCGCCCCGAGCGGCGTCGTTGCCGTGCACTTCATGATCGACGGCGCGAGCGTTCGAACCCTCGCCCACGTTGCGGTCGTTCACCTGGCTCTGTTGCGAGGCGTTGGCTTCGACAGCTCCGCGACCCGGCTCGTCTGCATTCTGGGTGCCCTGCGCGCGGAGATCACTATCCTTGGCGCGCGGATCATTAGCGGGGGCCCCGGGTGATGGCTGCGGGGTGCTGGGGGTGCTGCTTTTACTGCGGAACAAGTCTCTCAAACCCACGTGTAATTTCCTTCCGGACCGTCGCTTACTCTTCTGCCAAAGTATAGGGCCGCGTGCCGAGCGCCCGGTGGGAATTCAGCTCCCGGGTGTTCATGAGAAGTCATTTCCCCGGTGCACATCCTGTGGGCCAAACCGCCCACAGGTATTAGCGTTCGTCCCCTAAAGTTCCCACCTGTCTGACCGATAGCCTACTGACCCGCCTTGGCAAAATAAGAGACATACCGGATAACCGGTCATTGAGTAGCACTGGGGAACAAGGGGTCGCGGGGCGATGGCGGGCTGCCGTCGCACAGCGTTGATCGGGCTGGATCGACGCGACGCGTGTTCGCCGGTGCCCAATTTGCTCGCGCTCGGGGGCTCTCATGCGGTCTTTGCGCGCGTAGGAGTTCACCATGCCCGCACACAGACTGTCCACGTCACAAGGAATTTCGCGATCTGCACGGTCGCTATGGCGTTTCTTCACTCCTCGATCAACCATGGCAACCACCGGGGACCGTGCGCCGCTGGGGACTCCGCGTCACCGCGCATCCACATCCGAGGGCACCATCGTGGAGCACGAGGGCATCAACCGACGCACCGCCCTCGCGGCCGCCGCGATCGCTGGCAGCGGGTGGACCCTGTCGGCCATGCTGAGCCCCGCGGAAGCCGCCGTGCGCGTCCCCGGCAGCCCTGCTCCGGTTCTGCCCGCGGGGATGACGCCCTGGCTCGAGGTGTTCGTCAATTGGTCCGGAGAAACTCGCACCTCACCCTTGTGGACCGTTGCACCCACATCTGCAGACCAGGTCGCTGAACTGGCACGATGGGCCTCCTCCAATGACTGGAGGTTGCGGGCCCGCGGATACCAGCACAACTGGTCTCCGTTGAGTGTCGAGTCGGGTAGTACGCAGGAGTCCCGTGTCCTCATGGTCGACACCGTCAAGCATCTGACTGCGATCACGGTCGATCCCACCGCGATGACCGTGACCGCTCAGGGCGGAGCCTCGCTCGAGGCGGTCCTCAACGCCGCCAACAACCGCGGTTTGAGCATCATGCACCACCCCGCTCCCGGTGACGTCACCATCGGCGGCGCGTTGGCCATCGCGGGGCACGGAACCGCGGTGCCCGCTTCAGGCGAAACACGCCCCGCCGGAGCAACCTTCGGATCTTTGTCCAATCTGGTGGTGTCCATGGACGCGGTCGTCTGGGACGAAACCAGCGGTGACTACGCCGTGAAACGGTTCGAACGCACCGACCCGGACATCGGCCCTTTGCTGACCAACCTGGGACGCACCATCGTGACCTCGGTTCAGTTGCGCGTGGCCAAACTGAGCAACATGCGTTGCCGCAGTTACATCACCATTCCCACCTGGGAATTGTTCGCCAAGCCGGGATCGTGGGGACGGTCGGTGGACTCGTACCTTCGCTCGTGCGGCCGGGTGGAAGTCATCCTGTTCCCGTTCACCTCGTTCCCGTGGGTGAAGACCTGGGAGTTCAGTCGCTACAAGCCGCTGCTGTCCCGAGGGACTTCATCCCCTTACAACTACGTATTCTCGGACAACATCCCGCAGCAGATCTCGGATCTCTTCAAGAAGATTCAGACCGGCACTCCGGCAATCGCCACTCAACTGGGGCCTGCTCAGCAGAAGATCACGGCGACCTCACTCACCACGTCATTCGTTTCCGACCTGTGGGGCGCGCCCAAGAACCTGCAGTTGTACGTTCGGCCCAACACCCCCAAGGTGACCGCCAACGGGTACGCGATCCACTGCCGCCGGGCGGATGTTCAGCGGGTGCTGTACGAGTTCCACAACTACTACAAGGCCAGCGTGAACGAATACGCCAAGCGCTGGCGCTACCCCGTCAACGGCCCGCTGGAAATTCGCGTCACGGGCGTGGACAATCCCGCTGACGTGGAGATCCCGGGGGCCATCACGCCCACGCTCTCCCCCTCCCGGCAATTCGCTGATCACCCGGAATGGGACACCGTGGTGTGGCTGGACATCCTCACCTTCCCGGGCACCCCGTACTCCCTGCAGTTCTTCCAGGAGTGCGAACAGTGGGTCATCAACAACTACGCTTCCTACGCCGGTGTGCGGATGGAATGGTCCAAGGGCTGGGGCTACTCGGCAGACGGCGCGTGGCAGAACCAGGACATCCTGCAGAACCAGGTGCCCCACTCGTACAGCCAGGGGCAGCCAGCGGACCAGGGATGGGACTCCGCGGTGCGCATTCTGGAGAAATTGGATCCGTCCCGGATCTACGCCGCTCCCCTGCACGACCGCCTCATGCCGCCGAACGGCGGCTAAGCGAAGACCTCCCGCTGTCCGATTGCCCCGGGAAACCGGCCCCGCCGGACCGCCCGAACAACATCCAGTACAGCCGGCCCACAAACGGCCTGAACGACACCAAAAACAAGAGTGTCCTTTGAACAACGAACGACCCCCGGATCATCAGTGATGATCCGGGGGTCGTTCGTCATGAGAAGTTGGAAACCTTACTCCAGGTGCTGCGGCCCGAACGCGTCCGGGAGGACCTGGTCCATGCTGCGGACACCGCTCACGGTCAGCAGCTCCATTCCGGGTGCGCGGTGTTCGTAGAGCAGCTGACGGCATCGACCGCACGGCATGAGAACGTCACCCTGAGCATCCACGCACACGAACGCCGCGAGCTTTCCGCCACCGGACATGTACAGGGCGGAGACCAGCGAGCACTCGGCACACAGCGTGACGCCGTACGAGGCGTTCTCGATGTTCGCGCCGGTAACCACCCGGCCGTCGTCCACGAGAGCCGCGGCACCCACCGGAAAGTTCGAGTAGGGCGAGTACGAGTGTTGGAGCGCATCGGTGGCGGCTTGTTGCAGGCTGCGCCAGGCGGCGTCGTCAATCATGGTTACTCCTTCACGTAAGGTTCGCCGGACGCGGCGGGACCGCGGGAGGCCCCCACCAGGCCGGCGACGGCCAGGATGGTCACGATGTAGGGCAGCATGGCCAGGAACTGGCTGGGAACGGACGTACCCAGGAACGACAGGATCGATTCCAAGTTGGACGCGAAGCCGAACAGCAGCGACGCGAGCAGCGCACCCACGGGGTTCCAACGGCCGAAGATCAGGGCAGCCAGTGCGATATAGCCCGCGCCCGAGGTCATGTCGCGGGTGAATGCCGAGACCGACACGAGCGTGTAGAACGCACCGCCCAAGCCGGCCACGGCACCACCCATGAGCACGTTGCGCACGCGCAGTGCATTGACGGACACGCCCAGGGTGTCGGCGGCCTTGGGGTGCTCACCCACGGCGCGGGTGCGCAGACCCCAGCGGGTGCGGTACAGCGCGTACCAGACGATCGCCACGGTCACGTACATGATGTAGCCGATGATCGACTGGTCGAAGAAGACCGGGCCGATCACGGGAATTTCGGACAGCACGGGGATGGTGATGTGCGGGAGACGTGCCGGGGAGTTGAAGTCCGCCGCGTTGGGTTGCAACACGGTGGCAAAGATGAAGCCCGTGAGACCCGAGACCAGAACGTTGAGCACCACGCCCACGATGACCTGGTTCACGCGGTACTTGATCGAGAAGATCGCCAACACCAAGGACACCAGCATGGAGCCGATCACGGCAGCCAGCAGACCCACCCACACGTTGTTGGCCACCGTTGCGGCCACTGCGGCGGAGAACGCGCCGAACAGCAGCTGCGCCTCGATCGCGATGTTCACCACGCCGGAGCGCTCGCACAACAGGCCGCCCAGGGAACCGAAAATCAGCGGTGTGGCCAGGGCCACCGAACCGGCGAGCAATGCGGTCACCGAGATGCTCGGGGTCTGCGCGGTACCCACGATCCACACCAGGAAACCCGTGACGAAGAAGAAGCCGGCCAGGATCAACGCCCAGCGCGGCAAGCTGCGCGCCCGGACCGCGGCGAACACTGCGAGCGCGGCGAGCGCAACGGTGACCACCCAGCCGTAGGCCGTGACCGGTACGGACAGATTGGGCAGCTGGATGGCGTCCCCGGAGTCGGAGAGTCGGAACTCCACGGACCCGTCGGCGGCGTTGAGGGCAAAGAGGATCAGGGCCACCAGCGCCAGGATCGCCAACCCGATGGCCGGCCGGAAGGTGCGAACACCCACCGTCCGGTTCGCGGCGGCGGTGGACAGTTCCTCCTGGGGCGCGTTCGAGGACTCGGGGGCCGGGGTCGTGGTGCTCACGCTGCCACCTCCTTGCGACGGGACTTGAGTTTCAGCAGCGGGGGGAGTGCTACGAACAGCACGATCAGGGACTGCACGACCAGAACGATGTCAATGTTGGTGCCGGTGGCCGTCTGCATGGTCACGCCACCGGCGCGGAAGGCTCCGTAGAGAATGCCCGCGAAGAACGTGCCCCACGGCTTGGATCGACCCAGCAGGGCCACGGTGATGGCGTCGAAACCGAAGGACGCCGCGATACCCACTGTGAGCGAGTGTTCGGTTCCGGCGATCTGCGCGGTACCGGCCAAGCCCGCCAGCATTCCAGCAATTAGCATGACCACCACGAACCCCTTGGTCACGGAGATGCCCGCGGTGCGTGCGGCGCGCGGATTGGCGCCCACGGCGCGCAGTTCGAAACCGATGGTCGAGCGGTTCAGCAGCCACGCGACGGCCACGGTCGCCACGACCGCCACCACAAAGCCCCAGTGCAACCGGAAGCTGTCCCCGAGAAGTTTCGGGAACATCGCCGTCTCGGCAATGGGCGGGCTGATGGGGTTGGACGAACCCTCGCGCTGGAAGGTCGACAGGGTCAGCAACCAGGACACCAGGTTGATCGCGATGTAGTTGAGCATGATGGTCAGGATGACCTCGTGCGCGCCGGTTCGTGCCTTGATCAGGCCGACGACGCCGCCCCAAATAGCACCTCCCAGCGCACCGGCCACGATGACCACCAGTAGGTGCAGGCCCACGGGCAACTGCCACGCGAAGCCCACGTAACCGGCCAGAGTGGCGCCGATCAGGATCTGACCCTGCGCACCGATGTTGAACAGGCCGGTGCGGAAGGCCAATGCGACACCCAGACCCGCGAGGATCAGCGGGGTCGCCACGGTCAGCGTCTCGGTCAGCGGATACAACTTGCCGGTCAGGCCGCTGCCATCGGGGTTGTACACCGCGCCGTGGAACATGGCGACGTACGCGCTGGAGGCGGCGTCCCACATGGCGGTCAGGGTATCCCCCGGACGAGCGAAGAAGTACCCGGCGGATTCGCGCACCGTTTCATCGGTAGCTGCGATCAGCAGGCCTCCCAGAAGAAGTGCGGCCAGAACTGCCAGTACCGACTGCAGCGTGGAGCCCAGCAGGGAACGGCGGAAGTCATCCGGATTCAGTTCGACCGGAGAAGGTGCTGAGACCTGGTTCGATTCCGGAGAGGTGGTCGTGGCGCTCATGCCGTGTGCGTCCCCTCGTGTTGTTGCTGGTCATGGCTGTCGTCCCAGGGTGCGGGCGGCAGAACCTCGTCTGCCGTCTCACCGGCCATCATGCGGCCCAAGGTTTCCCTCGGAGTGTCCGCGGGCACGATACCCATGAGCCTGCCGTGGAAGAACACGGCGATCCGGTCCGCGAGCGCGTACACCTCGTCCAGTTCTGTGGACACGATGATCACGGGGACGCCCTTGTCGCGTTCGGCCACGATGCGTTTGTGAATGAATTCAATGGAACCCACGTCCACGCCGCGCGTGGGCTGGGAGGCGACGAACAGCTTGAGGGGGCGCGACAGCTCCCGGGCGATGACGACTTTCTGTTGGTTACCGCCGGACAGCGTGGACACCGGGGCGTCCACGGATCCGGTGCGGATGTCGTAGCTGTCCACGGCCTGCTGCGCGTTCTCACGCATCGCGCCGAGTTTCAGGGACGGGCCCGACGCGAATTCACGGTCTTTGTAGCGGTCCAGGACGAGGTTCTCGGACACCGAGAACGGGGCCACGAGACCCTCGGTCGAGCGGTCCTCGGGAACGAACCCGACGCCGGCCGACAGCACCTCGCGTACGCCCCGCCCGGCCAGTTCCTGTCCCTCGAGCTTGATGGAACCGGACACATGGTCGGCCAGCCCCACGAGGGCCTCGGTCAATTCCGTCTGACCGTTGCCCTGCACACCCGCGACAGCCAGGATCTCTCCCGGTGCTACGGCGAAGGAGACGTTGTCGACCAACACCACGCCGTTCTCCCCCACCACCGTGAGGTCGGTGACCTCGAGAGCGGAGCCGATCGCGTTCGAGGGTTCCTTGTCCACGGTCAGTGAGACGTCACGACCCACCATGAGTGCGGCGAGTTCATCGGTGGATGTATCCGGGCCGACCTGACCCTCGACCTTGCCACGGCGGATCACGGTGATCACATCCGAGACGGCCTTGACCTCGCGCAACTTGTGGGAAATGAACACGATGGACGTGCCGTTGTCGCGCAGCTGCCGCATGATGTTGAGAAGTTCATCGGTTTCCTTGGGCGTGAGCACCGCGGTGGGCTCATCGAGAATGAGCACTTCCGCCTCGCGTACCAGGGCCTTGATGATTTCCACGCGCTGCTGAACTCCCACGGGAAGATCCTCGACGATCGCGTCCGGGTCCACCTGGAACCCGTACCGATCGGAAATCTCGCGGATCCTGTTTCGGGTGGTGTTCAGGTCCAAGCCGACGCCCTTGGTGGCCTCGTTACCGAGTGCCACGTTCTCGGCCACGGTGAACACCGGGACCAACATGAAGTGCTGGTGCACCATGCCGATCCCGGCGGCCATGGCCTCACCGGGCCCGGAGAACGTCACGGGCTCACCGTCGATCTCGATGCTGCCCGAGGTGGGTTCGTACAACCCGTACAGCACGTTCATGAGGGTGGACTTGCCCGCGCCGTTCTCCCCGAGCAGGCAGTGGATCTGATGCGGCTCAACCGTCAGATTCACGTTCTGGTTGGCCGTGAAACCGCCGAATTTCTTGGTGATGTCACGTAGCTCTAACTTCACAGATTCACTCCTGCCCGGGGGCGGTGACTACTTACGCCTGGGGCGCGTTCTCGGATTCGACCTTGACCTTGCCGTCAATGATGTCCTGCTTCAGCTGCTGAACTTCCTTGTCGAGTTCTTCGCTCACGGAGTCATGCTGATCGTGGTACGGGGCAAGGCCCACACCTTCATTCGCCAGCGTGCCCACGTACAGGCTGTTGTCGAAGTTACCGTCGACCGCCTGGGTCACCACGTCCTCCACCGAGGTGGACATTTCCTTGAGCACGGAGGTCAGGACGTATTCCTTGCCGGTGTCCAGGGTCTCGTAGCCGTCGGTATCGGGCCAGATCAGACGCACGTTGTCGCCACCGTTGTTCGCCTCGCTCACGGCGTCCAATGTGCCCTGGGCTGCCTGGCCGGCCACGGGCAGAACCACATCTGCGCCGTCACCGATGAGGTTCTGGGTGATGGTCTTGGCGCGCGATGAATCCTGGAACGACGTCAGGAACGTGCCGTTCTGGGACTCCTTGTTCCACCCCAGCACCTCCACGTTCTCGTCCTTCTGCTCGTTGTAGTAGTTCACGCCGTCAGCAAAGCCGTCCATGAACACGGTGACGGTGGGAATGTCCATGCCGCCGTAGGTCGCGACCTTTCCGGTCTCGGAAGCACCCGCGGCCAGGTAACCGGCGAGGAACGCGGCCTCAGCCGTGTTGTACACGATGGGCTTGACGTTGTCGGCCTCGATGGACTGGTCGTCGACGATCGCGAAGTTCTTGTCCGGGTTCGCCTCCGCAACCTTCTTGGTGGTGTCAGCGAGCAAGAAGCCCACGGACACGGTCAGGTCGCAGCCCTCCTGGGCCATGGAAGTCAGGTTCGGCTCGAATTCGGTCTCGGACTGGGACTCGGCTTGGTTCATGTCGATTTCCAGCTTGTCCTTGACGGCCTGCAAGCCCTCGAAGGATGCCTGGTTGAACGAGCGGTCCTGGAAGCCACCGTCGTCGGAGACGATGCAGCCCTTGAAATCCTTGGCTTGCGAGTTGCCGCCGTTGGATTCTTCGGGTGCCTGGCCGCAACCGGCGAGAACCAGGCCGGCCGCGCCGGTCAGTGCAATGGCGCTCAACGCGCGCGAGTAACGAGGGGTCATCGTTGTCCTCCGGTGATACGAGAGAAGAGACTCTCTGGGTGGGGAGGCTACTTAGTTACTCCCCAGAAACTTTAGAGAGTCTCAGTGTAGCCACGGGATTACTCGACGAGTGCCGAGTCCGTTGTGTCGTGGAGTTCTCGCACGCGCAGGCGAATGGCTCGCAGCGCAGTGGAGGCCATCACTTGAACTCCGCAGCTGATGGCTTCTTCCTGCGGAGCGTAGTCGGATTGATGCAGGTCGTAGGTGGGACCGCCGCGAGCACGGGTTCCCAGACGCATCATGGCCCCGGGGACGTGCTGCAGGAACCAGGCGAAGTCTTCACCGCCCATGGACTGTTCCACGAGCATCACGCTGTCCTCACCGAGTTCCGCGCGCGCTGCGATCTCCAACAGCGTGGTTTCAGTTTCACCGTTGACCACCGGAGGTACACCGCGGATGTGCTCGAGCTCCACCGTGACTCCGTACGGGGCGGCCACCTGCTCGACCACCTCGTCCAGCAAGCCGCCCGCTTGGTGCCAGGCCTCTGCGTCGAGGCAGCGCATGGTCCCGGCCATGAAACCGGAGACGGGAATGGCATTCGGCGCCACGCCGGCATGGAACTGACCCCACACCACGGCCACGCCGGAGCGCACGTCGATCCGGCGCGAGAGCACGGCCGGCACATTCACGGCGATCTGACTCATCGCGTAGACGAGGTCTTCGGTCAGGTGCGGACGTGACGTGTGGCCACCGCGGCCGGACAGTTCGATCCGCACGGTGTCCGAGGCAGAGGTGATGGCCCCGATGCGCGTTCCCACGTGGCCGACGTCCACCTTGGGCTCGCAGTGCAGCGCGAACATGCGCGGCACCCCTTCCAGCACGTTCTGATCGATGATGGTCAACGCACCGCCGGGAAGCTTTTCCTCAGCGGGTTGGAACACCACGCGCACGGTTCCGGCGAACGGTGAGGATCGGTGCAGGTCAGAGAGCACCTGGGCCACGCCCACCATGATGGTCGTGTGGACATCGTGACCGCACGCGTGCATCACGCCGTCATTCACGGAGGCGTACGGAAGGCCGGTGTTCTCCTGGATGGGGAGTGCGTCGATGTCCGCGCGCAGGCCCACCATGACGGGACCGCGCCCCACATCCACGTAGCAACCGGTTGCGGAGAAGCGCACGGGGTTCAACCCGACCGCCTCGAGCGCGGTGACAATGCGATCGGTGGTCCGGTACTCCTCGTACGAGAGCTCCGGATGCTTGTGGATGTCGCGCCGGAACGCAATCAGCCCGGGAAGGTAATGGGACAGCAATGGCCCGATGGCCGGGGGGAGGCCGATGTCATCGGCGGACGGCAGCGGAAGATCCAACATGGGTTTCAGCGTACCGCCGTGAGACCCGATCTGGGCTGAGCAGCGCCGTCGACTGTGTCATGGACTACAGGACGTCCGTGTCGCCGTTCTTCTTCAGGGAGTTCACGGCGTCCTTGACGCGCTGGGCGTGTTCGGCCGTGGTGACCAGAAGTGCGTCCGGGGTGTCCACCACCACGATGTCCTGCACACCGATCAGGGCGATCAGTCGGCCGGTGTCCGAGACCACGATGCCCGAGGACTCATCAGAGAGCACACGATTGTTCTTGCCCAGGATCGCAACGTCCGAGTCCCCGCTGGGGTCCACCTGGTTCAAGCGGTTGATCGCGGCGAAGTCTCCCACGTCTTCCCACGTGAAATCGCCGGGCACCATGGCGACGTCGCCGGCGGCCGCTGCGGGTTCAGCCACGGCGTAGTCGATGGCCGTCTTGGTCAGGGTGGGCCACACTTCGTCCACCACCGCATCGCGGCGGTCGGTGTCCCACGCATCCGCAATGACGTTCAGCCCGTCCGCGAGCTCCGGTTCGCTCTGTCGCAGGTACTGCAGCATGAGCCCCACCGGCGCCACGAACATCCCCGCGTTCCACGTGTAGTTGCCGCTGGCCACGTACTCACGCGCCGTGTCCTTGTCCGGCTTCTCCACGAAATGTTCCACGGTGAGTGCATGCGGTGCCTGCTCGAGGCCCAGCGACTCCCCCGCCTTGATGTATCCGAAGCCGGTGGCCGGAGAGGACGGCGTGATGCCAATCGTCACAATGCGACCGGTGGCTGCTGCTTCCACCGCCTCTTTAACGACCGCTTGGAACGTCTCGGCCGGCTCAACCACGTGGTCGGCCGCGAACGAACCGATGATGGCGTCCGGGTCGCGGCGGGCGATCAGCGTGCACGCGAGACCGATGGCCGCGGCGGAATCCTTGGGAGATGGCTCGAGCACCAGGTCATCACCGGTCAACTCTGGCAGTTGCTCCTGGACTGCCCCGGCGTGGCTTCGCCCGGTCACGACCATCACCGGTCCTGCGGACAGTCCCGCGAGTCGGTCGTAGGTTGCGCGCAATAAAGAGGAGCCGGATCCGGTGAGGTCCAGCAGGAACTTGGGAGCATCCGCTCGCGAGAGCGGCCACAACCGCGAACCCACACCACCGGCGGGGATGAACGGATGGAATCGTTGTAATGGCGAAGTCACGAGCGCCAGTTTACGGCCCGCCCGGCGCGCTCAGGGACATCCCCCGTGATCACACACGTGGCCTGTGTTGTGGACGGTCTGATTTCAACCCCGCACTGACGGTTAATTCGAGCACACAAACGTGCCGTAATTGTGCGGGATTACGCCCCGGTGCGGTTAGCGACACGTTGTCAGGAACTCACCCGCAGGCTGGTATCTTTGGATCGAAATAGCGCATCATCCATGACAGAGCCAGCCAGGGCTCCGCTTAAGCCGTGTAGCAGCGCGAATCCCGTTTTTTTAGTTCAAACCAGTGCGCACGACGACGAGCGACACAGGGAGGTTATTCCGTGGCGAACTCATCCAGGGGCACCCTTTACCGCGGCCAGTACGGCATGTGGTCTTGGGTTGCCCACCGTATTACAGGCGTGGCCATCTTCTTCTTCTTGTTGGTCCACGTCCTTGACACCGCGTTGGTCCGGGTATCGCCCGAGGCCTACAACGCGGTGATGGCAACCTACAAGAACCCCATCATGGGCCTTGGCGAGGCGGGGCTCGTAGCAGCCATCGTCTACCACGCCTTCAACGGCCTGCGGATCATCCTGATCGACTTCTGGAAGGGCGGCACCAAGAATCAAAAGGGCCTGCTCTGGGGCGTCATCGCTCTGTGGGTCATCGTCATGATTCCGTTCCTCATCCGCCACCTGTCGATCGTATTCGGAGGCTGATTCCGTGAGCACACCTCTCAAGACCAAAATCCAGGTCCCCCGTAGCCGGGACCTCGAGGTGAACGGCGTCAAGTACAACCGTTCCGGTGCCTCCCGCAGCAACTTCGAGATGCTCGCGTGGTTGTTCATGCGCTTGTCCGGCATTGTGCTGGTCGTCCTGGTGTTCGGTCACCTGTTCGTAAACCTGATGGTCGGCGAAGGCGTTCACGCCATCGACTTCGGTTTCGTGGGTGGCAAGTGGGCCAATCCGTTCTGGCAGGTCTGGGACCTGGTCATGCTTTGGCTGGCCATGCTCCACGGCACCAACGGCGTGCGCACCATCATCGACGACTACGCCGAGCGTAACGTCACCCGTTTCTGGCTGAAGGTCCTGCTGTTCTTGGCATCGGGCTTCGTCATCCTGCTGGGCACCCTGGTGATCTTCACCTTCGATCCCTGCCCCGCCGGTGCCGATCCGGAGCTGCTCGCTTCCTTCTGCCACACCGTGTGATAACTCGGGCGGCGGAGCCTCAGGGCTTCGCCGCTTGATCTATTGATCACCCGGAACGGGCACGTTCACTTCACTTACTCATCCACATAGAAAGAGCATCTGGTATGCAGGTTCACAAGTACGATGTGGTTATCGTCGGCGCCGGTGGCGCCGGCATGCGCGCCGCCATTGAATCCGGCCAGCGCGCCCGCACTGCCGTACTGACCAAGCTCTACCCCACCCGGTCACACACCGGCGCAGCCCAGGGTGGCATGTGCGCGGCTCTGGCCAATGTCGAAGAAGACAACTGGGAATGGCACACGTTCGACACCGTTAAGGGTGGCGACTACCTCGTCGATCAGGACGCAGCCGAGGTCATGGCCAAGGAGGCCATTGACGCGGTTCTCGACCTCGAAAAAATGGGCTTGCCGTTCAACCGCACGCCCGAGGGCAAGATCGACCAGCGTCGCTTCGGCGGTCACACCCGCGACCACGGCAAGAACCCCGTTCGCCGTGCGTGCTACGCCGCTGACCGTACCGGTCACATGATTTTGCAGACGCTCTACCAGAACTGCATCAAGCACAACGTGGAGTTCTACAACGAGTACTACGTGCTCGACCTGATCATGGTGGACACCCCGGAGGGTCGTCGCCCCGCAGGCGTGGTCTCCTACGACCTCGCCACCGGCGAACTGCACGTGTTCCAGGCCAAGTCCGTGATCTTCGCTTCCGGCGGCGCGGGCAAGGTCTTCAAGACCACATCCAACGCCCACACCCTGACCGGTGACGGCATGGCCATCGCGTTCCGCGCGGGCCTTCCCCTGGAGGACATGGAGTTCGTCCAGTTCCACCCGACCGGCCTGGCGGGTCTCGGCATTCTGGTGTCCGAGGCAGCCCGTGGTGAGGGTGGCATTCTGCGTAACTCTGATGGTGAGCGCTTCATGGAGCGTTACGCGCCCACCATTAAGGACCTCGCACCCCGTGACATCGTGGCCCGTTCCATGGCCAACGAGGTCCGCGAGGGTCGCGGTTGCGGTCCGCACAAGGACTACGTCCTGTTGGACCTCACCCACCTGGAGCCGGCTCACATCGACGCCAAGCTTCCGGACATCACCGAGTTCGCTCGCACGTACCTGGGTGTGGAGCCCTACACCGAGCCCGTTCCCGTGTTCCCCACCGCGCACTACTGCATGGGTGGCATCCCCACGGACATCAAGGGCGAGGTTTTCCAGGACTCCGAGACCACCATTCCCGGCCTGTACGCCGCCGGTGAGGTGGCATGCGTGTCCGTTCACGGCTCCAACCGCTTGGGCACCAACTCGCTGCTGGACATCAACGTGTTCGGTAAGCGCGCCGGTATCTACGCCGCCGAGTACGCTCGCGACGCAGAGTTCCTGCCGATCCCGGACAACGCCGCCGAGCGCACCGAAGCACTGCTCGACAACGCACGCAGTGGCCACGGCAGCGAGAAGGTCGGCGCCATCCGCAAGGATCTGCAGGACACGATGGACCTGAACATGCAGGTGTTCCGTACCGCGGAAACCATTGAGCAGTGCCTTGCTGACATTGCTGCCTTGGAAGAGCGTTACGCCAATATCTCCATCCAGGACCAGGGCAAGCGTTTCAACCTGGACCTGCTCGAAGCCGTTGAGCTGGGCTTCCTGTTGCAGTTGGCCAAGGTCATGTCCGTGGCCGCCCTGCACCGCGAGGAATCGCGCGGCGGTCACTTCCGCGAGGACTTCCCCGACCGTGATGACGAGAAGTTCATGCTTCACTCCATGGTCTACGAAGATCCCTCCTCGCCCACGGCCGGTATCCGCCAGGAGACCAAGCCCGTGATCTTTACCCGTTACGAGCCGATGGAGCGTAAGTACTAATGTCCACTGCAGTAACTGAGAACGAGAACCAGGACGTTCAGCAGGAATCATCCTCTGAAGCGATCCCCACCTATGACGTCACCCTGAAGGTGCGTCGCTACGATCCCGAGTTCAGCGAGGACGCCCACTGGGACGAGTGGCAGCTGACCATGTACGGCACCGACCGCGTGTTGGATGCCTTGCACAAGGTCAAGTGGGAGTTGGACGGCTCGCTGTCCTTCCGCCGCTCGTGCGCTCACGGCGTGTGCGGTTCCGATGCCATGCGCATCAACGGCCGCAACCGTCTCGCGTGCAAGACCCTGCTGAAGGACCTGGATCTCGACAAGCCGATCATGGTGGAGCCCATCAAGGGTCTTCCGTGCGAGAAGGACCTCATCGTGGACATGGAGCCCTTCTTCCAGTCCTACCGTGAGATCATGCCGTTCCTGGTGAACGACGACCACGAGCCCACGTACGAGCGTTACCAGTCCCAAGAGGACCGCGAGCGCTTCGATGACACCACCAAGTGCATCTTGTGCGCGGCGTGCACCTCGTCCTGCCCGATCTTCTGGACCGACGGCCAGTACTTCGGCCCCGCAGCGATCGTGAACGCACACCGCTTCATCTTCGACTCGCGTGACCAGGCCGGCGACATGCGTCTGGAGATCCTCAACGACAAGGAAGGCGTGTGGCGTTGCCGCACCACCTTCAACTGCACCGAAGCGTGCCCCCGTGGCATTCAGGTGACCAAGGCCATTGCCGAGGTCAAGAAGGCGGTCTTCGCCAGCGCACTGTAAGCAACGGTCAGTGAAGTGGCCCGGATCCATTCGGATCCGGGCCACTTTGCTCTGTGCACTATCCCTGGGTCCAATCGTGCCCTTCTCCCCTGGGCCAGGTCACAGTTCCAGTGCGCTACACCGAACGGGTTCGGCTTCTGCGGTAAACGCGCGCCGGGACGACGGAGCGCCCGAGACCGGAGCATTCGGGTGGGGGGAATACCTACGAGTTCGAGCGGAACGCGCTGCTGCCCTCGCGCCCCGCGAGGCTCTCGGCGGCGTCGTCGGCAGTGTCTCCGCCCGGCGTCGTGCCGTACGGCTCCAGGCCCCGCGAGGCGGTCGGCAGGGACGACGCCGCCACGACGGTCACCGCGCGTGTCTCCCGTTCGGGTTGTGCTCGCGCGCCGCGAATGTCGGCCTGCACCACGGCCCCCGCGGCCGCCGCGAGCAGCAGGATCTGCCCGTACAGGTTGAACCACAGCAGCACACCGACCAGCACCGCGAAGGAGAAGAGATAGGGGTTGTTGGTGGTGCGCGCGATGATCTCGCCGCCGGCAAAGCGCAACAGTTGCGAACCGATTGCGCCCACCAGAACCGTCACCAGCAGCGCCTTGCGGTGCAGTTTGAGCTGCGAGACCCCTCGGACCAGGGTGAAGCTCATGAGCAGGTCGACCAGGAATCCCAAGGCGATGGCGATCACGACGTTGAGGCCGCTGTCCAGCCACTCCTGCGGTTCGATCCACCCCGTACTTTCCAGCCATCGCATCACGGACTCCACGGCGCCGGAGGCGAACACGCTGATGGCGGCCGACGACAACAGCAGAACGCCGATCACGGCCAACCACGCCAGATCGCGCGGCACGGCGGCTATGGGAATCCCCGGAGCCGGGGGTAGTTCGAACATGCGACGGGTGGCCAGGCGGATTCCCGCGATCCACCGCCACGCGGTGAACACCAGGACACCGGCCGCAATGCCCGAGGCCACGGTGAACGGCGCCGTGTTCTGCAGGAGACTCAGGGGTATCACTCCCCCTTGACCGTCACCCACGTCCAGCAGACCGGGAACCGCCTGACCAATGCTCTGCACGAGTGACTGTTGCAGGGCGGAGTCCCTACCCAGGAACATCCCGAGCAGCGAGAACCCGATGACCAGCAAGGCCGTGGACGCGAAGAGCAGCTGATAGGCCAACCCTGCCGCCATGAGCGGGCCACCGTGAAACATGTAATGCGTGATGATCCGAGCGGGGAAAAGTGACATGAGCCGCGCGAAGGCCCAGCCCACCAGGGCGCCCAGTCGCTGACCCAGCGGCGCGCCGTCGTCCGCGAGTTGCTGCCGTACCCGGGCAAGTCTCCGGTGTTCTGCGGTGAGACCCCGCCGGTCGGTGATCGGGGGGACCACCGGCGGCGGAGCGTTGTCAGGCGCGGCCATCGCCGGCGAACGCAATGCGTTCGCGCACGTGCCATTGGCCGTTCTCGTCGCCCTCGTAGAGGTCGATGTGGTCCACCAGGAACGAGGCCCGATAGGTGCGCAGCATCTGCTGGGCTCGGTCCAGGTGCTCGTCAGGAACGGCCTGGGCCAGTGTGACGTGCGGGTGGAACTCGAAGGGCGAGGCGGATACCAGTTCGGCATCGTTGAGACGGTTGTGCAGCGCCACGCAGTCGTCATAGCCCTTGTCGATGCGCAGGAACACCACGGGAGTGACGGGCCGGAAGGTGCCGGTCCCGTTGATTTCGACGTGGAAGGGCTTCCAACCGCTCACCACGGTGCGCACGTGATCCACCAGTTCTTCCCAACGGTCCTCACGCGCGGCGATCATGAGCGTGATGTGCGCGGGAACGCTACCGGCCACGGGGTCGCCGAAGGAGGCACGCCAGTCCTGGAGCTCCTTGCCCATGGGCTCGGGCAACTCGATGACCACACCCGCGTAAACCTGCCCCGGCTTGACCGTGGGTGAACTGTGTTGGTTTTGCACTGGGCCTCCTCGTCTCACGCGAGTTTCAGCCTAGTCGAGGCCATCATGGGATCACACACCCGGCAGGAAGCCCATGCGGTCGTAGACCGTCTTGATGGTTTCCGAGGTCATCTCCCGTGCCTTGTGCGCACCGCGGGCGAGGAGTCGGTCCAACTCGGCCGGGTCGTCCAGCAGTTGCTGGGCACGCTGCTGAATGGGGTCGAGGGTCTCGGTGACTACCTCGGCCAGTCCGACCTTCAAGTGGCCGTACATCTTGCCTTCGTACTGCGCCACGATGGACTCGATCGGTTCTCCGGTGAGCGAGGAGTAGATGGTCAGCAGGTTCGCAATACCCGGCTGCGCCTCACGGTCGAAACGGATCACGTTGCCGTCATCGGTCACGGCCGACTTGATCTTCTTGGCGTTCTTCTTGGCCGGGTCCAACAGGCGCACCAGGCCGTTCTCGGAGGCTGCGGACTTGGACATCTTGGCCATGGGGTTCTGTAGGTCGTAGACCTTGGCCGAGTTGGTCAGGATCTTGGCGTCCGGCACCACGAAGGTCTCGCCGAAGCGCGCGTTGAAGCGCTGGGCCAGGTTGCGTGTGAGTTCCAGGTGCTGGCGCTGGTCCTCCCCCACCGGCACCTGATTGGCCTGATAAATCAGGATGTCCGCGGCCATCAGCACCGGGTAGGTGAACAGCCCCACGGTGGTGTTGTCCGCGCCCTGCTTGAGAGACTTGTCCTTGAACTGGGTCATCCGAGCAGCCTCGCCGTAACCGGTGATGCAGTTGAGTACCCACGACAACTGGGTGTGCTCGGGCACCTGCGACTGGATGAGCAGCGTGGAACGCTCCGGGTCGATGCCGGCCGCAATGTACTGCGCAGCGGTCACGCGGGTGCGCTCGGCCATGGTGGCCGGGTCCTGCCCCGCGGTGATCGAGTGCAGATCCGCCACGAAGAACACGCAGTCGTTCTCGTCCTGCATGGACACCCAGTTACGCAGCGCCCCCACATAGTTACCCAGGTGCAGGGAATCCGCCGAGGGCTGCACGCCGGACACCACGCGGGGCTTGGTCGATACGGGGGTGGTCTGCTCGTTCACGAGTGCTTCTTTCACCTAGTGCGAATCATTGCTGGTCACGGGCGACGACGCCGCTCGGTCGGCTGCGCGGCCAAGGTCACCGAGCGGCGTCGTCGCCGAAAAAATACTGAATCAGTCGAAGCTGTAGTCGACCACGAGCGGTGCGTGGTCTGAGAACCGCACGTCGTAGCTCGCGGCGCGATCCACCACGGCCGACTGAGCCCGGGACGCGAGCGCTGGAGTGGCCATGTGGTAGTCGATGCGCCAACCGGCGTCCGTGTCGAAGGCCTTGCCGCGGTAGGACCACCACGTGTACGGGCCGGGCACCTCGCCGGCCAGGGATCGGGCCACATCCACGTAGCCCAGGTCACCGAAGAAGCGGTCGAAGTACGCGCGCTCCTCGGGCAGGAAACCGGCGTTCTTGACGTTGCCCTTCCAGTTCTTGATGTCCAGCTCGGTGTGACCCACGTTGAGGTCACCCACGATCAACGCATGATCGCTGTGCTCGGCCAGCGCGGGGAGACGGTCGATCATCAGGTCCAGGAATTTGTACTTGTCGACCTGGCGAGGGGTGTCCACCTCGCCGGAGTGCACGTAGGCGGAGATCAACGTGAGGGTCTCGCCGTTGGGCAGGGTGATGTCGTTCTCGACCCAGCGGCCGGAATCCGCGAAGTATTCGTCGCCGATCCCACCGCGGGTGGCCACGGGTAACAGTGAACCATCAAAGGCGTCACGGCGCGTAGCGATGGCAACACCGGCGCGACCCTTGGCCGACGCCTCCGCGTGGTGAATGTGCCAGACGTCCTCGTCGAGCAATTCACGAGTGATCTTGTCGGGAGCCCGGACTTCCTGGAGGCACAGCAGGTCCACGTCGCGGCCCTGCAGCCAGTCGGCCATGCCGCGGCGGTAGGCGGCGCGAATGCCGTTGACGTTGACGGTGGCAATGCGAACCGTGGACGCGGAATCAGCCATGAAAGATCAGTACCTCGCTGTGGAAGAACTCGGGATGAGCAAACTCGTCGTGAGAAAAGTGGTGGGAGTGGTTCAGTCGACCACGGTACCGTCGACCGGCTTGGACGACTCCTTGAGGCTGTTGAGCCCGTTGGCCGCGGTCATGTCGATGGTCTCCAGTGCGCGCCGAACGGTCTCAGCGTCCGGGTTCGTCTCGGCAAGCTGTTCCTTGACCACCTTGGACTGCACCAGGATGACCTGCATGCCGTGCTCGAGCTTCTGATCACGCAGAGATTGTCCGGACCCGGCCTCGCCGCCGGCAACCGGTGCGCGGCCGTGCTGGGAGTCGAAGCGATCCTGGGCCTGCTTGACCTGATCACGTCCGTAGCGGGCGGCCTTGCGAACCATGGACAGGGCCCACACCGCGAGCATGAGCCACCCCAGTGCGATACCGGCCAGGATCCAGCCGAGCACGGAGTTGGTGTTGGCCGCCTGCAGCAGTGCCACGGTGAAAATGATCACCAGCACCGCGAGCCCGATGATCGTGCCCCAGAAAGCACCGCGAGTACGTTTGGCACTCTGCGGATCGACCGTGAACTGAGCTTGTGAAGATCCAATGGGCTGCATGGGCAACATTGTCTCAAAGTCCACCCCGGCGCACGAATCGACCCCTCAGACTTTGCCCGCCCGTCTCACCCATCGGCCCGGGCCTTAGTGTCCTGGGCGGTTATGGGGTATCAAGGATCGAGTGAGTAGCCCCATTTCCGCGCCGGAACCTTTGACCCCGCGCGAGCGCAGCAAGATCCTGTGGGTCCTTCTGGTCCCCCTCTTCATGGCGTTGGTCAGCGTGTCCATCGTGAACGTGGCACTTCCCGCGATCCAGGCGGACCTGCATGCCAGTTCCTCCGCACTGCAGTGGGTGCTCACCGGTTTCGCCCTGGCCTTCGGCGTATTGCTCGTGGCCAGCGGCCGGGCGGGCGACATCTTCGGTCGCCGCAAGCTCTTCATGGCAGGCATCATTTTGTTCGCGGTCGCGTCCCTGGTGTGAGGGTTGGCACCGAACACCACGGTGCTGAACATCGGGCGTGTGGCTCAGGGACTCGGCTCCGGTTTGATCAATCCGCAGAGCGTGGGCATGATCCAGCAGTACTTCCACGGTCCCGCCCGCGCCAAGGCCTTCGGGATGCTCGGTGCGGTGGTGGGTGTCGCCGTGGCCATCGGCCCCGCGTTCGGTGGCTTCCTGATCGGTGCCTTGGGTGACGGTGCCGGGTGGCGCGCCACGTTCCTCATCAATGTGCCCACCGCAGCGGTGGCCCTCCTGCTCGCGGCCCTGTGGCTGCCACGGCAGAAACGCAAGCCCGGCCGGGTGGACATGGACCCCGTTGGGGTCGTGCTGTTCGGTCTGGGGATCCTGGCGCTGTTGTTCCCGTTCGTGGAATCCCGCCTGGGACCGCTCGTGTGGCTATCCCTGCTGCTGGGCGCGCTGCTGCTCTTCGCATGGACCCGGTGGGAGGCGCGCTACAAGTCCCGCGGCCACGAACCCATGGTGGATCTGGACCTGTTCCGGATCGCCAGTTTCAGTTACGGCTCCGCCATGATCACCGTGTACTTCCTGGGCATGACCAGCGTGTGGGTCGTGCTGGCCATGTACGTGCAGCAGGGACTGGGTCGCACCGCACTCGAGGCCGGCATGTTGAGCCTGCCCGCGGCGCTGATGTCCGCGGTCGTGGCACCGCTGGCCGGACGCGGCGTACTGCGTTTCGGCCGCCGAGTCATCCTGGTCGGCATTGCCTGCGCGATGACCGGTCTGCTGACGACCATCGGCGTGATCTACGGCGTGGTGCACTTCGACTGGAACATCGCGTGGCTCTACCTCACCCTCGTCCTGGTGGGCGTGGGCCAGGGCTCCGTGATGCCGCCCAACCAGACCCTGAGCTTCTCGGAGGTGCCGCTCAAGTTCGCCGGTGCCGCGGGCGGGGTGATGCAGACCGGCCAGCGCGTGGGCACCGCCGTGGGCACGGCCGTGATCACCGCCGTGGCCTTCGGCGTGCTGGCTCGCTCCGACTGGGACACGGCCTTCACCGCCAGTTTCTTGGCCATCGTGGGGGTCCTGGTGATCGCGTTCGTGATCGCTCTGCTCGACCACCGGCGCCCCAAGCCGCCCGGCCCCGCCACCGGTCCGCTCCAGCAGATTCCCACCGAATAGGAACCGCACACACGCCGACGCCGCGCTACCCGTGGGCGGCGCGGCGTCGGCGTGCGTGTGGTGGGCTATGCGTGTGGTGGGCCGTGCGTTACGCGAGGCCGACCTCTTTTACTGCAGGATGCCCTCGGCGCGTTCGCAGGACTCGACCACGTTGACGAGCAACATGGCGCGGGTCATGGGCCCCACTCCCCCGGGGTTGGGGGAAAGCCACGAGGCCTTCTCCGCCGCGGCGGGATCTATGTCACCGGTGAGCTTCTTCTTGCCGGTCTCCGGGTCCTCGATGCGCGAGACGCCCACGTCCAGCAGTACCGCGCCGTCCTTGATCTGGTCGGCCTTGATCATGTGCGGTCGACCGGCAGCGGCCACCACCACATCAGCCTGAGCGAGCAACTCACCCAGATTCTGTGTGCCGGTGTGGGCCAGCGTGACGGTCGCGTTGATCTCGCGGCGGGTCAGGAGCAGCCCGATGGGGCGACCCACGGTGACACCGCGGCCAACCACCACCACGTGCTTGCCCTTGAGCTCCACGCCGTGCCGATCCAACAGCTCAACAATTCCGGCGGGCGTGCACGGCAGCGGCGAGGTCATGGGCTCATTGACGTTGAGCACCAAGCGCCCCAGGTTGGTGGGATGCAAACCGTCCGCGTCCTTGGCCGGATCAATCCGTTCCAGGATCGCATTCGTGTCGATCTGATCGGGAAGCGGCAACTGCACGATGTACCCGGTGCAGGCCGGGTCCTCGTTCAGCTCGTCGATGGCCTTCTCGAGGTCCTCCTGTGAGACGTCCGCGGGCAGTTCCTTGCGGATCGAGGAGATCCCCACCTGCTCGCAGTCACGGTGCTTGCCCGCTACGTAGGAGTGCGACGCCGGGTCGTCACCGACCAGCACGGTGGCCAGTCCCGGAACGCGACCCTTGTCGGCCAGCACCTTCACGCGTTCGGCGAGTTCGGACTTGATGGCGGCCGCGGTGGCCCTGCCGTCCAAAATCTGAGCGGTCATCCTCACCATTCCTCAAGGCCGGGGTACAGCGGGAACTGCTCGGTCAGGGCGTCAACGCGCTTGCGCAGGGCATCGACGTCCGCGCCGGGCTTGAGGGCTGCGGCGATGACGTCCGCGACCTCTTCGAATTCCTTGGCGCCGAAACCGCGAGTGGCCAGTGCGGGAGTGCCGATGCGCAGACCCGAAGTGGTCATGGGCGGGCGGGGATCCCACGGAACCGCGTTGCGGTTCACGGTGATGCCCGCCTGGTGCAGCAGGTCTTCGGCCTGCTTGCCGTCCAGCTCCGAGTTGCGCAGGTCCACGATCACCAGGTGCACGTCGGTGCCGCCGGTCAGCACGGACACGCCGTGCTCTGCGACATCCGGTGCGTTCAGGCGCTCGGCGAGGATCTGGGCACCTTCGATGGTGCGGCGCTGACGTTCGGCGAAGTCCTCGGACGCGGCGATCTTGAAGGCCACGGCCTTGCCTGCAATGGCGTGCATGAGCGGTCCGCCCTGCTGACCCGGGAACACTGCGGAATCGATCTTCTTCTTGAATTCTTCGGTGGACAGAATCACACCGGAACGCGGACCCGCCAGCGTCTTGTGCACGGTTGAGGTGGTCACGTGGGCGTGAGGCACCGGGTTGGGGTGCAGCCCTGCGGCCACCAGACCGGCGAAGTGGGCCATGTCGACCCACAGCTTTGCATCCACTTCGTCCGCGATGGAACGGAACGCCTCGAAGTCCAGCTGGCGTGAGTACGCGGACCAGCCGGCCACGATCACCTTGGGACGGGCTTCCAGTGCGGTCTCTCGCACCTTGTCCATGTCAATGCGGTAGCTGTCCGGATCAACCTCGTACGCGGCAATGTTGTAGAGCTTGCCGGACACGTTGATCTTCATGCCGTGGGTCAGGTGACCACCGTGAGCCAGGGACAAGCCCATCAAGGTGTCACCGGGCTGCATGAGAGCTGCCATCACGGCGGTGTTGGCCTGTGCACCCGAGTGGGGCTGCACGTTGGCGTGTTCGGCCCCGAACAACGCGGTCGCGCGGTCGCGGGCCAGGTTCTCCACGACGTCCACGTATTCGCAGCCGCCGTAATAGCGGCGGCCCGGGTAGCCCTCTGCATACTTGTTGGTGAGCACGGAGCCCTGCGCTTCGAGAACGGCGCGCGGCGCGAAATTCTCTGAAGCGATCATTTCCAACGTGGAGCGCTGACGCCCCAATTCTTGGTCAATGGCCCGTGATACGTCCGGGTCGACCTCGGACAGCGGCTGATTGGTGACTGACTGTCCCAGAGATTCCGTCATGCTCCACCTTCTATTGGCGCGGGAGGGGGTCGCGTCCAGCATAGCCCCGAGCCCGCTCGCAAGGATGTCGGTGCACAACTGTGTAAGAAACCACGCTCTACCCACTGGTACACGGGCAGGTATGCTCGTACACTTTTGAGGTTGCCTAGCACACCGACGTGAGGAACACACTGTTTGCGGGCTACTTTCCATTTCACCGTGACGAGTGTTTCCTTAACATGTTCCTGACCCCCGTTTCACCACCTCGGATCGAGTTCGATCCGTCCAAGGAGTTACTGCGCTGTGAACGTTCTGCCCACCGCCCCGTTCACCGCTTCCATGCCCCGGATCACGGAGGACCACGCTCCTTCGGCCCCGGTGGATGTGCTGCGGACCCGCTACTCAGCCGTCATCTTCGACATGGACGGCGTGGTCACGGACACCGCCAGCGTGCACGCCCGCGCGTGGCAACAGCTCTTTGACGCCATTCTGGTCGACGAGCGGCTGGAACCCGCCGAACCGGGTGGCCAAGTAGATCGTTCCCCCTTCGATCCCCTGGGTGAGTACCGCACCTACGTGGACGGACGACGTCGCGAGGACGGCGTCCGCGCGCTGCTCGCGGCCCGCGGTGCCATGCTGCCCGAAGCCCGCAACGACGAGGAGCCCAAGGCCGGAGACTGGACCGTTCAGGGACAGGCGGCCACCAAGGACGGCTTCTTCCACGCTGAACTCAAGGAACACGGCGTACGGGTGTTTCCCCGCACCGTGGCGCTCATCGAACGCCTGCAGGACGCGGGGGTCCCCGTGGGTCTGGTCACCGCCAGCCGCAACAGCGGCGTGGTCCTGGCGGCCGCCGGGCTGTCGGAGATCTTCGACGAAATCGTGGACGGCAACATGGCCGCCCAGCAGAACCTGCCCGGCAAACCAGCCCCGGACACCTTCTTGGAATGTGCGCGTCTGTTGAACGTTCCCGCCGAGAACTCGGTGGTCGTCGAGGACGCCGTGGCCGGCGTGCAGGCGGGTGTCGCCGGCGGTTTCGGCCTGGTCGTGGGCATCAACCGAGACAGCGCTCGCGATCGGCTCTACCGCGCGGGGGCAAACATTGTGCTCAACGACGTGGGAGAGCTGGATCTCGGCGCCCTGCGTGACGACCCGTGGACCCTCGCCTTCGAGGGGTTCGATCCCGCCAACGAATCGCGCCGCGAGACCATGCTGACCCTGGCCAACGGCTACATGGGCGTGCGCGGCGCGGCCAGTGAATTTCCCGCGAACGACGTTCACTACCCCGGCACCTACCTGGCCGGCGTGTTCAATCGGGTGCAGAGCAACATCAACGGCCGAGATGCCGAACACGAATCCATGGTCAACACCCCCAACTGGTTGCACCTGGACCTGCGCTTCGCCGAGGGCGAGTGGTGGTCCGAGGGCGGCCTGCGCCCCTCCAAGGAGCACGTGGCCTTGGATTTGCGCCGTGGTCTGCTGACCCGATCCCTGACCCTGAGCGATCCCGAACCCCGCCCGGACGGTTCCATCCGTAGCCTGGATGTGGTGCAGCGGCGTCTGGTGTCCCTGCGCTATCGCCACCTGGGCGCTCAGGAGACCACTCTGATCCCCCGCAACTACTCGGGCCGATTGCACGTCCGCACGGGTATTGATCCCACCGTGACCAACAGCGGCGTGGCGGAGTACAAGGAGTTGAACTCCCACCACCTCATGCTGCTCGAGTCGACCACCCTTCCGGACGAGCACGAAACCCTGCTCTCGCTGGTGCGCACGTCGCAGTCGAAGATCGAGATCGCCATGGCCCAGCGCACGCGGGTCGAGAGTGACGTGCCCAGTAGCGAACGCCGCGAGGTTCGCCCCGGCGGCATCGAGTTCCGACGCCACCTGCTACAGGTCACGACCGATCAACCCGTGGTTATCGACAGCACGACCGCGGTTGTCACCAGCCGCGACGCCGCCATTAGCTCCCCGCGGGAGGGCGCGCTGTCCGAGCTGGACCGCACTCCGTTTGGCGTCCGCAAGCTGCTCGCTTCGCACGAGATCGAATGGGCCCGCCTGTGGGACCGTTACGAGGTGACCCTCGATGCCGCCGAGGACTCCGCCGAATCCCGCAGTACCCAGCTGGCCATGCGCACCCACTTGTTCCACACTGCGCAGACGCTCGCGCCGCACCTCTCCCTGCGTGACGCCGGTGTTCCCGCGCGCGGCCTGCACGGTGAGGGTTACCGCGGCCACATCTTCTGGGACGAGCTGTTCATCCTGCCCGTGGTCAACATGCGCCACCCGCACGTGACCCGCTCACTGCTGTCCTACCGGTGGCGCCGCCTGGCCATGGCCCGGCACCGCGCTCAGGAGCTCGGACTCTACGGCACGGCCTTCCCGTGGCAGTCAGGCTCGGACGGCAGCGAGGAAACCCCGCCCGAACTGTACAACCACCATTCGCGCCGCTGGTTGCCGGACAATTCCTGGCGCCAGTTCCACGTGGGCCTGGCCATCGCCTACAACGCCTGGGTGTACTACGAATCCACCGGTGACATCGATTGGCTCTCCGGTCACGGTTCCGAGCTGATCATCGGCATCACCCGCTTGTTCGCATCGCTGGCCGAGTACGACTCCCATGACGGCAAATACCACATTGCCGGTGTCATGGGTCCGGACGAGTACCACGACGGCCCCGCGGGTCAGCACGGCGGAGGACTCAAGGACAACGCGTACACCAACATTCTGGCCTCGTGGTTGTTCCGGCACTCGGCGCACATCTTCAACGACATGGTCGAGCACCAGCGTGAAGAACTCGAATCCCGGTTCGAGATCTCCGGCCAGGAGGTGCAGACGTGGTTGAACATGGCCAAGCACATGTACGTTCCCTTCAACGCGGACGGCACCATTTCCCAATTCGAGGGCTACGACCAGTTGGCAGAGCTCGACTGGGACTTCTACCGCAGCAAGTACCACAACATCGGCCGGTTGGACCTGTTGTTGGAGAACGAGGGCGACCTCACCAACAACTACAAGCTGACCAAGCAGGCTGACACCATCATGCTGGTCTACCTGCTGGGTCCTGAGGGTCTGATCGAAGAGCTCGAGCGCATGGGCTACTCGATCGACCACGACACCGTGCAGCGCACCGTGGACCACTACATCGCGCGGTCCTCCAACGGCTCCTCGTTGTCCCGCGTGGTCAACGCCGCGGTTCTCGCGTGGTTGGACCCTGATCGCTCGTGGGGCTCCTTCCAGGACGCTCTCATGGTCGACCTGGACGACACACAGGGTGGAACAACCGGCGAGGGCATCCACCTGGGCGCCATGGCCGGATCCGTGGACGTGATCACCCGCGCGTACGCAGGATTGCGTGTGCGTGGCGACTGGCTGGAATTCCGACCCACCCTGCCGCGCGAGCTACAGGCCGTTGACTTCACGGTGCTGTACCGGGGACAGGTCATCGAGGTCTCCATCGACCAGGACATCCTGGAGTTGGAGGGCACCTCGTCCAAGGCGGGCCCCGTGACCATCCACGTCAACGGCGCCGAGTACGTGCTCAAGGGCGGACAGAAGATCTCCGTGTCCCTCAAGCACCGCGCGTCCCGCCGACCCGAGAAGGCCCTGGCCCGGCTCCGTCGGCAGTCCGTGTCGGACGGTAACGACGTACGGTAGGTCCCGGTAGCGCACGCCCCCGGTGGATAAACTGTGCGCCATGACACACAGTGAATCCACCGGTGCAGGACCGCACGTCCGCCTCCCCTACGGTAACCACGAACCAACGGTTGCCCAGACCGCTTTCATTGCCCCCAACGCCACCCTGATCGGTGATGTGGAGGTCAGGGATGGTGCGGGAGTCTTCTACGGCGCCGTGATGCGTGGTGATCGCTCCCCACTGAGGCTGGGTGCGAACTCGAATCTCCAGGACAACGTGTCGGTCCATTCCGACCCCGGCCACCCCTGCACCATTGGCGAGCGCGTGAGCGTGGGCCACGGCGCCGTGGTGCACGGTTGCACCCTGGAGGACGAGGTGCTCGTGGGAATGAACGCGACGGTGCTCAACGGTGCAGTGATCGGAACCGGAAGCTTGATTGCGGCCGGCGCCGTGGTGCTGGAAGGCACGCGGGTTCCGCCCGGCTCGTTGGTCGCGGGTGTGCCCGGAAAGGTCCGCCGCGAACTCACGGAGGACGAGCGAACAGCCGTCCGTCAGAACGCCGAACATTACATGGAACTCTCCCGCGAACACCGGAAGATCAACGGCCAGTAGCAGACCGTTAGCAGCAACGAACGGGACCCCGCTTGCGTGAGCAAGCGGGGTCCCGTTCGTCTGGAACGCTGAACGCGTTCGCATTGTTGAGGTATCAGCAGCTCGACTGAGCCGTGGCTTGGCCGTGGCCCACGAGGTCCAGGGTGGGGTACGCCAAGAAGTTGATGGGCTGCGTCACTGTGTACGCCACGCTCGTCAGGAAACCCTTGGGGCTGGAGAACGTGTTGGAGTAGATGTCGTTCGCCGTGGCGGAGAAGTTGTTCAAGTCGCCAATGTGGCTGTTGAAGTTCCGGTTGAAGAATGAACCGAACTCACCAGTGCCCTGGCAAGTGGGAATCGACCATTCCGAGTGCGAAGGGTAGGTGTAACCCGGACCGAACCACGAGAAGGCTTGGGCAGGTGCGGCCGCACCGAAGGTCAAACCAGCGGCGACGACAACGGCAGCGCCCGCGCGTGCAAAACGATTTTTCATGAGATCTTGCGCCCCCTAAAGCAGCAATATTGATACCGCGGCGAACGGTCCGCCCAAGACCACCCTCCCCGGCTGAACACCCCGCGGGTGCTCAGCTTCAAAGGTAGCCAACGCCCGAACACCATCCACTCGGAGAACTGTCCACACTTTGGTGGTCACTTGTTACCTAACTAGGACACAAAGCTTCCTGCATGACGCGCACAGGCAATAATCGATGGGGTTGTCGTATCAATGGGCCGAGGGGGACAGCATGAACGTCCAGAGCACTCGCCGTGCTCGGCGCGACGCCGAACGCACCCGTCGTAGTGGCCGCACCGCCGTGGCCGGTGGGTTGGCGATTCTGCTCCTGGGTGGCATGGGCCTGGGCTTCGTGGTCTTCGACACCGCTCAACAGTCCACGAGTCCCACCGTGCCGGTCGAATGCGACAGTACCCAGCGTGTACCGGTCGTCACGGACCAGAGCATGGCGCAGATCCTGCGGGACAAGCCCGTGGACCCGGAATCGTGCATCGTCCTGGACACCACTGAGCAGAGCGAGAATCCCGACAGCCACACCGAACCCCACCAGGACATGTCGGCTGGGTTATGGATCCCGTCCTCGAGTGCCCTTTTCCCCACCACCTCGGAAACCAATCGATTCACGGTCCACACCGAATCCTTGGCGACGTCTTCACCGGTCGTCGTGGCCCCCGAGCACACCAGGGACTTCACCACCTGGACGGACGTCATTGCCGACAACTCGGTCGTGATGGGCAATCCCTTGAATGACAGTGCGGCGCACGCGGCTACACGTTCCGCCGTGGCCGAGGTGCAGAACAATACGGTCTCCAAGCAGCAGTTGAACCGTGCCATGATCGCTCGCACCGTATCTGGTGAATCCGGCCACTCCACCTCGAACGAGATTGATCTGCTCGAGGCGTCCGTAAGCCAATCCCGTAACGTGGTGGTGTCCGAAAAGGGGTTCCTGGACTTCGTCGAGACACATCCACAGGGTGATCAGGTGCGAGCGCTGGTTCCCGACTCGGGTGCGTGGTTGCTCGACTACCCCCTACTGGTTCCTTCGGAAGCCGCGCGTCGCAATGAAACGATTGCCCAGGCGGCCCAGGAGATCGCCACGTACCTGGGCTCGGAGCGTGGGAGAGAGGTCTTGTCGGAGCACCACCTGCGCGGAGTCGACGGGCGCCGGCTACCGGACGCACGTTCGGCTGCGTCCTCCCATCGACTACAGGTGGAGGACGAGGTGCCGTGGCAGCGGTTGATGACCACGTGGTCCCGGCAGACGTCTCCCCACAACGCGTTGTACGTGCTGGATGCCTCGGAGAGCATGGGGCGCGAGAACCCGGACGCCGACCGTTCGTATTGGCGCACCGCGGTGGATTCCACGGTAATTCGAACGCGGTTCATCCCCACCCGGGATTCGGTCGGTTTGTGGACCTCCCCGGCCGCCGACGGCGCGGACAAGCCCTACCAGTAGCTGGTCCCGATCCGTCGCATGGACGAGTACGTGCACGGATCCCCGCAACGACAAATGATCCAGGACGCTCTGGCCGGCGCCGACTTCACGAAGGACTCCGACTCCGGGCTGTATCCCACCGCCCTGGCGGCGTTCCGGGAGGTGCAGAAGAACTTCCGCGACGGAGCGGTGAACACCGTGGTGCTCATCAGTGACGGTACGGACACGCGCGGGGATGCAGAGGACCTCAACGAGTTGGTCCGCACACTCAAACAGGAACAGGACCGGGAGAAGCCCGTCTACATCGTGACGCTGGCCATTACCGACGGTGAGCCTCCGCAGGACCTGAAGGAGATTTCGGAGGCCACGGGTGGCACATCCCATGCTGGTGGTTCGCTGCAGGACATTCAGGAACGGTATCTGCATACCCTCTCGGTCTTCTAGTCCCGAGGCCGATCGACGCCGAGGGCGCGGCACCCGGATCGGGTGCCGCGCCCTCGGTCCGTCAGAGCCCGTTCCTGGGCTCTACTACCGTGAATCGGCTCAGTGGAAGAAGTGCCGCGCTCCGGTGAAGTACATGGTCACACCGGCAGCCTGGGCGGCTGCGACCACCTCTTCGTCGCGGATCGAACCACCCGGCTGCACCACGGCACGCACACCGGCGTCCAACAACACCTGCAGCCCGTCCGCGAACGGGAAGAACGCGTCCGACGCCGCCACGGCACCTCGGGCGCGCTGGGCACCGTCCTCGGCGAGCGAGTCGGCGCGTTCCACGGCGAGCTTGCAGGAATCCACGCGGTTGACCTGGCCCATGCCGATCCCAACGGACGCGCCGTCATGGGCGAGCAGGATGGCGTTGGACTTCACCGCGCGCAGCGAGCGCCACGCGAATTCGAGGTCCGCCAGAGTCTCCTCGTCCGCCGCTTCTCCGGCGGCCAGGGTCCAGTTCGCTGGGTCGTCACCGGGTGCGTCCAGGCGGTCGGCCTGCTGGAACAGTGCCCCTCCGGACACGGCACGGTATTCAAGCGGATCGCGACCGAAACCTTCGGGAAGTTCGAGCAAACGAATGTTCTTCTTGGCCTGCAGGATCTCCAGCGCGGCCGGCTCGAAGCTCGGGGCCACAACGACTTCCGTGAAAATGCCCTTGAGGGTCTCGGCCATTGCGGCGCTCACGGGGCGGTTGGCAGCGACCACGCCGCCGTACGCGGACAGCGGGTCACACGCGTGCGCCTTGCGGTGGGCGTCAGCAATGGGATCCGTGGCCCCGGGGGACGCAACGGCCACGCCGCACGGGTTGTTGTGCTTGACCACGGCCACGGCGGGCTTGTCGTAGTCGTAGGCGGCGCGCAGGGCGGCGTCTGCGTCGACAAAGTTGTTGTAGGACATGGCCTTGCCGTGAAGCTGCTCGGCCTGTGCGATACCCGGCGAAGCGGCGTCGTCGACGTACAGTGCGGCCTTCTGGTGGGGGTTCTCGCCGTAGCGCAGGGACTCTGCGCGCTGGAACGCGAGACCGGCATAGGGCGGCCAGAAGTTCGCGGTGGAATCCGATTCGAACTGCTGGGCGGTCCAGGTGGCCACCGCGGTGTCGTAGGCGGCGGTGTGCGCGAACGCGGTGGCCGCGAGCTTCTGACGCGCGGCGAGGTCGTAGCCACCGCCCTGCGCCGCATTGATCACATCCGGGTAACTCGCGGGATCCACGACCACGGACACTGCGGCGTGGTTCTTGGCCGCCGCGCGCACCATGGAAGGACCACCGATGTCGATCTGCTCAACCACGTCGTCCTGGGCAGCGCCGGAACGCACGGTGTCCACGAACGGGTAGAGGTTCACGACCACCAGGTCGAAAGGCTCGATCTCGAGCTCCGACAACTGGTCGGTGTGCTCCTGCTTGCGGCGATCGGCAAGGATGCCGGCATGCACACGCGGGTGCAGGGTCTTGACGCGGCCGTCCAGGCATTCCTGGAAACCGGTGACCTCGGAAACCTCAGTGACGGGCACACCCGCCTGGGAAATCCGCTGGGCCGTGGAACCGGTCGAGACGATACTCACCCCGGCCTCGTGCAGGCCGCGCGCCAACTCCTCCAGACCGGTCTTGTCGTACACGGAGATCAATGCGCGTTTGAGGGGTACACGGTCCAGCTGAATCGAATTCACAAAAACTCCAGGAGAGGTTGGGGTGGGTGGATGGCGCCGACGCCACGAGAAAGTCTACGACTGCTCCTCGATGGGCAGATCAAAGTTAACTTCACGGCTCAGCGCCGCAAGGGCGTTGACGAGGAGTCCGCGTTCGGCGGACTTGATGCGTTCGTGCAGGCTCTCCTCGGTGTCCTCGGACTGCACCGGCACGGCCACCTGGGCCAGGATAGGACCGGCATCCACGTCCGCCACGACCTCGTGCACGGTGGCACCGGTGACTTTCACGCCGAAGTTCATGGCGTCCCGCACGGCATGGGCGCCCGGGAACGAAGGCAGCAACGAGGGGTGGGTGTTGATGATTCTGCCGGCAAAGCGCTCCACCAGTTGGGCGTCCACGATGCGCATGAATCCGGCGAACACCACACGGTCAGGGTTGTAGTTGGCGATGGCTCGTTCCAGGCTCCGATTCCACTGCTCGCGCTCCGGGTAATTCGCCAGCGGAACCAGGAACGTGTCGATCCCGGCGGCCTCCGCGCGCTCCAGGCCGACGCACGGTTTGTCCGCGCCGACCGCGACGATGTCCACGTCCACGTCGCCCTTGTGGAGCGCATCGATGATTGCCTGCAAATTTGTCCCGGAACCGGAAACCATGACCACGAGTCGCATACCGATCATGCTAACGATTTTCCGCGGTCCGCCCCGACCGGGTCGCTGCCTTACAGTGGAGATCATGCAGGATTCCGAAAGCCCAGACACAGCACACGCGTCCTCCCGTTTGAGGCTTTCCGGTCTGGCAGCGGCGCTCGCGTTGCTGTCCTCCGCACTCGTCACCGGCCACGTGTGGTCCACGGCCGTGGGAGTGATCATGGCACTGGCGGGCGTGGTGCTGGGCATCGTGGCCCTGAGTACGTCCCGCAAGGTCACCTCGCGGTTCTTCATCACGTTCCTGGCCATTCTGGCCATTGTGTGGGGCGCGTTCAATGCTTTCGGAGGAGGCGCGCGGCTCGCCGTGTGGCCGGCCTCGCAGGTGTACCAAGAGTGCGTGGATTCGGCCCTGACGCTCTCGTCAACGAGTCACTGTCAGCGACAACTCACGGACAATATCTGGAATCACCTTTCCGGATCGGAGTTGGAGACCGGTCCCGCGGAATCGTCGCCGGCCGCCACGCCGTCCGAGTCGCCGGCAACCACGGAGCCCCCCGCGCCGTCCGGATCACGGGAGTCCACCGACGCCCCGTCGAACACGGCCACGCCGTCACCGTCCGTCACGGCCGAGTCTGCGTCGCCCGCCTCCTGAGCGGTCACCGCGGTCGACCCGTTCGCGCCCCAGGGAGCAGTCTGGTTCCGATCGACGACGCCGCTCGGCCCGGTCGCTGGGTCCGTCCCGTCCGCCACGGGTCGTGACCGATGCTCCGCCCGCGATGCGGGCTGTGCACCTGCGTGGTGCTCAGCCGGTGATCGCACCGGATCCTGCGCCGACTGATCGTCCGCTCCGGGAACTGCCAGCCGGACGGCCTTGCGTTTCGCTGATTTCTTGGCAGCCCGCTTCTCCCGAGCTTCCGCCTTCTTGGCCTGCTTGGCCTGTGCCTTCGCGGCCCGTTTGGCGTCTCGTGCGGATCCCGTTGCTTCTCCGTCGAGGCCTTCCGGGCCCTCCGTTTCCGTATCGCTGGCGGATGAATCCTCCAGGGAACTGTTCCAGGGGTTCTTCCGGTAACCCTCGCGTTCGAGCCACGGCCCCAGGACGTACCCGATGGCACCACCGGCGGTGATCTCGGCGCCGGTCCACAAGAACACGTGCCAGGGATCGGGGCCGATGTCCGTGAGCCTTCCCAGGCCCAATGACCCGTGAGACAGCCACGCCAACATCGCCACAAGACCCGCGCCGATCGCCGCAATGAACGCCACCGTCAGCAGCGTGGACAGGATGAACGTGAACCATCGCATGGGCAAGCGGATGGCCATCCAGTCGTCCAGGTGGTTCTCACCTTCGCGCAGGAACCACCAACCCGCGAGCACACCGGCCAGGACCGGCAGCACCACCACGGCCGACGCGTAGCTCCACGGATCGCCCTCCGGTAGGGCTGCAAACGGCGGGAACTGCGGTAGCGCACCCAGTGAGTTCGCGAAGGGTGAGGTGAGTGTCCCCTCCCCCACGGAGAAACCCGCGCCGCTGGCCCACGCCGCAGCCCACACGACCATGTTCGGCAGGTACCCGAACTGCAGGGCGCTCAGAGCGGTATCCCCGGCCGCGCCCGTACCCAGTTCCTGATAGACGGCGATGATGCCGTCCCAGTTCCACACCAGCGCCAGCACGGTGAGCAACGCTCCGGCCGCTATGACAGCCACCGCGGACAGGAAACCGGCACGGACGACGGCCCACACGTAGGAACCGGCCCAGCGTGAATACTGGCTGGTGCGCTGGATCCATGATGCGGCGTCGGCGCCCAAGACGGCGGCCAAGGAACGCGAGACGCTCCACCCGCCCACCAGGGTGCCCAGACCGGCCGGGATCAACGGGAACAGCGCGCCCGCCAGCACGCTCGCGGAGACGTGTTCCGTGCTGCTCACCAGGGCCACCAACGCCCCGACGAGCGCGTACGTGATCATCCCGGCAAAGAATGGTTTGAGGAACTGCCCCCGCCAACACGCGCGCGCGATTCGGCGACCCGCAATGACCGCGAGCCCGAACGGAATCAGCGTGAGCCCCAAGGGCACCAAGGTGAGAGTGCCGCCGCCGGTGGACACGTCGATGCCCTGGATGGCCGCCATGGTCAACGGCGTGCAATGGGCCACCAACCACACCTGACCCGCGAGTTGAAGGCCGCCCAGGACGCCCAAGGAATCAAAACCACCAGCCAGCCAGACGGCTGCCATCAGCAACCCCGTGAGCAGCAAGCTGATGGCGGCCACCGCCAGGAGTTCAATGACTCCCTGCAGCCACAAGGGCATGGGGAACCCGTCCTCCGGGCCCCTCCGGTTGGAGTCGGCCGATGGCGATGTGGCGGGCGAGCTCTCGGGGTCACCGTGGCGGTTGCGTTGCAGCCGCTCGCGCGCCCCGGACAGGGTGTTGGAAAAGGTGGGGAAGTTCATCACCTCCATCTTTCCACGTCCCCACCGGAGTTGGCCCAGACTTCACCGACAGGTCACCCTGGCGTGAAGAACCGGTGACCCGCGACGGCCACAGTATTAATTGTGAGAATCGCAGTGGTTGCCGAACAGTTCCTCCCCCACATCAACGGCGTGACGCATTCCGTGGTTCGAGTCCTGGAGTACCTCCGGGCCCAGGGTCACGAAGCCATGGTCATCGCACCGACCTACGAAAAACTCGGAGCCCTGGGCTCCGTGGACTCCATGGACGGGATCAGAGTTCAACGCATCGCGTCCATCCCCCTCGCCGGGTACCCCGACGTCCGGGTCGCCAGCTGCACGGTGGCACGCATGCAGCGCATCCTGACCCGCTTCCAACCAGACGTCGTGCACGTGGCCTCCCCCTTCGTCCTGGGCTGGCAGGCCATCCAGGCCGCCAAGAATCTGGGCTTACCGTGCGTCTCCATTTACCAGACCGACGTTCCCGGATACGCGGCCCGCTACGGTGCCCCGGTCCTGGAGAACGTGCTGTGGAGCCACGTGCGAAACATGCACAACAGTTCGACTGTGACCTTGGCGCCGTCCACGGCGTCCATCTCGTCGCTGCATGAACACGGTGTGCAACGCGTGCGCATGTGGCGACGCGGCGTGGACACCCGCCGCTTCAACCCGGCTCGGCGCGATCACGAATGGCGCGAACGGGTGGGCGGCGGCCGGAAGCTCGTGGGTTACGTGGGGCGCTTGGCTCCCGAAAAGCAGGTGCAGGATCTCGTGGTCCTGGATTCGCTGCCCGATACCCGACCGGTGATCGTGGGCTCGGGGCCGGAGAAGGAGAAGCTCCGCATGCTGCTCCCCAATGCGTACTTCGTGGGTTTCCTGGACGGTGACGAATTGGCCACCGCCATGGCCTCCCTGGACGTGTTCGTGCACCCCGGTGAACACGAGACGTTCTGCCAGACAATCCAGGAAGCCATGGCCAGCGCCGTACCCGTCGTGGCCGTGGGCCGCGGTGGGCCCGTGGACCTGGTTGATTCGTCCCGCAACGGCTGGCTCTACAAGCCCGGTGACACCGAGATGCTCCGCGATCGCGTGCTGGATCTCGCGGGTGACAACGCCAAACGCGCCGCCTTCTCCCGCACCGCCTACACCACCGTGCAGACTCGCACGTGGAACGCCGTGTGTGACCAGCTCATGGAGCACTATGCACAAGCCCGCACCGTGGCATCTCGTGCGCGCAGGTTGTCCACAACCGCGCCGTGATCCGTGGTGCACGATCCATTCGTAGATTAACTTTTGGTGACGTTATGAGACACCCTCTGGTTTGTCATGCGCCCAACCCGCTACGCTCTAATCCAGCTTCACGAGATGCGCTCTGGAAATCGGGGTAAAACCCGAGATCCTGCTGGGCTCCAACCCGGCGCACGCCAACCCTTGGTTCAGGGGTGGTTTGGATGACGAAGCGGCTGTGGCGCAACCGCGGGCGCAGCAAGAACCTCACTGTACGAAAGCACAATACTGATGAAGAACATTCAACAACTACGCACAAAGACCGAGTCCCCTCGAGAACAATGGGTTGACGTCACCGTCGACATCGACCCCGACCACCACATGGTGCGTCTCATGGAGTCCAATGGGGACATCCACGAATACATGAGCAGCAACGTTCGCGCCCTGGCCCACGCAGCCGCCCACAACCGCGGCCGCGCCCAATGGTGCGAGAAGTACCAGCAGCTACTCGTTCCCGGAGCATCAAACGTCTCCGGTGGCATTCCGTTCTACAAACTGGAACCGAAACCGGTGGCGCTCAGCGCCTGATCAGGACCGCACGAATGAAGCCCGGCACTGGTGCCGGGCTTCATTCATGTCATGGTGCCGCTACTTGTCCGAGGGCGACTCCTGCTCCTGGGCAATCAGCTCAGCGGCGCGCTCACCAATCATGTAGACCGTGATGTTGGGGTTCACGGTGACCAGTTCCGGCATCACCGAAGCATCAGCCACGCGCAGGCCGCTCACGCCCTTGACCCGCAACTGCGGATCCAGCGGAGAATCCTGATCCTCGACCGGCCCCATGCGGCACGAACCCGCGGGGTGGTACACGGTGTTGTGGGTGCGCTTGATGTAGTCGGCGATCTCCTCGTCCGTCTGCACATCCTGACCCGGGAACAGCTCCTGACCGGCCCATTCCGAGAGCCCGGACTGCGAGACGATTTCACGGGCCTTGCGGATACCCGCGGTCATGATCCGTAGGTCGTAACCCTCCGGGTCGGTGAAGTACCGGGGATCCACGCGGGGCTTGTCCCGGTAGTCACGCGTGCGCAGCCGCACGGTGCCGCGGGAACGAGCGTGGGTCACGTTGGGGGTCAGGCAGAACGCGTTGTCCGCCGTGGCGTACCCGTGGCGGTAGGTGTGCATGTCGAAGTTCACGCTGCCGTAGTGCATCATCAGGTCCGGGCGGTCCAATCCGTCGTCCACCTGGGCGAACAGGCCGATCTCCCACCACTGGGTGGAGTCCTCGACCATGGGCTGCTTGGCCTCCCACTGGATCACGGCCTCCGGGTGATCCTGCAGGTGCGAGCCCACGCCCGGGGAGTCCACCAGCACGTCCACGCCCACCTCGGTGAGGTGCTCGGCCGGACCGATTCCCGAGAGCATGAGCAGCTTGGGCGTGTCGATCGCACCGGCGGAGACGACGACCTCGCGGTTGGCCGAGATCACGTGCGCACGACCGAAAGCGTTGTCCGTGACCTCCACGCCGGTGGCTCGCTGGTTCTCGTCGACCACGATTCGTTTGGCCTGGGTGCCGGTCAGGATCGTGAGGTTTTCACGGTCCCGGATCGGGTGCAGGTAGCTCACCGAGGACGAGGAGCGGGTTCCGTCCTCGCGCGCGTTGATCTGGAAGAAGTTCGCGCCCTGGGTCACCGTTTTGCCGGTGTTGAAGTCAGCGCGCGGAATCCCGGCCTGTTCGGCGGCGTCGAGAACCGCCACGCCGCAGGGATCCACGGCGGGGACCTGGCGCAGCCGCACGGGCCCGTCGTGGCCGTGGTGGGATCCGGGGTCCTCATTGTTCTCGAGTTTCTTGTACAACCGGAAGGCCGTCTCCGCGTTCCAGCCCTCGGCCCCGAACTTGGACTCCCATTCGTCCATGTCCTCGGCGGGTGCCCAGAAGGCGATGCACGAGTTGTGCGACGAGCAACCGCCCAGCACCTTGGCGCGGGCCAGGCGCATGTACGAGTTGCCGTTCTCCTGCGGTTCGATCTGGTAATCCCAGTCGTAGCCGGATTCGAGCAGTTCCATCCAGCGGTCGAGCGTCAGGACTTCCGGCACGTTCTCATCGTGGGCGCCGGCTTCGAGCAGGGCCACGCTCACGTTCGGGTTCTCGCTCAGGCGCGCCGCGATCACGGCGCCGGCGGAGCCCGCTCCGACAACAACGTAATCGTAGGTAGCCACGTTTTCAGTAGTGGTCACAGTTTCTCCCATCGGTCGTTCTTCGGTGCTCGGTGAGGTCCAGTCGGGCCGCTCAGTGCTCGGCGAACCAGCCGGTCACCGCGGGGCGGGTGTTCTGGTAGATGTGTTTGGTCTCCTGGTACTCGGCCAGTCCGTGGAAGCCCAGTTCGCGGCCCACACCGGACTGCTTCATGCCGCCCCACTCCGCCTGGGGCAGGTACGGACCGAAGTCGTTGATCCACACGGTTCCGTGGCGCAGTTTGCCGGCCACGCGCTGAGCGCGGCCCGCATCCTGGGTCCACACGGCTCCGGCCAGGCCGTAGTTGGTGTCGTTGGCGATCTCGATGGCTTCTTCCTCGGTACGGAAGGTTTCCACCGTCACGGTGGGGCCGAAGGCCTCGTCGTACACGCAGTCCATCTCGCTCGTGCACTGGTCGATCACGGTGGGCAGGTAGAACACGCCCTTGCCGAGGTCTAGCGATCCGTCCGCCGAAGGTCCTTCCGCGAACTGGCCACCGCAGCGCACCCGAGCGCCCTGCTCGCGGGCCCGCTCCACGTAGGCGTGCACCTTGTCACGGTGGGCCTCGGAGATCAGCGCGCCGGTCTCGGCCTTCTCGTCGAACGGCCCGCCCAGCTGAATCTGTTCGGCTCGGCGCACCAGATCGGTCACGAACTTCTCCGCGATAGATTCCTCAATCACCAGTCGCGCCCCGGCGGAGCACACCTGGCCGGAGTGGATGAACGCGCCGTTGAGCGCGTTGTCCAGCGCGGCGTCGTACTCGGCGTCCGCGAAGATCACGTTGGGGTTCTTGCCGCCCAGCTCCAGAGCCACCTTCTTGACCGTCGACGCCGCTTCGGCCGCGATCACGCGACCGGTCACCAGGCCGCCGGTGAAGGACACCAGATCCACGCGAGGATCGCTGGAGAGCGGAGCACCCGCCTGCGCGCCCGCGCCCAACACCAGGTTGCCCACGCCGGCGGGCAGCCCGAGGTCCTCGAGCACCTGCATCATGAGGATCGCGGTGTGCGGAGTCAGTTCGGCGGGCTTGAGCACAAAGGTGTTGCCGGCGGCCAGCGCCGGTGCGATCTTCCACGCGGCCTGCAGCAGCGGGTAGTTCCACGGGGTGATCATGCCGCACACACCCACGGGTTCGTGAACGATTCGGCTGACCACGTCGGGATCACCGGCATCGACGATGCGGCCGGCATCCGCCGCTGCAATCTTGCCGAAGTACTCGAAGCAGTTCGCGATGTCGGACATGTCCTGGCGGGACTCGTCGATTCGCTTGCCCGTGTCCTTGGACTCCGCCAGGGAGAACTCTTCGGAACGATCGCGCAGGGTGGCCGCCACCCGCAACAGGAAGCTTCCGCGTTCCGGAGCCGGCACGCTCGCCCAGCGCTCGTCGTCCGCGGCGGCCCGGGCCGCGGCAATCGCGCGCTCGGTGTCCTCACTCGTGGCCTCGGCGACCACGGCCACCTCGGTGCCGTCAGCGGGGCAGGTGATGGTGCGAGTGCCACCGTCGATCGCGGGGACCCACTGTCCGTCGATGTACAGGGTGTTGCTCATCGTGTTTCCTCCTTGGGTTCAGAGAAGTCTTCGCTCCAGGTAATGGTCTCACTAGTGGTCAGACCAATCTGGGTGCTTCCGGGGTGTTCATGGTTGAGCCGGATGAATTCGAGGTGGCGTTCGTAACCGTCCAGGGCGTCGTTGATGAGCTGCTCCGGGGTGTATCCCAGCACGTCGTAGCCCAGTGAACCGGTCGCGGTGAACACTTCCAGTCGGTAGTACAGGTCCGAATCGGGGTTGGTTCGGAAGCCGCCGAAGCCGGGCGTGGGGAACGCCACGGGATACACCTGGTACGTGAAATCACGCTCGGGTTCCAGATTCACGTGCATGCAGACTTGGTCGACCGAGGGATTGTCCGGGATCTGCGTGCATTCGACCGTGACCTCCGCGCCGGTCTCCCGGATTTCGGCGGCCAAGGTCTTCAAGGCGGGCGCCGCGACGTCGTGGATGTAGCGTTGCGCGGTGCGACCGCCCGGATAGTTGCCCAGCCTGGTGAGTCGCGAGCGCCAGTGCGTCTCGCGGCCGGTGCGACCAGCCACGGCGGATCGACTGGCCGCCGCGGACGACGCCGATCGGCTGGCTTCCACGCGCAAGGCCCGCCACAGTCCGATCATGATCAAATACATCACCACGGAGAACGGCAGCCCCATGATCAGGGTTGCGTTCTGCAACGTGGTGACGCCACCCACCAACAGCATGGCCAGGGTGAGCACGCCGGTGCCGACCGCCCAGAACACGCGCAGCCACTTGGGGCCGTCCTGGTTCGGGTCGTCGATCTTGGAGGTGAAATTACTCATGACCAGCGCGCCGGAGTCGGCGGAGGTCACGTAGAACAACAGACCGGTGAACGTCGCGATGGAGGCCGCGATCGTTGCGCCGGGGTACTCGGCAAGCAGCGAATAGAAGGCTCGCTCGGGGGTGCTCATGGCCACCTCACCGAATACGGCGTCGCCCCCGACCACCAGGTCCAGCGCGGAGTTACCGAAGATCGAGATCCACAGCAGGATGAACGCGAACGGGACCGTCATGGTGCCGACCACGAACTGGCGCAGGGTACGGCCGCGGGAGATGCGCGCCAGGAACAAACCGACGAACGGCGCCCACGCGATCCACCAGGCCCAGAAGAACAGGGTCCAACCGCTCAGCCATTCCTGGGGCGCCTCGAACGCGAAGGTGTTCAGTGTCATGTCCGGGAAGCGCGCCAAGAAGTCGCCGATGTTCATGACAATGGCGTCCAGCAGGAACGCCGTACGGCCCGCGATCAACACGTACAGCATGAGCCCGATGGCCAGGATGATGTTCAGCTCGGACAACCGGCGAATGCCCTTGTCCACGCCGGACACGCACGAGGCCACCGCCATGAGCACGCCCAAGGCGATCAGGGCTGCTTGCACCGCGAGGTTCTCGGGGACCCCGAACAGATACTGCAGGCCGAAGTTCAGCTGCACCACACCGATACCCAGGGAGGTGGCCACGCCGAAAATGGTGCCCAGCAGCGCGGCGGTGTCCACGGCGTCGCCGGCGAGACCGTGAATGCGTTTGCCGATCAGCGGGTATAGAGCCGAGCGGATGCTCAGCGGCATACCGAACCGGTAGGCGAAGTAGCCGAAAGCCATGCCCATCAGCGCGTACATGGCCCAACCGGTGATGCCGTAGTGGAACAGGGTCCACACCACGGCCTGCCGTGCGGCCTCCAGGTTCTGCCCGTCGCCCACAGGTGGGGCGTAGTACTGGCTGACCGGTTCGGACACGGAGAAGAACATGAGGTCCACGCCGATACCCGCCGCGAACAGCATGGCCGTCCACGTGAACATGTTGAACTGCGGTTTCGCGTGGTCAGGGCCCATCTTGATGTTGCCCTGTTTGCTCACGGCCACGATCACCACGAACACGATGACCAGGGTTGCGGTGAGGATGTAGAACCAGCCGAGGTATTTGGCCACCCACGCCACGACACCACCGATCACGGTGTCGGCCTGCTCGGGGGCCAGCATGGCCCACGCGGACAGCGCAATGATCAGCACGCCAGAGGCGATCAGGACGCGCCAGTTGACGGGAATCTTGTCTCGGTGGTGAGGAGGGGCACCAGGTGGAGTATCGGTGAGCTCGGTCGCGGAGGAGCCGGAATTTGCTGAGGGCATGGTCGAGGAATCACTCATAGTTATGTTCGCAAGTGTGGGCCGGACGTGGAACGACCCGGATCGAGGCGTCTTGTTACTACTCAGTATCAGGTGACAGCTGCCACTACTCTAAGCGAATTCGAAACGGAAAGCGCCGCCCGGACGGGCATTTCTACCCGGCCGAGCGGCGCAATCATCCTCCGTGGTTTGGGCTAGGCCAGCAGCTTGGCCACCAGGGCGCTCGCGAATTCGTCGGAGATGTCCCCGTAGTTCAGGGAGAAGTCCTCGTCCACCTTGGTCGGCAGCAAACCCGAGCACAGCACCGCAGCGCGGGCGTAGAGTCCGGGCAGTTCGGCGCCAATCGGCACCGACAGCAACTGCAGCTCGGAGTCGTGGCTGACCAAAGGTGTCCCGCAATCACGCGCGGCCAGGTGCTTACCCAGAGCCGACGAGACCGGACGCGCGTGGCCCGAAGCGACGTCGGCCTCGGTGCGGTAGGCGTAGCGGGTGCGGTGGTGGTGATTGATGCGGAACAATCCCGCCTGGTTGCGGTCCTCCGTGGCCTGCCACGTGGCATCCTCGGGCACGAAGTGCTCTGCCACGCCGTTGTACTGCATCTCGATCAGCGGCAGGGAATCCACCACCGAGGACAGCGGGGGCAGGGTGTCGAGCATGATGGGTCCGGCCTCGTAGACCACGTCGCACATACCCTCGGGGAGGTTGTCCCGCAGGGCATCCAGGTCCACGTCCTGCAGCAGCGTGGTCGCGTGGTCCTCCGGCGAGAGCACCACGACCTCGGCACCGAGGGCCTCAGCCGCCACAGTAACGGTTTCTTCCTGCTCTGCGCGCCACCCGCCGGTGAGCAGAACGGAGCCGTCCACCAACTGGGTCAGCGCGGGCGAACACACCTGCCAACGGCGCACCGTCCAGTTGCCGTCGCGGATGACCTCCAGGAATCCCAGGGCCTGCAGGTGGCCCACGAACCATTCCTCGAACCGCTCGGAATCCTCGGACTGACGGGCGATGATCGACAGACTGCCCCGCTTGCCACCACCCAAGAACGTCAGGGCGTCCTTGAGAGGCGCCCACGACTCGGGATAGTCGCTGTAATCGGGGCCGATGAACTGCAGCGATTCCACCGAACCGGTCTGACCCACGGCGGAGAGCTTGGTGAGTCGACCGGGATAGCGCTTGGTCAACCCGCAGTGGCGGCAGCGGCCGAAAATCCACGGTGCCTTTGCCTTGGGGTCCATGGGCGGCAGAATCACCTTGTGCTTGCCGGTGATCAGACAGGACGCGCCCTCCGGGGCGGGCAGCTCGTTACTGCGCTCGGGGAACATGAGTCCCTCGGCAGAATGCCAACCCGCAACCTCCGGGACCTCGACGTTCAGCGACTCGGGATCCAGTTCAACGGAGTCCATGTTGTCGAAAGAACCCTGCACGTACTCGTCCGGCAGTTCGTCCAACGTGGTGGACGTGACGGGCCACAAGGGCTCCTGCGCCACGTGCACCATTTCGCCCTCGTAACCTAGTGAGCGCTGGGTGATGTAGAAGGAGCTGTCACGGACCCGGAATTCCAGTCGCTGTTTCACCGTGCGACCGGCCTTGAGAACCAGCGTGTAATCGTTGGGCTTAAGCGTCTTGTTGTCCCGCATCAGGTCCGAGCCCTCCAGGCTCACCTGGAACGGTGGCACCCTGGGCGCGGAGAGCTTGGTGGACATCAGCTTGAACGAGTGGGGGTTGCGCCATTCGCATTCCAACGACAACGGGTCGTCCGAATCTGAGGTCACCGTGATCTGCGGCGGGCGCAGCGCCGAGAACCGGTCCACGTCACCCGGGATTCGCAGGCCACCGGACAGTGTTACGGCCGGCACCAGTCGGGGGACGAGCCCCGAGAAGTTGTCGTTGACCGTGAGCATGGGATCACCGGCGCGCAGCACCTGAACGTCGTCGAACAGGACCCAGTCCTCCGGCAGACCGTTCTCGCCGGGACCGACGATGCGGTAATCCGGGGACGCCGAGTCGTCCAGGATCGCCTTGATCTGCTCAACCCACTCGGGCTTGTTCTGCACCATGATGCGGCTGGGCCACGCCGCGGGAATGTGGTCCACCGAGATGAACGTGTCCGAATAAGCGTCTTTGGCGAACACCACGACCGGCCGCGGGTTACGGGTGATGGCGGTATCCCCGTTGCTGAGCTCAAGCTCACCGGAGAGCAGTGTTTCGCTGGACATCCGCGAGTTGTACGCGGAAATCCCCAGGTAGGCGTCCCCGATGTAGGACAGGAACATGGTGCGGGGTCCGGCCTCGGTGGCCAGCTCGACCTCACGCCCGGAGATCAGACGCTTGGGCACCACGAATCCGAGTTCGAAGATCGGGTTGCCAACGTAGTCCGTGCCGTCCGTCATCGACAGGCTGACGCTACGTGGGCCCAGGTGACGAGACGCTCGCCGTTCGGTGGCAACCGCGATGGTGGCGTCGTCGTCGCGGGAAGATTCCCACGCACCCAACTGGGCGAGCGCGACCTGCAGGCCTGCGTCGCGGGTGAGCGGGTTGGACCAGATCCGGCGCATCCCCTTGGACACGTCCGTGTCCGCGATGTCGAGCCAAAAGTCTACGTAGATGCCCAGCTCCTGCGCGCTCATTCCCTGCGCCGTGGTCAGTTCGAGGTCCTCGAACATGCGGTGCAGCTGACGCAGCTCGGCCTCGCCGAACATCGTCTGCGACAGTGCGAGACCCACCGGGCGGTGGTTCACGGCGTACGCGGAGGGCAGACCGACCTGACCGTCGAACAGTTCCAGCCAGTAACGCAGGGCGTCCCAGTACATCTCGGAATCCTTGCGGACGGCCGTTTCGAGTGCCTTCGCGTTGTCCTGACCGGCCTGCAAAAGCACGGCCAACGGTAGGTAGAACGCCGACACCGACTTGTTTCCCGTGCGCGCGGCCAGCGCGGACATGTGTCGTCCGGCCAGCGAGAACAGGGCCAGCAGGGCCACCACGGGCGGCGGGCCGATCCTGTTGAGATCGTTGAGCTGACGCCGCGATGCGCGGTACCAGGCTTCCGTTAGCTTGTTGAACGCGTCGAACATGGAACGGCGAGATCCGTCGGCCACCAGCAATGGTGTGACGGAATCGGCCATCGCCCGCAATGCGGAGGGCCCGTCCAAGCCGAATTCCGCGCCGATCTTCTCGAGGGTTTTGTCGTCCAGGTCCAAGTGGACCAGTTCACCGGATGCCTGTGTGCCAAAGAAAGCCCTGGCCACAGCGTCGTTCCAGCGTAGATACTCAACTTCTTGGGGTCCCGATGCAATGGCGTGGTCTCCCGTGTGGAGCCCGGCGGCGTCTGCCACAAATCCTCCGTCTGCGCCCTACGGCGCCGTGAAAATAAATCAGGTTCGTCTTGATTATAGGTTTCCGACGCCGCTGCGGGACGCCCGTGTGACAGTCGCCCTCACCACACGTGGACTTTGCGTGTCGCCCGAGGGCGGTACGGTAATTGGCATGGATGGTGACGTACATTTCGCGAGCGCTCGGCCCACTGGGCTCACAACCGACTGGCGTAGCGAACTGTCCCGCATTGTCCCCGGCTCCGACCACGATCGCGTGGTGACGGACCCGGAGAACGGCCCCTCGGTCGCGCTGGAACTGAACCTGTCCCGTGTCCAACACCGCGGCCCTCGGGCCTGGCAGCAGGACCAGAACGCCGTGCCGGTCACCCTGACCGCCCGGCCGGTGCTGCGCGGCCAACGCTCCGGATGGATCCACACCGGCATCGACTGGGGGAATCTGGCCAACCACGCCAGGTCGGGGCGGCTCAGCGAGGACCAGCTCGACTGGTTCGAGGAACTGCGAGCGCTCTCCGAATCCCACCGGGGTTCCTATGCCGTGGACCGCCATCAGTTGCACATGGAGCGCTACACCTCTCCCCTGCTGTGGCCCATTCTGAATCGGGCCGAGTCACTCGGCATTCCTCTCGTGTCCCAGGGCACCGGCCAACCGGTCCAGGTTGGCCCCGCCGGGCGGTTCGAGGTCAGCGTCAGCTCGGACGAGAACGGCGCCCTCAAGCTGTATCCGCACCTGGTCATGGGCGATAGCGAGGTCCCGTTGCACTGGACCCGGATCATCGGACAACCGGGGCACGGTTTGTTCTTCCCCGAGGCCCAGCCCCCCGAACTCGAGCTGGCGGACGACCTCAACCAGTTCCCGTTGCACATGGTCCCGCTGGCCACGCGCTTGAATCAACAGCAACGATCGTTCCTGGACCGCGCGGAAGAACTGACTATTCCACGGGACGGGGTGGACGAGTTCTTCGAACGGTACTTCCCGCGATTGCACCAGAGCATGGACGTCACCGCCAAGGACGGTTCCCTCGAATTACCCCAGGTGGCCGACCCGGAAATGGTGTTGACCGTCCACCACGACGACCTCACCGAGCGTGTGGAGTGGGAGTGGGAGTATCAGAAGGGGCGCGAACGGATCCGGTTGCCGTTCCGACCGCTGAATCCGCTCGCTGACGAACCCGTGAACCGCGAGTCCCGCTGGGAGTCCTCGGTGGTGCAAGCCGTGCATAGGAGGATCCCGGACCTGGACTTCAAGCGCAGCTCCTACGCCGCTGCGGATGCACTGCGCTTCATCCGGGTGTGGCTCCCCCTGCTGCGTAAGGTCCCGGACCTGCGCATCGAGGAGAGTGGCGGGCTTCCCGCGTACCAGGAAGTGACCCGCGCGCCGGAAATCACCGTGTCCACCGCACCCACGGAACACCGTGACTGGTTCGGACTGGGCGTCACCATCAAGGTGGGCGAACACTACGTACCGTTTTCGGACATCTTCCAGGCCCTGGACGTGGGCCAAGACGTCATGCTCATGCCTGACGGTTCCTACTTCCCGCTGGACCGCCCCGAATTCTTGCGACTCAAACAGCTCATCGCCGAGGCCCGCTCGCTCCAGGAGGACAAGAACGCGCCGTTGTCGCTGAACCGGTACCAGGCCGGGTTGTGGGAACAGTTCGAGGACATCGCCACCGACACTCAGCAGGCCGAACAGTGGCGCAACGGCGTGCGAGCACTGGCGAACCTGCAGGAGATCCCCGCGCCCGCGAAGCCCGAGTCTCTGCAGGCCAACCTTCGTCCGTACCAGTACGAGGGTTACCGCTGGCTGAGTTTCCTGTGGGATCACTCCCTGGGCGGCATCCTGGCGGACGACATGGGCCTGGGTAAGACCGTCCAGACGATTGCCGCGATCCTCCGAGCTCACGAGCTGGACCCCGAGCTACCACCTTTCCTCGTGGTGGCGCCCACGTCCGTGGTGGCCAACTGGACGTCCGAGCTGAAGCGATTCGCGCCGTCTTTGACCATCGAGACCATGAACTCCACGCGCCAGCACTTGCCCGAGACGGCCAGCGGCGCTCACGTTGTGCTTACCTCCTACACTCTGCTCCGGCTGGAGGCCGATCTCTACCAGTCCCTCCCCTGGGCCGGCGTGATCATGGATGAGGCCCAGTTCGTCAAGAATCCGCGCACCAAGGCCTACCGGGCGGTCAAAGATCTCTCCGCCCGGTTCAAACTGGCCATCACCGGCACCCCCATGGAGAACAACCTCTCCGAGTTGTGGTCCCTGTTCTCCCTGACGGCTCCGGGCCTGTTCCCGTCCAAGAAGAAGTTCACGGAGCACTATCAGACGCCCATTGAACGCGCACAGGACCCCGATGTTCTGTCACGGCTGCGCTCGAGAATTCGACCGTTCATGCTCCGCCGCACCAAGGACGACGTCGACCTGCAGCTTCCCCCCAAGCTCGAGCACACCCAGCACGTGGGTCTGAATCAAGCTCACCGCACCGCCTACGACCGGCGCCTGCAGCGGGAGCGGGCCAAGATTCTGGGTCTGCTGCAGAACTTCGACCGGAACCGGTTCACGATCTTCCAGTCGCTGACCACGCTGCGCATGCTCGCGCTGGACCCCGCCCTCGTGGATCCGGAGTCCACGGCGTCCTCATCCAAACTCGACGCACTGTTCGAACAGCTACCCCAGATCGTGGCCGAGGGCCACCGCCCGCTGGTGTTCAGCCAGTTCACGAGCTTCCTGAAACTGGTTGCCGCGCGATTGGACGAGGCCAAGATCCCGTACAGCTACCTGGACGGTTCCACGCGGGATCGCGCGGGAGCACTCGACAAGTTCCGCAGTGGCCGAGCGCCCGTGTTCCTGGTGAGCCTGAAGGCCGGTGGCTTCGGTATCAACCTAACCGAGGCCGACTATTGCTACCTGTTGGATCCGTGGTGGAACCCCGCCACGGAGAACCAGGCCGTGGACCGAACGCACCGCATCGGACAGTCCAAGAAGGTCATGGTGTACCGGATGGTGGCTGAGAACACCATTGAGGAAAAGGTCATGGAACTCAAGCAGCGCAAGGCCGATCTGTTCGCCGCGGTGCTCGACGACGACCGCGCGTTCTCCTCCGCCATCACCGCCAACGACATTCGTTCTCTCCTGTCACCCTGATTCGTGCGCGGGCAGTGGAGTCATAATCGCGCGGGGTATCGACCGGGCACACGTGGATAGTTACCGTAAGCATCAGCGGCACACCTTGCTGCGAATGATCCTCAAGGATTGTTCTCCCTGATCGGCCGCCGTTTTCTTGCGTTCGGAGTGAAATTCATGTGCCCCACCGTCAACCCGGAGACGCCAGTCCCCGGGGGCCGTCACAGACTCGAGCGGGCCGGCATCGGTGTGGTTGACATCACGGAACCATGCCATTCGGCCGCCGAGTGGGAGAAACTCCAGGCGCTGTTCGCCGGAGCCATTGTCGACCTCCTGTGGAACGATTTCCTCGTCCTCGAATACGACGGCGCCCCCGCTGGTTCTGACACGCCGGCCGCCTGGGTCCGCACCGGCCCAGGCGGCGCCGAATGCGCCGTCAGCTCGGCGCACCAGCTACCGCCGGAGGAGTGGCCCCACCGCACCGAATACTTCGAGAACGCCGGCTGGAACCTTCCGTTGGCCCCGGATCAGCCGTGGACTTCTGGACCGCACGAACCCGAAGAGGCCGCCCACCGCGTATTGACCGCGCTGCGCGACGGTCGCTCGTGCGACGATCCGTACGCCTTCCACTGGGGTACGGGCAGCTTCCCCGTCCCCGAGGGGCGCACCGGCACGTTGACCGTGATCGATCCTGAGCAGTGCCCCACCGACACTGATATGTAATTCAGATTAAGTCACGCAGCATTCATATTTCCCTCACTGTGATTTTCCCCATATGGTGAGCTGAGCCCAGCACACCACCTCACCAGCGGGAGAACCGTGAGCACCTCAACCCGGCCGTCGCAGAACGCCCCGAAGTATTCGCTCGGGAAGGACTGGTCCCTGTCAGCGACCCTCGCTGGGTTCGTGGCTGTGGTCGTCTCCTACGCGGGTCCGCTCCTCGTGGTGCTGGAGGCCGCTCGAGCGGCGGGACTGAACTCCGAACAAACTGCCTCGTGGGTGTGGGCGATTTCCGTGGGGTCGGGAATTACCTGCGTGCTGTGCAGCTGGTGGTTCAGACAACCGGTCATGGTCGCATGGTCGATCCCGGGTGCCGCTCTACTGATCACATCGCTGGGCAACTTCTCGTTCTCGGACGCCATCGGCGCCTACATCGTCACCGCCGTGTTGGGCCTGATTCTGGGCGTCACCGGGTGGTTCAGCAAGATTCTGGACGCGATTCCCAAGCCCATCACGGCCGCCGTGCTCGCCGGCGTGCTTCTGCCTTTCTCCATTCAGGTGGCACCGTCCGTCGTCGAGAACCCCGCCCCCGCAGGCGCACTGGTCATCGGCTACCTGCTGGGCAAGCGCTTCATTCCCCGCTACGCCGTGTTCGTCGCGATGGGGTTGGGTGTCCTGGTGGCCTGGCTGACCGGAGCCATCAACGCCGTCTCCCCCGACTTCGGATTGACGGTGCCGGAGTTCACCATGCCCACGTTCTCGTGGGCCGCGATCGCCGGAATTTCCATCCCTCTGCTCATCGTGACCGCGGCCGGCCAGAACGCTCCGGGCCTGGCCATGATGAAGACCGCGGATTTCCCGCCCAACGACCGTGCGCTCCTGGGCGCGAGTGGGATCGCCTCCATCCTGTTCGCGCCGTTCGGATCGCACGCGCTGAACCTCGCCGCGGTCACCGCGGGTATTGCCACGAGCCCCGAGGCCCACCCCGAAACATCGACGCCGCTACGTCGCCGGCATTGCGTGCGGTGCCTTCTACATCCTGTTCGGCGCCTTCGCCTCAACGATCGTCACTCTGTTCTCCGCGATCCCGCCCGGACTCATTTCCGCACTGGCGGGCGTCGCACTGCTCGGGGCGCTTCAGGGCTCCATGTTCGACTCCATGCACCAGGGTGATCACCAACCCGCGGTGATCGAGGCCGCCCTGATCACTCTGGTCGTCACGGTGTCCGGCATCCAGCCGTTCGGCATCGTGTCCGCCTTCTGGGGCATTCTGGTGGGCGTGGCCGCCTTCGCGATCCTGCGGCGTCGTCCGCGCTGACCACGCAGCCTACGTGGCCCGAATGAGGCCCACGTGCGAACCGCGACCCAGATTTCGGTCGCGGTTGGCTTGTTTTCGGATTCCCGAAACCCGGAATCGAGGCAGCGGCGTAAGATCTTGCCCCATGGGATTTTCAGAATCACCCCATTCCGACCACACGCCGTCCACCGAACCCACATCCGCACAAATCCGCCGTTGGCGCCATTATCTGGCCGACGAATTGGCGGAGGCGGCGATCTACCAGCACCTTGCGGATCGGGCATCCGGCCAGCAAGGTGAGATTCTGCACCAGGTCGCCGTGGCCGAGGGCCGTCACGCGGAGCACTGGCGGAGGCTCCTGGGTCCGTACGCTGACAAACCCGGGCGACCGTCACTGCGCGCCAGTGCGCTCATGTTCCTCGCCAAGCACTTTGGCACGGTCTTCGTTCTCGCGCTGTTGCAGCGGGCAGAATCCCGGTCCCCGTACCGTGAGGACCCGGACGCCTCGGAGGCGATGGCCGCGGACGAGGCCGTCCACGAGGAGATCATTCGGGCCCTGGCCACCGACGGCCGCACCAGGTTGTCCGGCAACTTCCGCGCAGCGGTCTTCGGCGCGAACGACGGGTTGGTCTCCAACTTGGCCCTCATCATGGGCATTGGTGCCACGGGTGTGTCCAGTTCGATCGTCATGGTCTCGGGCATTGCGGGCCTGCTGGCCGGTGCGCTGTCCATGGGTGCGGGCGAGTTCGTCTCCGTCCGCTCACAACGCGAACTCCTGGATGCCTCGCGCCCCACGCAGGTGACCCTCGAGGTCGCCCCGGAACTCGATCTCGACGCCAACGAGTTGACCCTGATCTATCGGGCCAGGGGCATGACCGAGGAAGCCGCGGAACACCGCGCTGCCGAGCGGCTCGGCCACTTCGAGTGCGACTGTGACCCGTCCTTGTCCTTCCAGGACGCCAAGGCGCGCGCCGCGCTCAGCCGCGACCAGAATGTCGAATACGACGACCCGAGGGGATCTGACGACAACCAAGCTCTCGGCACGGACCTGGGAGCGGCCGCTTCGAGTTTCTGTTTTTTCGCATCCGGCGCGATCATTCCCATCCTCCCGTATTTCTTCGGCCTGGGCGGAGGCATGGCGTTGCTCGTGGGCATGTTCCTCGTGGGCCTTGCACTGCTGTTCACCGGTGGCTGCGTGGGTCTGCTCTCCGGTGCATCTCCCCTCAAGCGAGGACTGCGACAGCTGGCCATCGGCTACGGGGCAGCCATCGCGACGTACCTCCTGGGGATGGCTTTTAATACCACCGTTGCATAATGAGGTTTGGTCGACAGGGGTCTGTGCCGGTGGTTTACGAAACGCAAGCTTCCGAACTCGCGCGTTGCATTAAACGACCCAACATGACTTGTCCCCACTTTGGCCCACAAATTACGCGAATGTAATATGCATATTCATGTTCTGATCTGCAGCAACTCTCCTATCCTCGGGCGAGGACTGACATTGGCCCTAGCCCGCGAATGGTTACGACTTGGTAACAAGTCCATTCCAAACAATTCACCGGTGGGGTAGAACGTACGCGTTCACTGCACAGATCGATCGGCAGGTTACTGGTGACCGCATATTTCCGATATTCTTTGACCTGTGGTTCTCGAAACCACCACAACGGGAGACTTCGCACGGGATAAATCACCACACTTGCACTGGGGGGTGCTTTGTGGCTGATGCCCTGCGTTGATAGCCGCTCAGCCCACGGCTTCATCCCGTTGAGGCGTTTACGCCTGCCGGTGGCTGCTGGTTCTCTAACAGAGGCGCACCTCTCCCCGCGCCGGACGGGCTCCTACCGTCCGCTCTGGTGGCCACCGGTTGTAACCGCCCCGTTACCTTTTTCATGACGCCGGTGTCCGGGAGGATGAAGGCGTAGGTAACCAGCCGGCCCCGGCATGATGTCCGCCCCCAGTCGCTTATGATCCGGGGGGTGTAGTCACCGGGGTCGGTACTGGTTCACACGGACCGCTAATAGAAGCACGACCCGTCAGGCGGGACTTTGTAACGTGGATGCGGGCGAGTGAACCACCTGGTCACCTCACCTCCACCCCTGCGTGATGAAGAAGGTGACCACCATGGAACATCAGCTCTACCTCGGGATCGACGTCGGCAAGACCGCCCACCATGCCACCGGTTTGAGCGCTGAGGGCACTGTCGTGCACGATAAATCCCTCCCGCAATCCGAACCCAAGATCCGTGAGCTCCTCCAGGACCTAGCCGCTACTCACGGGCCTGTGCTGGTGGTTGTGGATCAACCCAAGACCATCGGTGCCCTGGTGATCGCGGTGGCCCAGGATCTGGGCATCGAGGTGGCTTACCTGCCCGGGCTGACCATGCGCCGGGTCGCGGACCTGCACCCGGGGCAAGCGAAAACCGATGCCCGGGATGCGTTCATCATCGCCAACACCGCCCGCACCATGGCCCACACCCTGCGTGGGATTACCCTGACCGAGGAAGACATCGCCGAACTGTCAATGTTGTGTGGGTTCGATGATGACCTCGCCTCCCAGATCACCCAAGTCCGCAACCGGCTGCGCGGGTTCCTCACTCAGATCCACCCCGCCCTGGAACGCGTGCTGGGCCCGCGACTGGCCCACCCAGGGGTGATCGCCCTTTTGGCCCGACACTCTTCCCCGGCCCGATTGAAGACCGCTGGCCGCGGCCATGTACGAGCTCTACTGAAGAAGCACGCGCCCCGGTTGGCGGAGAAACTCACCGAGGAGATCTTCACCGCCCTGGCCGAACAAACCGTGATAGTCACGGGCACCTCGGCGGCGGAGAAGATCATCGGGCGCCTGGCCGACCAGCTCGCGCAACTGGGCGCCCAGCGGGTGGAGATCGAGACCGAGATCCTCACGGTGGTCGATGCGCACCCTCTCACCCAGGTCCTGACCTCAATGCCCGGGGTAGGGGTCAGGACAGCAGCACGGCTGCTCACCGAAGTCGTGGGCAAGGACTTCAAAGACGCCGGACACCTGGCTTCCTACGCCGGGATCGCACCCGTGACACGCAGGTCCGGGACCTCGATCCGCGGGGAATCACCCTCCCGGCGGGGCAACAAGGTCCTCAAACGGGCTTTGTTCCTCTCCGCCTTCGCCTCGCTGAGTGCTAGCCCCGCTTCACGGGCCTATTACGATCGAAAACGGGCCGAGGGTAAACGCCACAACCAAGCTGTGATCGCACTGGCCAGACGACGAACCAATGTGCTCTACGCCATGTTGCGCGACGGATCTTTCTACCAAGAACCCACCCCACCGACCGTGGCCCTAGCCGCTTGACGAAAACCATAGAAGCACCCCCGTGCGGCACACGCTCGCCGCGCATCAATCGCGAGATATCGCTCTCACGGACATCGTCCGCATGGCTTGGGGACCGGACTCACCGATAGGATCGTCTACGGCCCTCTCACGTGCCGTTGTCACTGTTGTCCTAGGAGATCCCACTGATGTTCGCCCCGCTGTCCACACCCGATGAACACATCTTGACCGTCCACTGCCCCGAGGCTTACGGATTGGTCAGCGCTGTGGCGTCGAACCTCACGAATCAGGGCTGCGACATCTTCGACGTCAAGCATTTCTCCGACCGTCACAACAGTGAGTTCTTCATCCGGTGCCACACCATGAGTGACCCGGGAACGGTCACCACGGAATCTCTCATCGAGGGGTTCCAACCCGTCGCCGATCGACACCGCATGCGATTCCGTCTGGTCAATGCACGGAAGAAGACCCGCGTACTGATCATGGTCTCCAAGGTTTCGCATTGCCTCGCGGACCTGCTGCACCGGCAGCGGGTCAACTCGCTGCCCATCGAGATCGTGGCCGTGGTGTCCAACCACACCGATCTCCAGCCGCTCGTGGACTTCTACGGCATTCCGTTCCACCATGTCCCGGTCACCAAGGACACCAAGCCCCAGGCGGAGGCCGAGCTGTTGGAGCTCGTGGATCACTACGACACCGAGCTGGTCGTGCTTGCCCGCTACATGCAGATCCTCTCGGACGATCTCACGCGCGCCCTGTCCGGCAAGTGCATCAACATCCACCACTCGTTCCTGCCCTCGTTCAAGGGTGCCAAGCCGTACCACCAGGCCTACGACCGCGGCGTGAAAATGGTGGGCGCCACCGCGCACTACGTCACCTCTGATTTGGACGAGGGTCCCATCATTGCCCAGCGGGTCATCCCCGTGGACCACGCGCACACCCCCAGTGACCTGGTGGCCGTTGGCTCCGACGCCGAGACCCAGGCACTGTCGCGAGCCGTCAAATGGCATGCGGAGGGCCGCGTGGTGATCTCCGGCAACCGCACCATCGTGCTCGCCTGACCCAGGCCCCCAAAGTCTCCGCATAAACGCCGACGCCGCTCCCCCACCAAGGTGGGCGAGCGGCGTCGTTGTGTGCGGGCCGGGTCAACCGGCCGCGCGCCGCTTACTTGCCTTCGAAGATCTCGCGCATGAGCTGGGCGGTCTCAGAGGGAGTCTTGCCCACCTTCACGCCGGCAGCCTCGAGTGCTTCCTTCTTGGCCTGAGCGGTTCCGGAGGAGCCGGAGACGATGGCGCCCGCGTGGCCCATGGTCTTGCCCTCGGGAGCCGTGAAGCCAGCAACGTAGCCGACGACCGGCTTGGTCACGTTGGCCTTGATGAAGTCAGCGGCGCGCTCCTCTGCGTCGCCACCGATCTCACCGATCATCACGATGGCCTCGGTTTCCGGATCCGCCTCGAAGGCTTCCAGAGCGTCGATGTGCGTGGTACCGATGACCGGGTCACCGCCGATACCGATGGCGGTGGTGAAGCCCAGGTCACGCAGCTCGTACATCATCTGGTAGGTCAGGGTGCCGGACTTGGAGACCAGGCCCAGCTTGCCCTTACCGGTGATATTGGCCGGGGTGATGCCCAGCAGGGACTCCTCGGGGGAGATGATGCCGGGGCAGTTGGGGCCGATGATGCGGGACTTGGGCTTGCCGTCCGCGCCGGTGTTCGCCTTGGCGTGGGCCCAGAACTCAGCAGAGTCCTGAACCGGGATGCCCTCGGTGATCACCACGATGAGCGGGACCTCGGCATCAATGGCCTCAATCACGGCGTCCTTGCAGAAGGCCGGCGGCACGAACACGATGGACGCGTTCGCACCGGTCTCGGACACTGCTTCGGTGACGGAACCGAAAACGGGCAGCTCTACGTCCTGGCCGTCCTTGTCCTTGTGGTTCACCGTGGTGCCGGCCTTACGGGCGTTGACACCGCCGAGCACCTGGGTGCCGGCTGCGAGCATACGGGCGGTGTGCTTGGTGCCTTCGCCGCCGGTGATGCCCTGAACGATGACCTTGGAGTCTTTGTTCAAAAAGATCGACATGTCTTCTTCCTGATAGATCTACGCGTGGGCGATTACTTGGCGGAGTGGGCCAGCTCGGCGGCCTTGTCGGCGCCGGAGTCCATGGTTTCCGCGGAGGTGACCAACGGGTGGTTGGCGTCGGCGAGGATCTGGCGACCCTCTTCGACATTGTTACCGTCCAGACGAACCACGATGGGCTTGGTGGCGGAGTCGCCCAGGATTTCCAGGGCCTTCACGATGCCGTTGGCGACCGCGTCACACGCGGTGATGCCGCCGAACACGTTCACGAACACGGACTTGACCTGGGGGTCGTTGAGGATGACGTCCAGGCCGGCGGCCATGACCTCTGCGGAAGCGCCACCGCCGATGTCCAAGAAATTGGCGGGCTTCACGTTGCCGTGCTTCTCGCCGGCGTAGGCAACGACGTCCAGGGTGGACATCACGAGACCGGCACCGTTGCCGATGATGCCCACTTCGCCGTCGAGCTTGACGTAGTTGAGGTCGTTCTCCTTGGCCTTCTCCTCGAGGGGATCGGCGGAGGACTTGTCAGCCAGGGCTGCGTGGTCCTCATGACGGAACTCAGCGTTGTCATCCAGGGAGACCTTGCCGTCGAGAGCCAGAACGTCGCCGTTGCCGGTCTTGACCAGCGGGTTGACCTCCACCAGGGTGGCGTCTTCCTTGGTGTAGACCTCGCCCAGCTTCACGAGAACGGGCACGATCTTCTCAGCGGTCTCGGCGTCGAACTTGGCCTGCTCCACGATCTCGCGGGCCTTGGCCTCGGTGATGCCTTCCGCCGGGTTCACGTCCACACGGGCCAGGGCCTCGGGACGTTCCACGGCCAGCTGCTCGATCTCCATGCCGCCCTCAACGGAGCACATGGCGAGGTAGGAGCGGTTGGCGCGGTCCAGCAGCACCGAGAAGTAGTACTCCTCGGCGATGTCCGCACCCTCAGCGATCATGACGCGGTGAACGGTGTGGCCCTTGATGTCCATGCCGAGGATGTCCTTGGCGTACTGGTAGGCCTCATCGGCAGTCTTGGCGACCTTCACACCGCCGGCCTTGCCGCGGCCGCCAACCTTGACCTGTGCCTTGACGACGGTCACGCCGCCGATCTTCTCTGCTGCTGCCTTGGCTTCTTCGGGGGTGGTGGCGACAATGCCGGCCAGCACGGGAACACCGTGCTTTTCGAACAGGTCGCGTGCCTGGTACTCAAACAGGTCCACGGATAAGTGTCCTTTGCGTCGAGGTGTTGTGTCGGTCCGCTCAAGCTCAGTGCTTCAACGGATCGACCTGATAGATCGGGGTAGGCCGCACGTGCGCACGGCAATACTGCCCTCAGGGTGATTTTAGTCCATTGAGTAGATAACTCGCGTCACACTTCAGTAGATGCAAAGCTCTCCGTGCGCTGCAATTCGCCGTTTCCTCGCCCAGGACTGATTGACTGGTGCCCATGCGAAGCGTGGAACTTGCGGATGTTTGGGATGCCCGCCCTGCCGACCGGGGGTTCATGACTGCTCTGGCCACCATGTCCTTCATCGGACTGGGCCTGGAACTGGTGGTCGACGGTTCCGTACTCACGGTCACCGGTGACATTCCCACGTATTACCCGTTGGCGTTGCAAATTCTTTTCTGGGTCGGATTGGGCCTGGCCTGGCTCGCACTCGCGCGCCTGTTGGTCGCTTGGTCCCGCCGCCGTGGCGTGGACCCGATGCCCTCCGAGTTCGGCACTCCGCTGAGTCACCGGACGTGGTCCAGGACCTTCGTGTGTTTTGTCGCCGCCGTTCTCGCGGCCATCGTGTTGCCCGTGTTCGTCACGGACTCGTGGAGCATGGCGCCGGTCCGGAACTATTTCGAGCTCTACGAGATGTACGGACCCGTTGCATGGTTGCCCATGGTCGCTTGGCTGGTCTATCACGTGGGTCGGGCGTGCCTGATCGCGAGCTTCCTGGCCTACAGCCACCGCGCGTTACGCCTCCGCTTCTCGTTTCCGGCCGCCGGCTTCATTCCCTGGGGCGGAGTCGTGGTGGGAGTGTCACTCGGAGTGGTCATGTTCCTGGCTGCGGGAGGTGCCGTAGCAATAGCGACCCTGGTCAGCACGCTCTTGTTGGGAATCATCCATGTACTCACGGGAGAGTCGTTACGCACCACCGCGGTATTCACGGCGTTGGTGTTCCTGTTCCTCTAGGTGGTCCGCTGGTGCGTCGGTCTGGGCTCAGGACACCTTGCTGATGGGGGCGTAACGCAGCAGGAGTCGCTTCTCCTCCGCGCCGAAGCGCACCTTGGCCACGGTTTTGTCCCCGGATCCTTCGAGGGAGATCACGGAGCCTCTGCCGAATGCCGTGTGCTCCACGGCGTCACCCACGGACAGCGCCGGGATTTCTTTGCGCGGCTGCACTCGCCCCGCCGACGCCGCTCCGAGCCTCTTGAAGGACGCTCCCGATCCGGCCCCGGCCGCCCAGGAGGATCCGCTCATGGCGCCCCGCCGGTCCCCGCCCGCGTGGATGGGTGAACCCCATCCCAGGCCCGAGGAGGCCGACCCTTCGCGTTTCCAGTCCAACAGGTCGCCCGGAATTTCCTCCAGGAACGGACTGGGCGGATTGAACTGCGATTGACCCCACATGGAGCGGGATTCCGCGCGCGTGAAGTATAGCCGTTGCCGAGCGCGGGTGATGCCCACGTAGGCCAAACGGCGCTCCTCTTCCATGCTGGAGGGGTCCAAGAAACTGCGTTGGTGCGGGAAGATTCCGTGCTCCATGCCGGTGAGGAACACGACCGGGAACTCGAGTCCCTTGGCGGTGTGCAGGGTCATCAGCGTCACGACTCCCTGTGACCGGGCTTCCTCGACCTCCTTGGCGATCTGCTGCGCGCTGACCGAACCGTCCGCGGGTTCGGGCTGCTGCGGGATCTGATCCGCGTCCGCCACGAGAGCCACGTGCTCGAGGAACTCCCCCAACCCCTCGTCCGGGTGGTCCTTCTCGAATTCGCGGACCACGGCCACGAGCTCGGCCAGGTTTTCCACGCGGGATTCATCTTGGGGATCGTTGGACGAGCGCAGTGCCTCCAAGTACCCGGATTGCTCCAGGACGGCCTCAAGCACAGTGGTCACGGATGAGGTGCGCGACAATTCCTCCAGGTCGTCCATGAGTTGCACGAACTTCTCCACTGCATTGGCGGATCGCTTGGCCAGCCCGGGCGCCTCGTCCAAGCGGTGCATGGCCTGACTGAAGCTGATGTTCTCGCGATCCGCAAGTGCCGCAATAGCACCTTGGGCCCGGTCGCCGATGCCCCGCTTGGGTTCGTTGATCACGCGCCGCACATTGATGTCGTCTGCGGGGTTCGCAATGGCGCGCAAATAGGAGATGACGTCCTTGATTTCCTTACGCTCGTAGAAGCGTGTGCCACCGACCACCTTGTACGGCAGTCCCACGCGCATGAGGATCTCCTCGAGGGAGCGCGACTGCGCGTTGGTGCGGTAGAAGACGGCCACGTCCCCGGGACGCACACCATTTTCGTCCTGGAGGCGATCGATCTCCTCGGAAATGAAACGAGCTTCTTCGTGCTCGTTCTCCGCGGCGTAACCGATGATGGGTGCGCCGCTGCCCTCGGCCGTCCAAAGCTTCTTGTCCCGGCGACCCGAGTTCTGCGAGATCACGGAGTTGGCCGCGGATAGGATGTTCTGGGTGGAACGGTAGTTCTGTTCCAACAGGATGGTCTGGGCCGAGGGGAAGTCCCGTTCAAAGTCCGTGATGTTGCGGATGTCTGCGCCGCGGAACGCGTAAATGGACTGATCGGAGTCACCCACGACCGTGAGTTCGGCCGGCGGCAAACCGGTCTCGTCACGGTAGTTCTCCGAGGTGCCGCCCACCAGTTCACGCACCAGGGCGTACTGCGCGTGGTTGGTGTCCTGGTACTCGTCCACCAGGATGTGCTTGAAACGGCGACGGTAGTAGTCAAGGACCTGGGGGAAGGCCCGGAACATATGCACCGTTTCCCCGATGAGATCGTCGAAGTCCAGGGCGTTGGCCGCCCGCAGCCGCTGCATGTAGCCCCGGTAGACCTCGGCCACGGCCATCTCGAACGGATCAGTGCTGTTGGCCCGGGACAGGAACGTCTCGTCATCCACGAGCTCGTTCTTGAGTGCGGAGATCTTGTGCTGAATGGCCTTGGGCGCAAAGCGCTTGGGATCCAGCTCGTGCTGCTTGGCGACCTGGGTGATCAAACGTAGCGAATCGGCGGCGTCGTAGATCGAGAAATTGGAGGTGAGGCCCAGGGTCTTGGCCTCGCGGCGCAGAATCCGCACGCAGAGGGAGTGGAACGTGGAGATCCACATGGAGCGAGCGGAGTCCCCCACCAGGTCCTCGATGCGTTCGCGCATTTCGGCCGCGGCCTTGTTGGTGAACGTGATGGCCAGGATCTCACCGCGATTGGCTCGCCCCGAGGCCAAGAGATAGGCGATCCGATGCGTGAGCACCCGAGTCTTACCGGAACCCGCACCGGCCACAATCAGCAGCGGCGATCCGGCGTGCTCCACGGCAGCGCGTTGCGGTTCGTTGAGCCCCTCCACCAGTTGCCCGGTGGAAGCACCCTGGTGCGCGGGTGTAGCGGGCGCGGACGACGAACGCACCGAAGCGGCCGAGAGCAAAGGGTTGTCTGCGAGGTAATCCATGGTCCGCCCAGTGTATCCAGGCCGTCAGACACCCATTACATGGAGAATTACACGAGGATTGCGCTCACACGTACTTGGGCTCGAGCATGTGGCGACCGTTGGCGTCGTCGACCCACAGCTGCGAGTCCGCCACGGTCACGCGAATTGGTGCCTCCAACGTGAAGTCGTCATCATCGAACTCGTTGGGATCCTGTTCGGGCCCGCCATACGTGGTGAAGACTTCCATCTCATTGACGTCCAGATGACGGATCGCGTGATTACCGGTATCGGCCACCACGATCGAACCGTCGTAGAGAACTTGGAGATCTTCGGGATGGTTGAGCTGGGCTTCATCCGCGGGGCCGTCCTTGTACCCTGCCCCGTGACGTCCGATCACCGTAACCACATGGGGTCCGCCGTCGGGTCGGTCCGTGTCGATCTCGATATAGCGCAACGAGGACGAATCCTTGTCGACGAACCACAGCCGTCCGTCCCCGGATTCTGTGATGGACACCGTGGAAGCGAACTTGGCCTGCGCGATGCGGCCGTCTCGACGACCCTTCTCACCGGTCCCGGCGTATTCCTGGAGGGTGTCGGTGTAGGCATCCCACCGGAACAGTTGATGCCTGGAGGGAACCGCCACGATGACCGCCGAGAGCTTGTGGGACCACACGATGTCCACGATTTTGGCTCCGTCCAGGCACGAGCAATCTATTCGCCGCCGAACGGTGCTGTGATCAGTCTCGTAGAGCGTGAGCGCGGACCCTTGATCCACACGCATGAGGAACCCGTCTGGCAGGCCGATGGAAAGTTCCACAACCGTCACCATCCTTCCGCGGTGCCCGCGGGGCACCTAGTGTCACCGGCGATTTTCCGATGTGTACCCGTAGTCACAAAGCCTACTCCCACGCGACCCACCTGTCCGCGAACTCTCGGCAACGCCCGTGGACCCAGGAACCGGGGATAATGGCTGTCATGGGCATGACCAATTCGCAGAAGGCCAAGAAGTACGGAAAGTCGGCGGGCTCGTCGAAACGCGCGGGTGCCACGGCAGCCCCAGCGCCCCGCAGGGGACAACACGTTCACGAGATGCCCAACGGTGCGCTCAAGGCCGAGCCGGCCAAGGCGTCGTCGGCGTCGATCGTGGTGGGCGCGGTACTCGTGATCGGCCTCGCGATCTGGGCGTACTACCATTCCGTCGTTCTGCCGGGCTTCAGTGAGCGAGCCGCGGGCGGCATGGGGGTTCCGGAGCTCCAGTTCGGCGGCTTCGACCAGCCGTACATTGCGCAGTTCTCGCAAGCCCTCGGCGACACCGGACTGGGCGATTACACCGGGGTCCACGCGACCACCGGCCTGTTCGCGCCCCTCCTCTTCGCGCTGGGATTGCTCTTGTTCTTCGGCCTGAACACCGCCAAGCGGGCCGTGAAGTGGCTGTTCTGGTTGGTGGCACTCGCGTACGCCCTGGTTTTCGTACTCGGCAACCGGGCTCTCGAAGCCGCCGTGGCCTCCCCCGACGACACCGCTCTGGTCTCCTCGGCCTCGGGCCTCGTGTTCACACGCTGGGCCTTGCTCGCCGCAGTGATCGTGGTGGCCTTGATCGTGAACATCATGGTGGTGCGCCGCAAGCTCAACGACTTCGCGCAGGGCAAGCTCCCCGGCCAGAAACCCCACGACTGAGTCTTGACATGTAAAAGTCCCACCGGCAACGGTGGGACTTTTTCGTGCCCTCGATTGGATTCGAACCAACGACACCGGCTTTAGGAGAGCCGTGCTCTATCCCCTGAGCTACGAGGGCAACGAGAACATAGTTTATGCCGCGTGAACGTCCGCCGCGAGTTGGAACCCCCACAATGGAACCATGACCTTGTTTATCGACCCTCCCCGGTGGCCCGCGCACGGAACAGTCTTCTCCCACCTGGTCTCGGACACCTCGGTCGCGGAGCTTCACGCGTTTGCCGCAACACTGGGGATCTCACCGCGCGCCTTCGATCTGGACCACTATGACGTCCCGGCCCACCGCCACGCTGACGCCATGGGTGCCGGGGCCATTCCCGTGGACGGTAAAGAACTGGTCAAGATCCTCGTGGCCAGCGGTATGCGGGTGCCCGCACGACGCCGCCCCAAACGGTTGGCATCGGCTCTGCACCAGCGCTGGCACAGTTTGTTCCCGGGCATGCCCTGGCTCAGTGAGGAGCTCGTGGAACGGTGGAGCGAGCCGCATCGCAGCTATCACGATCTCAGCCATCTCCTGCGTGTGCTCGAGTCCATCGAGATTCTCACGGAACCGCGCGAGCACCCGGAGCTGATGGCCGCAGCGTGGTTCCACGATGCCGTTCACCAGGGGCAGGCCGGTACGGACGAACAGCAATCGGCCGATCTCGCGAGAAACCGATTGAGCATGGCCGGTTGGGACGGGGATCGCTGCCGACGCGTAGCCGACTTGATTCTGGTGACCGTGGACCACCGGCCCGCTCCGGACGATGTTGAAGCGCAAACCCTCGTGGATGCGGATCTGTCGATCCTCGGAGCGGATCAGGCCACTTACGATGAGTACGCCCGAGACGTTCGTGACGAATACCGCCACGTTCCAGACTCGGAGTTCGCACCGGCCCGCGCCGAGATCTTGACGCGATTGCTCGACAAACCCGCGCTCTTCCACACCGACCGAGGGGCGGAATTATGGGAGGAACGCGCGCGGAGTAACGTGCGCGTCGAGATTTCAGCGCTTGAGGCGATCGCCCGGATCTGACGCCACGGTCGCGGACGTCTTGGAGCGGCGTCGGCGATAAAGCAGCGTGGCCACGACCAGGCCGACCACGATGCCCACGCCACCGAACACCGACAACCACATGGCTGCGTGGCCCACGAAGGCCGCCACGATGAATCCCACAATGATGCCGGGGATCGCGCCGGCGACCATACCGATGGCGAGGTACGTGAATTCCTGATCCAGGGGCGTGCGCGCTGCGCGTGAGTAATCGGTGGGCATGGTCCTCATTTTAGATCGATCCTCTGAATGCCGCGTGAACGGGGTGATCCACAAAACATGCGTGTAACGCAAAAACACACGAACCCCGTGGTCGGCGGGGTTCGTGTGGTTTTGCTATTTTCTCATCGGGGCCGGGTACACGACCGGTCCCGACTCGAGGCGTGGCACCGTCAAGGACGGGTGCCTACCGCGGATAAGTGAGTGTCTAGACTCAGCCCACGCGGATGAATTCGGGGCCGGAGCCCACGTTGACGCTCTGCTTCACGGTCTGGTTGCCGTTCCAACCACCGTGGATAGCCTGGCCGTCACCGGCGTAGATGGCGACGTGTGCGAAGCCGGAACCACCGTTGGCGTAGTAGGCGACGTCACCGGCCTTGGCCTCGGAAGCAGACACCTGGGTGCCCAGGGACTTGTAGCTCTCGGGCCAGCCGTGGTGGTTGATGCCAACAGCCTTGAGGGAGTTGGTCACCAGCATGGTGCAGTCCTGGGTGACGCCGATCTGACCCTCAGCAGCGCTCAGGATGGCCTGGCCCTTGCCGCTGGCGGAAGCGTTCGAGGACTGCGGAGCCACGGTGGCGGGCTTCTCAGCCGGTGCGGCCGGAGCAGCAGGCTTGGAAGCCTCAGCGGCCGGAGCCGGAGCGGCGGGAGCCTGAGCAGCGGGAGCGTTGTTGTTGGACGCGGGGGTCACAACCGGAGCGGCGGGAGCCTGGTAGGCAACGCCGGCTTCCTGAGCTGCAGCAGCTTCGCGTGCCTGGGTGTCAGCGTTTGCCGGAGCAGCGTGGCGGCCCTGAGCAACGGGAGCCTCGGCAGCCGGTGCCTGAGCAGCGGGAGCCTGGGCGGCCGGAGCAACCGGGGTCACGTTCTTGGAAGCGGGAGCAACCTTGATGGAAGCAGCTTCAGCCGCGGGAGCCTGAGCAGCCGGAGCAACCTCGGCCTTGGGAGCCTCGGGGGCGGGAGCAACCTGGGAAGCGGGCACTGCCTCGACCACTGCGGGAGCTGCCTCAGCCTTGGGAGCCTCAGCCTTCGGGGCTGCCTTCTCTTCCTTCTTCTCGGCCTTCTCAGCCTTGGAGGAATCGGACTTGGCGGCCGGCTCGGCGGTTACAGTCTGCTCTGCGGCGGGAGCCTCGGCCACGACGGCTGCGGGGGTCTCGTCGGAAGCGTTCTGGGTTGCCTGCACGGAGACGGTGGTGGCGAGAGCCAAACCGGAGAATGCAGCAACGGCGGCCACGGTGCGGGCCTTACCGGCGAAGAGGCCGGCGCGAGTCTGGGTGTTCGTTTCGGGCGACATACGTCAGGGTTCCTTACGCGTTCGGAGACCGCCCACAGGCACGGGAGTGTGCTGAAGATCAGCGCGCGGAAACATGCGCGAATCATTCAAGGGTGCGGGCGGAGGGGCACGATGGTGCCGGATCAAAGAAAAGGTGGGGTCATCGGGGGACCCGACTGACGGTGCGGTGGCAGAGCACGTGCCCGTCAAGACGCGCAGTAGCTGGGCGGCGATTGGATCGCCGCCCAGCTCATGCGGATCAGCGTACGGAGTAGTAGCCGTCCAGCTGCATAGCGTTCACGGAGTGAACCTGCGTGCCCTGAGATGCATTCAGAGCGGAGATCATCTGGCCGTTGCCGATGTAGATACCCACGTGGCCGCCACCGTTCTGGGAGACCAGGTCACCCGGCTGCGGGGTGGAGGTGGGGGTGGCCGATGCGAACTGTGCCCACGTGGTGCGGGGCAGGTCCACGCCGTGCTGAGAGTAAACCCACTGCACGAACGAGGAGCAGTCCCACTGCCCGGGAACGGCGGGGCCACCGTAGACGTAGCCCTGGCCAACACCCTGGAACGCGGTGCCGACGACGCCGCTTGCGGAAGAGTTGGACTGGGTGGAAACGCCCGAGTCCTGCTCGGTGTGGCTGGAAGCCTGCGCCACGCCGCCTGCAGCGGGAGCAGCCGGTGCCTGTGCGGCAGCGGGAGCCTCGGTGGTCCAGGAGTAGCTGGTGCCACCCAAGGAATCGAGCGAGGACACGGACTGGTAACCGTAAGAGGTGTTGCTGCCCAGCTCGACGATGCCGCTGTTGGCCTGAGCCGGGGCAACGATGCCGGCCACTGCAACGCCAGCAGCAGCTGCTGCGATGGAGGTGTTGCGGACTGCGTGCGAGTTGGTCTCGACGCGGTGGCGGGCAGAGTTCTTCTTAACAAAAGTCATTTTGGTTTTCCTCCCTGCGCCTACGAGGTGAGCTGTCGGGTTCGGATGGGAGACATCCGGCCCCACTCCAGCCAATGGCTTCGGTGTGACTTAACCCCAAGGACCCAAAAATCTTGACGGGCCCGAAGTTGGTTCCCCCGCTTCTGCCTTGCGGATTGTGTGTACGGATCACAGGCGATGGCAGAACTAGGCGGTACGCATGTGAGCGCCGATCTGACCAGCGATCGGCACGAAAAGAACAGTACATGACAGATAACGAAATTGTCACGTTTTGGTTACGACAGGTCACGAAACGAGTGCAGACGTGGATAAATGCGGCCTGATTAAGTCGAAATCCCAACAGAATCAGTCCCCCGTTTCGCTGTGGAGTGGGGGTGATTTTACCCTTGAAAACACCCTTTGACGTGGGAGAACACTACCTACCGCGGGTATGTGACGGGGGTCACATGTAGTACACACCGTGATGATCCACACATCCGGGGACAAGCCCAAAGATGTTATCAAACTCAGTTCTGTTCGAGGTCCACGCGGATCGCTTTGGCGCTCACATGGTCCAGATCCACGCTGTGGCCCGTGTCTGTCACGGTCACCAGGACACGCAAATCATCGGAGTCCGAGGGGGCAACCTTGACGTGGGCCCCGTTCAGCACACCGGCTGAGCTGAGGGTCTCGATCAGCTCCTGATCCGCCTGAATGACCTCGGGGAGCAACCGTACGGTGAACGTGGCCGAGCGGTTCTGGGTCGCGGCGTCCAGAAGGTTCATCCCCTTGAAACGGTCGGCACCGACCTGAGGTCCGCCGATGGCGTCCATCCCCGGGATCGGCGTGCCGTACGGCGAGTAGCGGGGTTCATCCAGCAGCGCCATGAGGCGACGCTCGACCCGCTCACTCATTACGTGTTCCCAACGGCAGGCTTCCTCGTGGACATAGGCCATGTCCAGCCCCACGACGTCTGCCAGCAGACGTTCGGCCAGCCGGTGCTTTCGCATGACCTCGATGGCCTTGGACCGACCGGCCTCCGTCAAAGACAGGGAACGGTCCTTGAGGACCTCGAGCAGTCCGTCGCGCTCCATCCGGGAGACCGTCTGGGAGACGGTGGGCCCGGAATGCTGAAGACGCTCCACGATGCGGGCACGCATGGGCACAATGCCCTCTTCTTCAAGTTCGAGCACGGTGCGCAAATACATCTCGGTGGTGTCGATTAAATCGCCGCTCATGGTCCATCCTTCGAGAAATCTGGGTGCGCGTCGAGTAGGAGCGCTCTCATTCGGGGTTTCCTGAATAATTCACGATAAGCATATCGGCCCACTCCGACAGGTACGCCCGCCCCAGCACACTGCGTCCTCCCGCAACCTGGAGGGGGCAGAATGGGAACTGCCTCAATGATCCACCACGCTAGGAGCACCGTGTCCGAGTTGCCTGTCATTCCCGCCTCCCTGTTGCCCGCGGACGGGCGCTTTGGCGCGGGCCCGTCCCGCGTCCGACCGGAACAGGTCAGCGCCCTGGTCGATGCGGGCCACAATCTCCTGGGCACCTCGCACCGCCAGGCTCCCGTGCGCAATCTCGTGGGAGAGATCCGCGAAGGGCTCTCCGAGTTCTTCGGACTCCCCGAGGGCTACGAGATCATCCTGGGCTTGGGTGGCGCGAGCACCTTTTGGGACAGCGCCGCGTTCAGCTTGGTACGACGCCGCGCGCAGCACCTCTCGTTCGGGGAGTTCGGTTCCAAATTCGCCCAGGTGACCGACCGCGCCCCGCACCTGGAACCTTCGGACATCCTGCGCGCGGACCCCGGGTCGCGACCGGCCGGCCCCGCACCACGGGCGGACATCGACGTCTACGCGTGGCCCCAGAACGAGACATCGACCGGCGTGATCATGGATGTCACTCGGCCGCAGGGAACCGACCCTGACGTGCTGACGATCATTGATGCCACGTCCGCCGCGGGTGGAATGCACGTGGACATCAGCGAATCCGACGTCTACTACTTCTCTCCTCAGAAGAACTTCGGTTCCGACGGCGGTGTGTGGTTCGCGGCCGTTTCTCCCGCCGCGCTGGATCGGATTTCCGAGCTCTCGCGTTCCGACCGTTGGATCCCGGATGTCCTGTCGCTGGCCACGGCGGTGGAGAACTCCCGCAAGAATCAGACCTATAACACTCCGGCTCTGGCGGGTCTCGTCATGCTCGGCGAGCAAGTGCGCTGGCTCAACGCCAACGGTGGAATGGCGTGGGCCGCCGGACACACCGCAGCCACCTCGTCCCTCGTGTACGACTGGGCCGAACGAACTCCCACTGCGACCCCGTTCGTTGCCGATCCGCAGCATCGCTCCCCCGTGGTCTGCACCGTTGATTTCGACGACAGCGTGGACACCGCCCGCCTGCTGTCCGTGCTCCGTGCCAACGGTGTGGTGGACGTGGACCCCTATCGGAAACTCGGGCGCAATCAGCTGCGCATCGCCACGTTCGCCTCAGTGCCCCAGTCCGACGTCCAGGCATTGCTCGCGTGCATCGACTGGGCCTTGGCCAACGCCCTGTCCTGATCGTCCCGGCCGGTCTCGAAAGCACCTGCTCAAGGTGCGTAGCCCCGGAGAGCTGAGCGGGCGGCGTCGTAGTTGACGACGCCGCCCGCTCGGCTTTAACAGATCGCTCGCCTACTCGACCGCCGGTTCTTCACGAACCCGCCCTTGCTCCTTGCGTAACCGCCAGAAGAACCACGCCCCGATTGCCGCACCGATCAGGCCCGCGGCCACCGCGGACCCCATGCCCCAGCGGGCGCCCAGAGTATCGGTGAGCCAACCGACGGCGGGTGCACCGATGGGCGTGCCGCCCATGAAGATGGCCATGTAGAGGCTCATCACGCGCCCGCGCATAACGGGGGACGTGGTGGACTGCACGTACGCGTTGGCCGTGGTCATGATGGTCATGGCCGAGACGCCACTCGGTATGAGCCACAGCGCGAAGATCACCAGGGACGGCGCGGTTGCGGCACCGAGCGTCGAGAGTGCGAACGCTATGCACCCCGCGAACAGGAACCGCAGTCTGGCTCGCGCCCGCTTGGCCGCCAGTAGCGCACCGGTCACCGTTCCGACGGCGAGCATCGAGTTGAGCACCCCGAACTCCTGCGAACCGCGACCGAATTCAGAGCCCGCCATGGCGGCGAGATATACGGCAAAGTTCATCCCGAACGTACCGATCATGAAGATCGTGGCCATCACGGCGACCAAATCCGGCCGGTGCACTACGTATGCCATGCCCTCGCGGATCTGACCTCGCCCTCGCTTGGTCTTGGGCATCAACCGTAATTGTTTGTCATTGATCGCCAGGATCGCGGCAATCATGGCCGCGAACGTCACAGTGTTCAGCAGGAAGACCCAACCGGAACCAATTGCTGCGACCAGGACACCGGCCACGGCCGGGCCGATCAACCGCGCGGAGTTGAATGAGGTGGAATTCAGGGCCACCGCGTTGGAGAGGTGGGTGTCCGGCACCATTTCGGACACGAAGGTCTGTCGTACCGGCGCATCGAACGTCGCGACAATGCCCAAGCCCAGCGCGAACGCATACACGGTGACGAGATCTGCCACTCCGAACAGCACCATGAGCCCCAGCCCGGCGGCCAGCACTCCCATGAGGGTCTGGGTCACCAGGAGGATCCTGCGCCGGTCGTAGCGGTCCGCCGTAACACCCGCGTACGGGGCCAGCAACAGCTGCGGCAAGAACTGCAGGGCCATGACCACGCCCATGGCGGTTGCATCGTGGTCGGTCAGTTCATCGAACACCAGCCAGGACTGCGCCGTGCGCTGCATCCATGTCCCGATGTTGGACACCAGAGCACCGGTGAACCACAACCGGTAGTTGCGGATCTTCAGAGAACGAAACATCCCCGTCCCCGGCGTTTCCGCTGGGCCGGGGTGCTCGTTGGTTTCACCGGCGGACGAGGGCGCTCTTACGATGACGCCTCGTTCTCGTCGGTCGTCCCTGCCTCTGTGGCTGCGTCCTCGTCAGGTTGCCCGGCGCCGGTTTCGGTGGCGTCCGCTTCAGTGGTCTCGGTGGACCCGGCCTCAGAGCCCGCAGAGGGAGAGTCGGGGTTTTCGCCCTGGCCCCCTGATTCCTCGACCTGGTCGTGGTCTTCCTGATCATGGACGGCCTGCATGCGTTCTTCCCAAGGAACCCAGTCGGGAGCCAGCAAAGAATTTTCGCCGGCCAACAACCCGACCTCGCACACCGTGACCAGTTTGGTCCGGGGCGCCCTGGCCACCGTCGCGAACCAGGTCCATCCTGGATACCCGGACATGGTGCACTCGAACAGGTGGGTCAGCAGTCGGTCCTCGTGCACGTCGATGCCCAGGTGTTCCCCCACGTTCTCCGCACCGGCGGAATCCACGACCGCCTGGCGGGCGATGTCGACGGCCTGGGCGAGCGTGCCGTCCTGTTTGGGCGCACGACGTCGCAGGGTCGCCACCGCGGCGGGCTGATCCGTACTCTCGGCGGTCCCCTCAGGCTGCGTGGTGGTTTCCTCAGACATCGAGCTCATCCGCCACGGTGCGCAGGATGGAGGCGATCTTGTGTCCGTGCGCACGGTCCGGGTACCGGCCCTTGCGCAGTCCGGTAGACATGTCGTCCAGCAGGCGGATCAGGTCTTCCGTCAGCACCGCCATCTCCTCGGCCGGCTTGCGGGTGTTACGAGCCACGGACGGCGGCTTGCTGATGATCGTGGCGGACAGGGCTTGGGCACCGCGGCGTCCGGCGGCAATGCCGAAATCCATGCGGGTTCCCGGCTTAACTGTGGTGACTCCCTGCGGGAGGGCGGAAGAGTGTAAGAACACTTCCTGTCCATCATCCGTTGCCAGGAAGCCGAAACCCTTCTCGGAATCGAACCACTTGACTTTGCCCGTGGGCACGCGGATCACCTCAGTTTCTCTTGTCTCGCTCCCGGCCCTGGTGGGCGGGGCGTTCACGGTCGTCTAAGAACTCTTGAGTCTATCCCCTCGCCGGAGTGGTCCGAGCCGCTGTTCACCCACCGCGTGAGCTGAATTGGTACCTTGGTGACCATGTCTGATCCCACACACACGGAACACCCTCAGCCCGCCCGACCCGTCCGTATCGGAGGCCTCACGGGGCTGGGTATGATCGCCATGATCCTGGCCGCACTGAGTTCGGTGTCATTGGTGATCGTTCTGATCGCGGCGCTCATGGGTCAGACCGTGTGGGGCGGATTCACGATCTTCCCCGCGATCTTCTTCCCGGTGGCCTTCATGCTCATGTGCATCGAGCTGGCTCGCACGGCGCTCAGGCGACGCCGCCGCTGAACCCGACCGAGCGGCGTCGGACGCGTCCAGACAACCGCAGGAATTGCTTCAGTCTGTGCTCAGGAAACTCCGAGATACTGGCACGGTGAACGATAAGACTCCTGAAGCCAAACTGCTCGTCGTCGACGACGAACCCAACATCCTCGAGCTGCTGGCAACGTCGCTGCGCTTCGCCGGCTTCGAGGTGGTGACCGCGGCCAACGGGCGCGACGCCCTGCTCAAGGCGGAGGCCGAGAACCCGGACCTGGCTGTTCTTGACGTCATGCTCCCGGACATGGACGGATTCTCCGTGACCCGCAAGCTGCGCGCCGCTGGTCGTCACTTCCCCATCCTGTTCCTCACCGCCAAGGACGACACGGATGACAAGGTCACCGGCCTGACCGTGGGTGGCGATGATTATGTGACCAAGCCGTTCAGTCTGGACGAGGTGGTCGCCCGCATCCGCGCCGTGTTGCGCCGCACCCAGCCCATTGAGGAAGAGGACTCCAGGCTCCACGTGGACGACCTGGTCCTCGACGACGACGCCCACGAGGTCTTCCGCGGCGACCGCGAGATCGATCTCTCCCCCACCGAGTTCAAGTTGCTGCGTTATTTGATGCTCAACCCGAACCGTGTGCTGTCCAAGGCCCAAATCCTGGACCACGTGTGGGAGTACGACTTCAACGGTGACGCCTCGATCGTGGAGTCCTACATCTCGTACCTGCGCCGCAAGATCGACAACGATCCGGAACAGGCGCCGTTGATCCACACCAAGCGCGGTGTCGGATACCTGTTGCGCTCGTCCGACAAGCGCCACTGATCTCTTGACCCGGATTTCCCGCAGGTGGCGTTCCGCTTCACTGCGTTCGCAGCTCATGGTCCTCACGGGCCTGCTGCTGGCCACCAGCATTCTCGTGACCTCGCTGGTGGCCATTTCCGTGCTTCGGGACGCCCTGGTCGACAACACGGATCAGGAGCTGAGGCAGTCCGTGAGTTCCGTGTCCACGGCGCTCCTGGACGGCCTCGAGGGCACGATTGCCACGCCGGTCCCCCATTCCGGATACCTGTTGGACGCGCAGGGCAATGTGATTGCCGCGGCGGAGAACAGTCAGGATTCCAGCGCGACCCGGCCGGCCCCGGATCTCTCCGGCATGAATCTGTCCACCGTGGTGGCCAACAACTTGCAGCCCACCACCGTGTCCGCAATCGGCGCTCCCGAACGGAAATGGCGGGTCCTGCCGGCCAAGCTTCAGCACTACGACATGGCCGTGGTGGTCGCTCAACCTCTGGACCGCACCAATTCCATCATTTCTGCGGTGTCCCTGCTGACCTTCAGTTTTGGCCTGGCCACGCTGCTGACCGCCATGGCGGTGGGGTGGGTCCTGGTCACCAGGGCCTTCGCGCCGTTGCGGGAAGTGGAGTCCACGGCCGCGCAGATCGCCGAGGGCGACCTGTCACAGCGCATGGAGGGTTACAACTCGCAGACCGAGATCGGTCAGTTGTCCATGTCGCTCAACACGATGCTCGGACACATCGAGGACGCGTTCGAGGCCCGCACCAGGTCCGAAACCAAGTTGCGTCGGTTCGTGGCCGACGCCTCGCACGAGCTGCGCACGCCTTTGGTGTCCATCCGCGGTTATTCGGAGCTGTACCGCCACGGTGCCCTGCAGAATCCGGAGGACGTGGGCAAAGCCATGGACCGGATCGAGTCCGAGGCCAAGCGCATGACTCAATTGGTCGAGGATCTGCTCACGCTGGCGCGTCTGGACGAACGCCGGGCAGCCACCATGCAGCACATGGATCTTTTACACCTCGCCTACGATGCCGCTTCCGACGCGCACGCCACCGCACCGGATCGCGTGGTCCAGGTGGTCGGGCTCTCGGACAGCACACCGGAGCAGGCCTGGACCTACGGTGACGAGTCCAAGTTGCGCCAGGTCGTGGCGAACCTGCTCACCAACGCGCTCCGGTACACCCCGGGCGGCACGCCCCTTGAGCTGGCGGTGGGCTTGGAACCGACCGTCGATTCCCAGTTCGACGCCGTGCTGCAGGTTCGCGATCACGGCCCCGGCATCCACGGCGACGACGCCGATCGGGTCTTCGAGCGCTTCTACCGCGCCGATTCCTCTCGCACCCGCGAAACCGGCGGTACAGGATTGGGGCTGTCCATCGTGGCGGCCATCGTGGAACAGCACGACGGCACCGTGAAACTCGAGGAGACCCCCGGCGGAGGAGCGACCTTCACCGTGCGAGTCCCGCACAGTCAGCCTGTGGATAACGCTCCCGTGATCGACTGAATCCACCGGGCGCGGTTGTCGACCCCCACCGTGACCAACGGCTGCCTACGGTGTGAGTGTCCGAGTATTCACGGAAGCTCACACCCACAGCAAGGAGACAGCCATGGCACAGTTCGTGGTCGATAGCGACACCATTGCCGCCAAATCCCAACAGGCCCAAGGCCACATCGAACGCCTGACCGGTGAGGTCAACGGCATGACCTCCACACTCACGGACCTGCAGAATTCCTGGACCGGTACCGCGTCCGCCAGCTTCCAGGAAGCCTTCCGGTCATGGCGAGCTGCCCAGGCCCAGATGGAACAGGCCATGGCGCAGATCAATCAGGCTCTGACGACCGCGGGCAACCAGTACGCAGAAACCGAAGCAGCCAACGCTCGAATGTTTGCGGGCTGATTCGGGTCAGCTTTCCGTCGTGACCTGGTGGTAGCGGAGCAGCCAGGGCCCCATTTCGTTGTGGTGGTCCTCGCGGATCCACAGTGAGCTACGCCGGGTCACGGTGGAGCTGTCGGTGAGCCGGTAGGAGACGTGGTACGCGGTGGAGCCCAGGGCTACTGAGGCGCTGTGACTCACGTCCGGATCCGAACCGTAAGCGCCTCCCTGAAGCTCCGTGACAAAGCGCTGGGCCCCGTTGACGGAGCCGTCGCGGGCCACGTATTCAAAATCATCGTGCAGTAGTTCCATGCGGCGACCCTCGGTAGTTGTGGGGGTCAGCATGGCGGTCTCGAGCGACAGGACGCGGTTGGCGGGGTCCGCCTCCCGGGTGATGCGTTCATGTGCGCTCGAATCCTCGAGTACCGGATCCTCGTTGCCGCTCCACAGTTCTGAGAACAGGTCCGGTTCCTCAAGGGATTGAGTACCAAGGGTCGAGACCGTGGCCGCTGCCGGGGCCGGCCGTTGGGACGGCGTTTCCTGCACGGACCCGTCACGTTCGCGGTAGCCCGGTCCAACGGGCATGTCTCCGGGGGCTCGGCCCGCTTGATAAGCGGATGCCATGGCGCGGGCGCGCTCATCGGCCGCTTCGTTGAGTTCGTGCCCGGCGTGGCCCTTGACCCATTCGAAGTCCACGGTGCGCCCGGCCATTTCCCGGTCCAGGGCCTTCATGATGTCCACGTTGAGGACGGGTTTACCGTCCTTCTTCTTCCAACCCTTCTTTTTCCAGCCCGGCATCCACTTGGTGATCGAGTTGATGACGTACTGGCTGTCGCACAGGATCTTGAGGGGTTCGTCCGTCAGGTGGCGGGTTGACTCCAAAAGGTTCAACACCGCGGTGAGCTCACCCATGTTGTTGGTGCCGTGGTTCCAACCACCGGCCCGCCAGGAGGTCTCGTCGATGAACCAGGCCCAACCGGCGGGGCCGGGATTTCCCAGGGCAGAACCGTCCGCCGCAGCAATAATCGTCATGCCATCATCCTTACAAACGATTCCGACAGGCAGTAACTGACTATTCGTCGGCTTCCGGTTCCGGCATCACCGCTGCAGAGATCACACCGGGCAGCTCGGAGAACTCGACCACGGCACGGTGGACGTCCGTGCGCCCCAGCATCTTGAGCACCATCACCACGTGAGCTCCGGAACTGGTGTACATCCGATCCGTGCGCAGCACCGTGACCGCAAGATCCAATTCCGTGGCCGCGGCAAGAACGGAGCGCAGCACCCCTTTGCCGTCCTCGTAGCGAAGTTCAACGGCCCGGTGACCGGGGTATTTGTGCAGAAAAGCGGAGACCGGTTTGAGCACCAGGGAGACGAACAACTGGATCAATGTTCCGAGGACCGCCAAGGAGAACAGCCCGGCCCCACAAGCCATGCCCACTGCCGCAGCAACCCAAACGCTCGCGGCCGTTGTCAGCCCGTGAACCACGTCTTTGTGCAGGAAAATGACCCCCGCCCCAAGGAACCCGATTCCCGTAACCACCTGCGCCGCGATACGCGAGGGATCTCCCGGTCCCTGCTCGATTCCGGGAAGCACATGGAAACCATAGGCGGAAACCAGCGTGAAAATGGCCGAGCCCGTGCCCACTAGTGCGTGGGTGCGAATTCCGGCGGATTTTCGCCTGAACTGTCGTTCCACCCCCACAACGGTGCACAAACCGAAGGCGAGCAGCACCGCCGTGGCCTGGGCCCAGAATTCTTCGTCCCACTCCCACACGGTGCACCTCCTGTCTAGCTCCGATCATAGGCGCACGACAGAGCCCCCGGAACGCAGCTGAACTGCGTTCCGGGGGCTCTGTGACGGCTGAACCGCACGAGGCGGTCAAGCGTGCCCTAGGGCACTGCTTACATCATGCCGCCCATGCCACCCATGGGATCCGCACCGGCACCGGCGGGAGCCTCGGGCTCGGGCTTGTCCGCGACGACTGCCTCGGTGGTGAGGAACAGGCCGGCGATGGAGGCCGCGTTCTGCAGCGCAGAGCGGGTCACCTTGACCGGGTCGTTGATGCCCGCAGCCATCAGGTCGGTGTATTCACCAGTTGCGGCGTTGAGACCGTGACCGGTGGGCAGGCCGCGCACCTTGTCCACGACAACGCCGGGCTCCATGCCCGCGTTCGCGGCGATCTGCTTGAGCGGTGCGTCGATGGCCACCTTGACGATGTTGGCGCCAGTTGCTTCGTCACCGGTGAGCTGCAGCTTGTCGAAGGCCTTCTGACCGGCCTGGATGAGTGCCACGCCACCACCGGCGACGATGCCCTCTTCAACGGCTGCCTTGGCGTTGCGTACGGCATCCTCGATGCGGTGCTTGCGCTCCTTGAGCTCCACCTCGGTAGCGGCACCAGCCTTGAGCACTGCCACACCGCCGGCCAGCTTGGCCAGGCGCTCCTGCAGCTTCTCTCGGTCGTAGTCCGAATCGGAGTTGGCGATCTCCGCGCGGATCTGGGCCACGCGGCCTTCGATCTCGTCCTGAGTGCCGGCGCCGTCGACGATGGTGGTCTCGTCCTTGGTGACGACCACCTTGCGGGCGGTGCCCAGCAGGTCCAGAGTTGCGGACTCCAGGGACAGGCCGACCTCTTCGGTGATGACCTGACCGCCGGTGAGGATGGCGATGTCTGCCAACTGGGCCTTGCGACGGTCACCGAAGCCGGGGGCCTTGACGGCCACGGACTTCACGGCCCCGCGCATCTTGTTCAGCACGAGCATGGCCAGGGCCTCGCCCTCGACGTCCTCGGCGATGATCAGCAGCGGCTTGGAGGCCTGCATGACCTTCTCCAGGACGGGGACCAGGTCCTTCACGTTGGAGATCTTGGAATTGACGATCAGGATGTAGGGATCCTCGAGGACCGCTTCCTGACGATCTGCGTCGGTCACGAAGTAACCGGACAGGTAGCCCTTGTCGAAGCGCATACCTTCGGTCAGTTCGAGGTCCAGCCCAAAGGTGTTGGACTCCTCGACCGTGATGACGCCTTCCTTGCCGACCTTCTCCATGGCGGCAGCAATGAGCTTGCCGATCTCGGGGTCAGCGGCGGAGATCGACGCCGTGGCGGCAATCTCTTCCTCGGTCTCGATCTCCTTGGCCGAGGACAGCAGTTCCTCGGTCACGGCGGCAACGGCCTTCTCGATACCGCGCTTGAGCGACAGCGGGTCGGCACCGGCGGCAACGTTGCGCAGGCCTTCCTTGACCAGGGCCTGTGCGAGCACGGTGGCCGTGGTGGTACCGTCACCGGCGATATCGTCGGTCTTCTTGGCAACTTCCTTGACGAGCTCGGCGCCGATCTTCTCGTACGGATCCTCGAGCTCGATTTCCTTGGCGATCGACACACCATCGTTGGTGATGGTGGGAGCGCCCCAGGCCTTCTCCAGAACAACGTTGCGTCCGCGCGGGCCAAGGGTCACCTTGACGGCATCGGCGAGGGTGTTCAGACCCCGCTCGAGTCCGCGGCGTGCCTCTTCGTCAAATGCGATCATCTTTGCCATGTGTTGCGTCCCTCCTGGACGGTTGACAAACAAATCTGTTCATCACGGTGCCCGCGACGGACGATGGTTCGCGCGGGTCCTCACCCGTGCGAAACGCACCTCACCGTGATGGATGGTTTTCACTCGATCGTGCGAGTGGGCCTCCCCCGGACCCGGGGTTAGCAGTCCACTCAACTGAGTGCTAAGTCAATACTGGCACTCGCCCCCGGAGAGTGCAAACGTCTTGAGTCAGGAGAACTCACGTTTCATTCGGGGCTGAAACGCCGAATACGCCTACTTCTACGGACTCTGGGACGCCCCGGCGGCGGCCGCGGCGTCCGGTGAGGTGACGGCGGGTTCGGCTGCGTTGTCGGCGGCCTTCCCGGTAGCGGCATCAGAGGAGTCCGCTCCGTTGGCTGCGCCCGCTTGTTCCCGACCGGCGGAGTCACCGGGCTCGGAGTCGGCCGCGCCGGTGCCCGGCTCGGCAGGGTCTCCGGCCGGTGCTTCCCCTTCGCCCGGTACTTCGGGAGGAACGCCTGGAACCTCGGGCGCCGGATTGACCGGGGTCTCGGGACCGGGCTGTGCAGGCGGTGCAGGAGGCGCGGGAGCTTCCGGAGCGGCTGGTGACTCGGGTGCGACCGGGGCAGCTGGGTCCTGGGGTGCGCCTGGATCCGCGGGTGCGGCCGGCTCCTGGCCGGGTACGCCACCCTCACCGGGTACGGCTGGAACTTGCGCCCCCGGATCTGTGGGTTCGTTCGTGGGGTCGTCCGAAGTTTCTGACGGGCTGGGTTCGGAAGTGCTTGTAGTGATGCTGCCCGATGGTGACGGGGTGTTCTCGACGGCGTCCTGAGCGGTGCGCGGAGCATTCACGAACGCCACGGCTCCCACGGCCAGCGCCAGGATTCCCGCCCCGATGATGGCGAGAAATCCCTTGCGAGAACCGGTGCGAGCCTGAGGGTTGTGACCTCGGTGGGCACCTTGACGCGTTCCGTCCTCGGGAACGTCGTCGAATTCGTCGCGGGGGTATTCACTCATTATGTGCGCTTCCGGTCAGCCAGGGTTTGCTTCTACTATCCCACGCCCGCTCCGAGTTCTCCTACCCGTCAGCGCAGCCGCGCCCGGCGGAGACGAGAGATCAGCATGGGAGCGAACCGAGCGGCGTCGTCGCGGTCGATCAGTGCATTGAGGCGCTGGTAGTAATTCACGGGGCTGAGGCCCAGGCGCTGCCGTATCGCGGATTCTTTCGCGCCGCGATACTTCCAGTGCTCGGATTCCAGCTGCAGGATGGCCTTGTCCAGGGAATCGAGCCCATCGTCCGGTTCAGCCATGACAGCCACCCTAACCGGTAATCTCATACGTGTAATTCGTAGCCACCCGTGAATGGAGATCCACTCATGACCGACCCTCGTCCCTTGAACGAGATCATGAGCGACGACTGGGCACAGGCGCTACAACCCGTGGAGCCGACCATTCGGAACATGGGCGAATTCCTGCGTACCGAGCACGCCGCAGGCCACCGCACCTTCCCGAGCGGCGAGAACATTTTCCGGGCCTTCCAGGAGCCCTTCTCGGAGGTGAAAGTCCTCATCGTCGGTCAAGATCCGTACCCCACTCCGGGGCACGCCATGGGCCTGTCCTTCTCGGTACAGCCCCACGTTCGACCGATTCCCCGTTCCCTGCAGAACATCTACAAGGAACTACAGTCCGATCTGGATGTGTCGCCGCCCGAACACGGGGATCTCTCGTCGTGGTCCGAGCAGGGGGTCATGCTGTTGAATAGGGCCCTGTCCGTGCGAGAAGGTTCCCCCGCATCGCACCGTGGCAAGGGCTGGGAGACCGTCACGGAGTGCGCGATCAAGGCCCTGGCCCAGCGCGGCACTCCCCTGGTCGGAATTCTGTGGGGCCGGGACGCCCGAGACACCAAGCAGTGGCTGGGCGGGGCGCCCACCGTGGAATCGGTACACCCCTCGCCGCTCTCCGCGTCCCGCGGATTCTTCGGCTCGCGCCCATTCTCCCGTGCGAATGCGCTGCTCGAAGAACTAGGTGCCCAGCCCGTCAACTGGACGATCCCTGCTTAGGAACACCTAAGCTGGGGTCATGGACAAGAGCACCGCGCGTAAACCTCGGAAGCCTCAGCTCAATCTCGAGGTGGTCGAACGCAAAGAACTCTCCCCGGGCATGGTGCGCGTGGTGTGCAGCATCCTCAACCATGAGGATTATCAGGACATCACCCCGCCTGAAAAATACGTCAAACTCGTGTTCTTCTCGGACGCCACGCTGGCCGAGACGCCCGCGGGCGAGTTCCCGGATTATTGGTCCGTGCGCGAATCGGCGGCTCCCGAGGACCTGCCCGTCACGCGTCACATGACGCTGCGCCGCTACGACGCCGCCGCGGGCACCTTGTGGATCGACGTCGCCCTGCACGGCATCGAGGGTCACGCGGGCCCGTGGGCGGCCACCGCCAAGCCGGGCGATCGCCTCGTGGCCGTGGGGCCCGGGGGGAAATGGGAACCCGATCCGAACGCTTCCTGGACACTGCTGGCCGGCGACGAGGCCGCCATTCCCGCCGTCCTGGCGAACGTCGAAGCTCTTCCTGAGACCGCCCGGGGGTTGGCAATCCTCGAGGTGCAGGGCCCCGCACACCAGCATGACCTCGATGACGTGGCCGTTCCGGAGAATGTCGAGATTCGCTGGGTCTACCGCTCGAGTCAGCAACCAGGTGAACGAGCCCTCGTTGTGGCGATCGCCCAGGCCGAGTGGCCCTCGGACCTGACCGGGGTCCAGGCTTTCGTGCACGGTGAGCGCGAAGCCATGAAAGAAGCCCGCAAGGAACTCTTCGACCGTCGCAACCTGGACCGCTCGCAGGTATCACTGTCCGGTTACTGGGCCGCAGGACGCAACGAGGACCTCTTCCAGGCGGAGAAGAAACTGCCCGTGGGCAAGATTCTCTGATCCCGGAACGCCGGCCCGGCCCAGCGGGCGTAGGTCCGCTAGATCCCGCTCGCTGGCTCCGCCAACGCCTCGCCCTCCCGGGCATGTTAGTCCGGTGAGTCAGTCACGTCAGCGGCGCCGGTTCCGGCGCAACGAGAAGATCTTCATGCGCTCCACGAACGGTCGCATCAGGTAGCTTCCGAGCACGACACCGGAAGCCATCATCACGATGGACGCCATGGCATTGATCAGGCCGGTGAAACCGTCCCCCGTGGTCTCCACCTCCACGGTGATGGCATACATACCGCGGAAGATGGAGAGCCCGGGCAACAGGTAGGTCATGGCCGGGATGGCCAGGATCGTCTGCGGGATACGTGAGCGCGCTGCGAGCAAGGCTGCTACACACCCGGTGGTGGTTGCGCCGAGAGCCGTATCCAGTCGGGCCCCCAGCCCGTAATCTCCGCCGATATGGAACACCAACAGCCCCGCCAACGCTGCCAGTACCGCGGGGAAGATGTGCCGCGGTTTGGCCTGCATGGTCACGGCCACCAAGGCCGTGGAGATGAGCATGAAGACCGTGTTGGTCAACGCATCCGGCGGTGTGAACGAGGACTGGGACACGTCGATGCGCGGAATCCCCAAGTATCCGGAGAGGGCGATACCCACCGCGATCCCGGCGATGATTCCGAGGAAAGCGAAGGACGTGGACATCAGTCGTCCCATGGCGGTCACGGGGAACCCGTTGATGGCGTCCTGCATGGTGGACACCATGCGCGTGGTGGGCAGCAGCATGATGATGCCACCCGCGATGACTCTGGGTGGTGACAGGTCCACTCCCAATGCCGAGATCCCCATGGCCGCGAGCGTCACGATCAGGGCATTGGCCGCCAGCGCGAAGAACTCCGGGATGCGCCAGGCGCCGAGCTTCGACGAGACGACCTGGACCAGAACCGACGAGACCGCCGCGACCAAGGCTCCGGCCGCGCCACCGCCGATGGCTACGGTGATGGTGGCCGCTGCTACCACGGTGGCCAACCACACCGCCCACTTGGGGTACGGCTTGGGCCGTGAATTGATCTCGGTGAGCTCCCGTTCGGCTTCCTTGAGGGGCATGGTGCCCTCGATGATGCGGGTCACCAGCTGATGCGAATTGGCCAGCCCGGCATAGTTGTCGGTCCAGGACCGCACAACGCGCATGACCGTGTGGCTGTACGTGTTGGGGTCGTCCAGCACGTCCTGGCTGGTGCGGGACTTGGTGATTTGTCCCGTGCCGTCGGTGCTCCGGCCGGCGGCCGTGAGCTTGCCGGTTTCGGTCATCTCAGCGACATAGTTGATGGTCACCGACTGGTTGGTGATGTCCACTTCGAGGTTTTCCACGCCGTAGGTGGCACACACCGCAACGATCGCGTTCTCCACGTCCAGGGCGTCGGCGCCGTAGTGGAACATGGTTTCGGCCAACCGCAGTGCAAAGTTAAGAGTCCGGCGAGCCTGCCGATCGTTGCTGTCCCCGAAACGCCTGAGGTTGTGGAACGGCGTGGCAGTGAGTCGATCGACCACGCGCATGGGTGCGGTCGGAGCGGCGTCGCCCCGGATCATCGACTTGAGTTTGTCCTTGGAAGACCGCGCGACCCGCGTACGCGTGGACGGGTAGGCGCCGCGGGGTACCTGCGTGGTGGCAGGCGCGGGTTCGTGGGCGATCCCGGAGGTTTCGGGACGTTCCACCGCGGTGGTCTGCGCCGAACCGCGACGAGAGATCTGGGTGACCGGCCTAGTCGCCGCGGCACCCTGAGGGCGCGGGGTGGCCCCTGCCTTGTCCGCCTCGATCTGGCTAGGGGTGAGTACCGGCAGGGCACCGACCTGCGACGACACACTGCCAGTTCGTGCCGTGTCTGAACCATCGGCCGGGACGACCGGCTGCAGTCCCGTAGCGAGCTGCGCGCGAGTCTGTGCACGGGCGGCCTGAGATTCCGTGGGCCTGACGGCTACCGGGGAGAAGCCGTACATCGTGATCGGGCGAGCCGCATCCGTCAGTGAGGTGTCGCCACCCGGGCCGAAGGGCTCACCACCCAGGTCATCATGCCAGGGGTCTGCCCCCGAGGACGGATACCCGTGATGGGCAAGCTCCCGAAGTTGCTCGGTCACGCTCAATGCCGTTGAACCTCCCTGACCCCGCAGGTTACTGCTAGTGGTGATGAACGGTGTACAGACGAGTTTCTACACCGCCACGGATCAGTAGAACGGCTGACCGGTACGGCGAACCCAGAGCTGACGCTGCACCTTTTCTCCGAGGTTGGCCCACGCCGCGTACTTGGCTTTGTTCAGTGGCTGGTCCCACACGCCCACATAGTCCACGACCGTCTTGGTGAAACTCGTCTTGAACAACCCCAGACCGTAGTAGTGGTGCTCCTTGTTCTTGAGTTGGTCGCTGGGCGGCGTACCGCAGAAGTCGTACTGTTCGATCTCGAAGTCGTTCTTGAGATCCAGAATGGCCTGCCACTGAAGCAGGTGCGAATCACCGTACTGCTTGCGGCGCGGCTTGGAACCGCCGTCCTTGTAGGTGCCCTTGGAGCCGTACGCGATCACGTAGGCACCCACCGAGGGTTCGCCGTCCTCGTAGGTGAAGTAGAGCCGACCTTGGCCGCGTTCGGCAAAATTGGTCCAGAAGGCGCGGTAGTACTCGTAGGAACGCAGGGTGACCTTTGCATGGCCCTGCCCCACGGTGTCCATGAGGGCGTACATGGCCCGCATGTTGTCCTCGGTGAGTTCCACCCGTTCGACCTCGCAGCCCTCGCGGGTGGCGCGGCGCACGGCATTACGGCCACGAGAGTGCAGCGACTTCAACAGCGCCTTCTCATCGGGGGTCGTGTCCAGCACGGCGGTGGAATCGTTGGGCTGGATCTCGAAGGATTTCACAAGGCCACAGCGGGCCAGCAGGCCGCTCGCGTAGTCCGAGGCCAGAATTTCGGGCTCGTACTTGATCGCGAAGACACCTTTGGCGGCGCCTGCCACGAATTTCTTGTTGGCCGCCACGATCCCGGGCATGTCATCGATCGACTCCACGTCCGGACCTTTAATCATGTACCAGATCTTGCCGAGACCGGGGACACGCTTTTCGAGAGCCAGGTTGTAACTGGGCTGCGAACCATCCGTGGGTTCGTACACCACGTGGCGCGGGGTCCACCCGTGGTCCTTCTTGACCTCCGCGAAGGCCTCGGACTGCAGCAGGTTGCCGCCGGAGGGATTGGCCGTGACGTGGGAGTCCCACGCGCGAATTTCTTCGTCAGTGGCAAAGCGTGCGGTGAATTCTCGCAAGGCTCTCTCAATCCTGGTTCGGTACCGGTAGCTCGGTGGACCTGAGGCGACGCCGCTGGTCGCGACGCCGCCTCAGGAGGAATCTCCGACCCACATTCTAGGTCAGTTTCCGATCTTACTTGTCGGCAGGGTCCACGTGCCCGTCGGTCTCATCCGGACTCGTAGTCGTGTGCTGGGCACCGGGCTCGGTACCGGGTTGACCCTCGGCGCGTTTGGTATCTCCCACATTGCTGGACCGGCGATCGTCCTGTCTCGAGGCGGTCCCGGTCAATTCGTGGTCGGCCAATCGAGGGGCAGTGCCATGCCGAGGCTCAGGCGTGACGTCCGAACCCATTGCGGAGGATCCTTGTGCCACGGTTGCCAGTTCCGGTTCGCGACGCACCGTGGTCTCCCCTTCGTGAGTGAACTCGGTGCGATCGTTGTACACATACTTGCCAGGGTGACCCGGGGTGAAGCTGTCAGCGCTGGCGTAGTCCCAGTCCTCGCCCCAGCCGCCTTCTACACCTTCGAACAGTTCACCGCGATCCAGCCAACGGTAGAGCGACTCGTAGGAAACGCTCTCGGTTGCGGTAATGCGACGGCGCAGCATCTGGCGCGTCATCTGTTCCGGGCTCTCGCAACCCATGGTGGCGATGATCTGTCCGGCCTCTTCAACGGTCAAGCGGTGGTAGCGCTCCACACGATCGCCCTTGGAATCGACGTCCAGGGCACGGTACAACTTGGGATCCTGAGTGGCCACGCCCACGGGGCAGGTGTTGGTGTGGCACTTCTGAGCCTGGATACAGCCAACGGCCATCATCATGGCGCGAGCGCTCATGCAGAAGTCCGCGCCCTGAATGATGTGGCGCACGATGTCGTGACCCGAGATGATCTTGCCGGCCGCACCGATCTTGATGCGGTCACGCAGCCCGGTGCCCACCAGTGCATTGTGGAGCAGGATGATGCCCTCGACCAGCGGGGTACCCACATGGTCCTGGTACTCCAGAGGTGCCGCACCGGTGCCGCCCTCGGAACCGTCCACGATGATGAAGTCGGGGGTGATCTTCTCCTCGATCATGGCCTTACAGATGGCCAGGATTTCCACGCGGGAGCCGATGCACAGCTTGAAGCCAATGGGCTTACCATTCGAGAGTTCACGCAACTGGCCGATGAAGCGAACCAGTTCGCGTGGCGTGGTGAATGCGGAGTGGCTGGCCGGAGAAATACAGGTCTCGCCAACCGGTACGCCGCGGGCCTCGGCGATCTCTTCAGTGACCTTGTTTCCCGGGAGAACACCGCCCAGACCGGGCTTGGCACCCTGCGACAGCTTCACGGTGATGGCCTTGACCTGTTCCAGGTTGGATTTCTCCCGGAACTTCTCGGGGTCGAACTGGCCGTCCTTGTCACGGGTTCCGAAATATCCCGAGCCGAACTCCCACATGAGATCTGCGTTGTAGGCACGGTGGTACTTGGTCAGGCCACCCTCACCGGTGTCGTGCGCGAACCCGCCCTGTGCCGCACCCTTGTTCATGGCCAGTACCGCGTTCTTGGACAGTGAACCGAAACTCATGGCCGAAATATTGAGCAGCGAAGCGTCATAGGGCTGCGTGCAGTCCGGGCCGCCCAATCGGACACGGTGACCCAGATCAGGTACCGCTTTGGGTGCGATGGACTGGATGAAGTATTCGTAGCCGGGCTGATTGACGTTGAGCTCGGTACCGAAGGCCTTGTCACCCTTGAAACCCTTGGCACGCGAGTAGATCAAAGAACGCTGATCGCGGCTGAACGGCTTACCGTCCCAGTTGCGCTCGATAAAGTACTGCTGAATCTCCGGGCGGATCTCCTCCAGGAAATAGCGCGCGTGTCCGAGCACCGGGAAGTTTCGGAGGATCGAGTGCCGGGTTTGCACGGCGTCTCGAATACCGAGCAGTAGCAGCAGGATGAAGATGACAGCGGGGATCCACCATCCCCAGGGACCGAGTATTGCGGCCGTGACCGTAGCGATTGCCGCCACGATCAGGGCAGCCAAAATGAGAATTCGCACCATGCCATCACCGTACTCCCGAAACGGTGACAGCGGGCGACATGACCCCCTGTATGACATATCGGACACCACGCAGTGTGGTGTCCGATATGTCACTTTTCAGGCGGTGAGATGAATGAAATCACTATTCCGCATCATGATCGGTCTCGATGATGGAGACCAGGTGGTCCAGGGCTTCGTCGGCGCCGTCGCCGTCTGCGGCCAAAATCACCTTGTCTCCGTGGGCCGCGCCCAGGGACATCAGGGACAGTACCGACGCGGCATCCATCCCGTCCTCGGCGCCTTCGCCGTCGGACCGGATGGTGATCTCCAGGTTTTCGTACTCACCGGCGGCTTCCGCGAAGATCGCTGCTGGTCGTGCGTGCAGCCCCACTCGCGAGGCCACGGTTGCGGTGCGTTCTGCCATTGCAACTCCTCTGTGTTGTCGCCTGTCCGATTCGGGGCCCGGACAAGACGTGCTTCCATTGTGTTCCGTGCCACCCGGGTCTGTCCCCAGGCGCACCGAGTGTTTCGCTCAGAGTCCGAGCTCCTCCAGCACGGGCAGTTGAGCACGGACCGTATCGCGGGCCTCCTGGGCGCTCGTGGAGTCCAACGCGGTCTGCGCCACGGTACGAGCCTGTTCCGGATCGACCCGGGACAGCACTGCAGCCACGGCCGCCAGCGAGCGCGGGCTCATGGACAGGGTGTCCACACCCAGCCCCACCAGCACCACTGCCAGAGCAGGGTCCGCGGCGGCCTCACCGCACACGCCCACGTTCTTGTGCATTCCCGAGGTCGACGACGCCGCGTGCGCACCCCCCGCCGTACGCTCGATCATGCGCAGCACGGCCGGCTGCCAGGGCGAGTTGAGTTCGGCCAGGGAACCGAGCATGCGGTCGGCGGCCATCGTGTACTGGGTCAGGTCGTTGGTGCCCAGGGACACGAAGTCCACGCGGTCCAGGATTTGTTCCGCGGTGATCGCAGCGGCCGGGGTCTCGACCATGACTCCGGACACCTTCAGCCCCGCAGCATGGACGAGACCGGCAAAGTGTTCGGCCTCTCCCGCTGTGGAGATCATGGGTGCCATAACCCACACGTTTGCCTCGGTCTGATCCGCGGCGGCGGCTATCGCTTGCAGCTGGCGCGCCAGCACACCCGGAGTGGTCCAGTCCGTACGGTAGCCACGCACACCCAGCGCGGGGTTCGGCTCGGTGGTGTCCGTGAGGAACGGTAGGGGTTTGTCCGCCCCGGCGTCCAATGTACGCACCACGATCTTGTCGGAACCGAAGGCTTTGAAGATCTCGATGTAGGCCTCGGTCTGCTCCTCGACCGTGGGTTCGGTGTCCCGCCCCAGGAAGCAGAATTCCGTACGCAACAACCCCACGCCCTGCGCGCCGGCCGCGGCCGCCGCCTGAGCGTCGTCGGCGGTGCCCACGTTGGCGAGCAATGCGACCTCGGTGCCGTCAGCGAGCGCGCCGCGACCGTCGAAATTCGCCAGCTGCTCCGAGGCTTCATGCCACGCGGCGACCGCTTGCTCGTGCTCGGCACCGGGGTGGGTCACCACAGATCCTGCAGAGCCGTCCACGAACACTGAGGTTCCGGACTCGATGTCGGTCACACCGTTTGCGGCAACCACGGCGGGCAATCCGAGGTTCCGGGCCAGGATCGCGGTGTGCGATTGCGGCCCGCCGGAGGACGTGACCAGGGCGACCACGGTGTCCGGGTCGAGCACCGCGGTGTCCGCGGGAGCGAGGTCCTCCGCCGCCAGCACGAATGGTTCGACACGCTGGGGAACCCCCGGAGCGGGCATGCCGCGCAGCTCGGCCACGATGCGGGCCCGGACGTCCTCAATGTCCGCGGCGCGTTCGGCCATGTAACCGCCCATGGTGCGCATCTGGTCGGCATATCCGGTGGCGGCGTCCCACAGTGCGCGTTCCGGGCTCAGGGACTGGTTGCGCACCAGCTTGACCGCGTTCTTGATCAAGGCCTTGTCGCCCGCCATGAGTGAGGTGGCTTTGAGCACCTCGGCGGCGGCCTCGGAGCGAGCGCGCTCGGCACGCTCCTTCAGCTCGGCCTTCACCGCTGTGGCAGCGTCATTCAGACGTTCGACGGCGCCCTCGACCTCCTCCACGAGCGGGTCGCCTTCCGGGGGCGCCGCGACGGGAGGTGCCATGGGAATCAGCGGAGCGATCACCCGGCCGGGGCTCACACCCACACCCGTGTAGCGCAACTGAACGGCGTTGATTTCTGACTGTGTATGTTCCATGTCGTTCACACCCTTAGGCGTTGACGGGAGCTGGTTCGGCAACGGTCGCCTCGGCCACGCGCTTCTGCGCATTGCCGATGTGCTTGAGAGCGACCACGGTCACGGCGGTGATCACGGTGCCGACCAGGATGGACAGGATGAACCAGATGGGCCCGCCAATGGTGGGGATGACCCAGATCCCTCCGTGCGGCGCCACCGAGGTGACACCGAAGGCCATGCTCATGGCACCGGTCACCACACCGCCGAGCATCGAGGCGGGCAGTACGCGCAGCGGGTCCGCCGCGGCGAAGGGAATGGCGCCCTCGGAGATGAACGATGCGCCGAGCAGCCACGAAGCCTTTCCGTTCTCACGCTCCTGCGCCGTGAAGTACTTGCGGCCCAGAACCGTGGAGGCCAGGGCCATACCCAGCGGAGGAACCATGCCCGCCGCAATCACGGCCGCCATGATTTCCTGCGGGGCGGTATTCGCCACAGTCGCAGCACCCAGGCCTGCAGCCGCGAACGAGTACGCGACCTTGTTGATGGGGCCACCCAGGTCAGCGCACATCATCAGTCCGAGCACGGCTCCCAGAGCCATGGCGGAAGCACCGCTCATGCCGGTCAACAGGCCGGTCAGCCATTCCATGAACAGGGCAATGGGGCCGCCGATCAGGAAGAACATCAGACCGCCGGCGAACAGCGTGGCCAACAGCGGAATGATCACCACGGGCATGAGTGATCCGAGCCAACGGGGCAACCGCGGGAGCGTGAGCCAGTAAGCGCACAGACCGGCGAGCAAACCACCCACAATGCCTCCGAGGAAGCCCGCGCCCATGAAATTGGCTACCAGACCCACCGTGAAGCCCGGTGCGATACCGGGTCGATCGGCCAGGCCGTAGGCGATGTACGCCGCGAGCGCCGGGACCAGCAAACTCATTGAGAGACTGCCGATCTTGAACAGTACAGCCGCAATGTAGGCACCCAAGCTCACGTCACCCAGGTTTCCCAGACTTGCGGTCGTCAGGATCTCGTCCGCAGTCACGGGAACTGCCTGCGCGTCGCCGATCATGAAGGCAATGGCCATGAGCAGACCGCCCGCCGCCACGAACGGGATCATGTAACTGACACCGGTCATCACGGCCTTGCGGATGCGGGTTCCCCAGCCTTCTGCGGCGTCGGAGGTCTGGCTCGCATCTGCCGGGTCACCGCTGACTCGCTTGGCGTCCGGGTTGTCGGCGGCGGCCAGAGCCTCATCAATCATTTCGCGGGGTTCGTCGATGCCACGCTTCACAGCGGAAGCGATATAGGGCAATCCTGCGAACCGGGAGCGTTCACGAACGTCCACGTCCGTGGCGAAAATGACGGCTTCCGCATTGCGGATCACCGACGGATCCAGGCGGGTGGCGCCCGCTGAACCCTGGGTTTCGACCTGGAGGTCGACGCCCATTTCATCCGCGGTGTTCTTGAGCGAATCAGCCGCCATGTACGTGTGAGCGATACCCGTGGGGCACGCGGTCACGGCCACCAACCGACGAGCGCCGGAAGCGGCCGCACCCGGTGCACCGTCCGCCGCGGCAACGGTATTCGGGCCGGCCACCGCAGCCGCAGCCGCCGTGGAACCAGCCACGGCCCCGGAAGCGAGTCCGGAACCAGCGCTCGTCACGTTACCGGCGCCGTTCTGGGCGCCGTCCGCGGCAGGCGCCGAAGCGCCGTCGGTGGTGGTATCACTCGGGGTCGCGGCGGGTGCCGCCGCAACGCCACCGGTCGGATTGGCGTCGGCGGGTGTTCCCAGGCCAAGAGCATCATCCACGAGCTCGACAACGCGCTCGGGCGTCTCGGCTTCGCGCAGCGAGGCCACAAAGGGCTTTTTCATGAGCGAGCGCGCGAGCTTGGACAGCAGCTTGAGGTGGGCCTGGTCAGCGCCGGCCGGTGCTGCAATGAAGAAGAGGATGTCCGCGGGGCCGTCCTTGGCGCCGAAATCGACCGGCGGGTGCAGCCGCGCCATGACCAGCGTGGCTTCCGTAACGGCCTCGGAACGGCAGTGCGGGATGCCGATACCACCCGGGATACCGGTGGCGTTCTTGGCTTCGCGGGCCAGTGCGTCTGCGGCCAGTGCGTCCGCGTTCTCCGCTCGGCCTTCGCGATGAACGATGCTCGCGAGTTCGCGAATCACTTCTTCCGTGGTGTTGCCCAGGTCCTGGTCCAACAGGACCAATCTGGGGTTGATGAGATCCGTCATGGGTGCTCCTTGTGGTGTACGCGTGGTGCGTAGGTGGGCCGGCCCGGCCCGAGGGCCAGCTACAAGGCCGTTACGGTCACGGCTTGCGGTGTGGTGTTGTCGATCGAGGGCATTTGGGTTCCGGGCAAAGCTGCCGCGGCGGATCCGTGGGCCACGGCCTGGCGCAGGCAGTCCTCCGGCGATTCGCCTCGGACGTCGGCGATCAGGTACCCCGTCAGGGCGCTGTCGCCGGCGCCCACGGTGGAATTCACGGTCACGGGTTCGTGCACGGCGTGCCACGCACCGTCCCGGGTCACCAAGACCGCGCCATGCCCGCCCAGGGTGCACAGCACTGCGCCCACTCCACGCTCGATCAGGGCACGAGCCGCCGACGCCGCCGCGGCCGGGTCCGCTTCGAGGGTTTCGCCGTCCGTGCGGTCCAGTAATTCGGCGAGTTCCTCCCCGTTGGGTTTGATGATGTCCGGCTGTGAATCCACCGTTTCGGACACCGACTCGGCCAGGGGCCGGCCGGACGTGTCCACGGCAATGCGCGGTGCCGCGCTTCCCAGTGCCGCCCGAACGCGGTTGATGATGTGTGCGTAGATATTGGGGGCGGGCCCGGGAGGGACCGAACCGGCAAGGACGAGCCACTGGGCGCCCGCTCCGCGCGCGATGAGCTGGTCGATGATCCGTTCCACGGTGTCGGAGTCCAGTTCGGGACCGGGTTCATTGATCTTGGTCGTGGTGCCGCCCGGTTCCGTCACGGTGATGTTGGAACGCAGCGGTGCGCCCACGGAGACGGATTCGTACCGCACGCCTGCCTCTTCGAGCCCTTGTAATAAGGGGTCGTTATTGTCCCCCGGGACCACGGCCAAGGTGGGCTCGCCGCTGAGTTGCAGCGCGCGGGAGATGTTCACCCCCTTGCCACCGGGGTCCTGTCTGGTTCGTTCGGCGCGTTGCACCTGGCCACGCTGCAAGGGTGCGGCGAGTTCCACGGTGCGGTCGACGGACGGATTGAGTGTCACGGTGACGATCACGCGACAATCACCTCCACATTGGCTTCTTCGAGGGCACGGGAGAGCTCTGCCCCCGGTGCCCGATCGGTGATGAGAGTGTCGATTTCGGGCAGGGAACAGAACTTCATGAGGGTTTCCCGGTCCTGCTTGCTGTGGTCGCACATGGCCACCACTCGGCGAGCGCCTCGGACGATCGCGGTTTTCACCACGGCCTCAATGGGATCCGGGGTGGAGAGTCCGAACTGCGCGTGGATGCCGTTGCAGCCCACGAACGCGATATCCGGGCGGAGCTGCTCGTAATGTTGGCTGGCCCGAGCACCGGTAGCGGCCCAGGTGAGCTTTCGAATTCGACCACCCACCAACTCCAGGCCGATGCCGTCCGTATCCGCGAGCTTGGCGGCAATGTGCAATGCGTGAGTGATGATCAGCCGTTCCTGACCGTCCTGCAAGCCGTTGTCACGATGCAGCAACAGGTCGGCCAGCATCTCCACCGTGGAACCGGCATCCAGGACCACCGCGCCCGCACCCGAATCGATCAGGACGTCGAGCGCGGCCGCGGCGATCCGCCGCTTCTCGTCGGCGTTGATGCGCTGCCGCGAGTCAATCCCCTGTTCCCCGCTGGTGGATTGATCGGCTGACACCGCACCGCCGTGAACGCGTCGCAGCTTCCCAGATTTTTCGAGCACCGCCAAATCGCGGCGCACGGTTTCCATGGTCACGGAGAACCGCTTGGCCAACTCTGCACCGTTGACACGGCGGGACTGGGCCACGAGTCGGGCGATTTCTTCTTGACGTTCCTCAGCGAACATATGCACCTCACGGTTGGGGGCTGCGACAGTGGTTCCCCTCACTGTGATGTGAGTTTATGTGTGTTTGTGTGGTTTTACTAGCCCCTAGGCTGCACCGATTGCCATAAGTCCCAATAAGACAACATTGAGCGCGACCACGATCCCGGAGCTGGCCCAACCGAACCCCGAGAGCAACGGACCGTTCGTGAATTGCCCGAGCAGGCGGCGTCGCCCGGTGAACCACACGAGCGGAATCAAGGCAAAGGCGATGCCGAAGCTCAGCACCACTTGGCTCCCCACGAGCGCCGCCGTGGGCTCGACTCCGACCGCGAGCAGTACTACGGCGGGAATCATGGTGAACACCCGGCGCGCGAACAGCGGGATCCGACGATGCAACAACCCCGCCGTCACCACGTCCCCGGCGTAGGAACCCACCGCGGTGGAGGCCAATCCTGAGGCCAACAGACCAATGGCGAAGACGATGCCCACCGCCGGACCGAGCGCCTCCGCAATGGCCGCGTGCGCGCCTTCGATAGTGTCGGTACCGTCCACGCCGTAGAGGTTGCGCGCCGCCAACAACAACATGCCCATGTTGACGGACCCGGCGACGATCAGTGCGATCACCACGTCGACTCGCGTGGCCCGCAACAGGTACTGGGTGTGCCGAACCCCATGTGCACCACCGTGCCGGTCACGGGACAGCGCGGAGTGCAGGTAGATCGCGTGCGGCATGACCGTGGCACCCAACATGCTCGCCGCCAGCACCAGAGACTGCGAACCCTGCAAGCGCGGCACCACACCGCCCAGCACACCGGCGGGCTCGGGCGGTGCTACGACCAGCCCCGCCAGGAAACCCGCGGTGATAATGCCCAGCATGGACAGGATGACGGTTTCGAAGATCCGCTGGCCCCGCCGGTTCTGAACGGACAGCACAGCCATCGAGATCACGGCCACGATCACGCCACCCAGGGGCAGCGGAACGCCGAACAGCAGCCACAGTGCGAGGGCGCCACCAATCACCTCGGCCACGTCAGTGGCCACGGCCATCAATTCGGCCTGCACCCAATAGGCGATACGCGCCCTACGGGGTAGCGACTCCCCCACCACCTCGGGAAGGGACTTGCCCGTGACGATGCCCAGCTTGGCCGAGAGGTACTGGATGACCATGGCCATCACGTTGGCAATCACGAGGACCCACACGAGCAGATAGCCGAAACTCGCCCCAGCGCTCACATTGGCTGCCACATTGCCCGGGTCCACATAGGCGATGGCCGCCACGAATGCCGGCCCCAGTGCCGTGATGATGCCGCGAGTGGCGGGACGGTTCTCGACCCGGGTCCTGCGGTTGAGCACGGTGCCTCCTGGTGCTGCAGTTCAAAGTTTCGGTATACCGAAACTTTAGCTCGTTTGGGTGTCTGAGCCCAGGCGTATCCTGTTTCACATAGCCGAGCGTCGCTCGCTAGGAACACAGTCAGGACCCCGCATGCTGTTGCGTTTGTTGCGCACCTATTCCCGCGCCTACCGGCCCTGGATCATCGCCGTACTCATCTTCCAGTTGGCTTCGACCATCGCCACGCTCTATCTGCCGAGTCTCAACGCCCGGATCATTGACCAGGGCGTGGCCCGCGGAGACACCGATTACATCTGGCGTACCGGTGCCGTGATGTTGGGCGTCGCTTTCGTTCAGGTCATTGCTGCGGTGATCGCCGTCTATTGCGGTTCCCGCACGGCCATGGGCCTGGGCCGCGATGTGCGCCGGTCGGTGTACCGCCAGGTTGGATCCTTCAGCGCTCGCGAAGTGGGGAAGTTCGGCGCTCCCACGTTGATTACCCGCAACACCAATGACGTCCAGCAGATCCAGATGCTCACGCTCATGGGACTCAACTTCATGGTCATGGCACCCATCATGTGCGTGGGTGGCATTGTGATGGCCCTGCGTGAGGACCCGGGGCTGTCCTGGCTCGTGTGGGTGTCCATTCCCGTCATGGGTGTGCTGTTGGGCATCATCGTGGCCAAACTGATGCCGTGGTTCCGCATCATGCAGGACCGCATCGACGGCATCAACGGGGTACTCCGCGAGCAGATCACCGGCATCCGCGTGATTCGGGCGTTCGTCAAGGAACGTCACGAGACCGAGCGTTTCGCTCGCGCCAATCAGCAACTCACGGACATCTCCGTGCAGATCGGCTCGCTGTTCGTGCTCATGTTCCCCATCATCAACATGATCATGCACATCGCCACGGCCGCCGTACTGTGGTTCGGCGGACACCGGGTGGACCAGGGGCTCATCGAGGTGGGTGCGCTCACTGCGTTCCTGCAGTACCTGTTGCAGATCCTCGTGGCCGTCATGATGGGCACGTTCATGATGATGATGGTCCCCCGAGCGGTGGTCTGTGCCGAACGCATCACCGAGGTCTTGAGTACCGAACCCACCATGCACCCGCCCGCTCACCCTGTGGACCCCGCGTCCCATCACGGCACTCTCGAGTTCCATGACGTCACGTTCCAGTACCCCGGCGCCGAAGCCCCCGTGCTGGATCGCATCAGTTTCTCGGCCGTACCAGGTCAGACCCTGGCCATCATCGGTGCAACCGGTTCCGGCAAGTCATCACTCGTGAATTTGATCCCGCGGCTGTTCGATCCCGTCGCGGGAAAGGTGACCTTGGACGGCGTCGCCCTCACCGAATACCCGCCGCAGGAACTGGCCTCGAGTGTCGGTCTCGTACCGCAGAAACCCTTCCTCTTCTCCGGCACCATTGCGTCCAACCTGCGCTTCGGCCGCCAGGAGGCCACCGATGACGAACTGTGGGAAGCGCTCGCGGTGGCTCAGGCGGACGAGTTCGTGAGAGAAAAACCAGAGGGTTTGAACTCTCCCATTTCACAGGGCGGCACGAACGTCTCGGGAGGTCAGCGGCAGCGGCTGTGCATTGCGCGCGCCATTGTGACCGCCCCCCGCGTGTACGTCTTCGACGACTCGTTCTCGGCACTGGACGTCACCACGGACGCCAAATTGCGCGAGGCCCTGCGGCCCGTCACCCGGCAGTCCACGGTGGTGACCGTGGCTCAGCGTGTCTCCACGATCACCGGGGCGGACCAGATCCTGGTTCTCGAACACGGGCGGATCACCGCCCGGGGCACGCACCGGGAACTGCTGGATTCCAGCGACACCTATTGCGAAATCGTCGAGTCTCAGCTCAGCGCTGAGCAGAGCACCGGGGGTCGGTCATGAGCTACGAAGTGGAAGAGCCCGTCAAGAAGGCACGCCATTTCTGGCCCTCCGCCGTTCGCCTGGTCAAACTTCTGTTCCCGCACAAGCTCGCCCTGACCGTCGTGTTCGCGGCGGTGATCGTTTCAGTCGTCCTGAGCGTCTACGCACCACGCGTGCTGGGGCGCGCCATGGACGTGATCTTCGCCGGTGTGATCGGCCGGGAGCTACCCGAGGGAGTGGACAAAGCCCAAGTGGTCGACGGGCTGCGAGCGCAGGGCCAGGACACCTTGGCCGACATGATGTCCGCCATCACCCTGGTTCCGGGAGAGGGCGTGGACTTCACCCTCCTGGGCACGCTGATCCTCACCGTGCTGGGCATGTACGCGGTGGCGTCACTCCTCATGTGGTTGCAGGGCTACGTTCTCAACATCGTGGTGATGCGCGTGGTGTACAACCTGCGTGCCGAGGTGGAGCGGAAGATCAATGCTCTGCCCCTGAGCTACTTCGACTCCCGCCAGCGCGGTGACGTGATGTCCCGCGTGACCAACGACGTCGACAACATCCAGACCGCCCTGCAGCAGGCGTTCTCACAATTGGTGCAGAGCGTGCTCACGGTCATCGGCATCACCGTGATGATGTTCGTGGTGTCATGGCAGCTGGCACTGGTTGCGTTGATCGCCCTGCCCCTGTCCGCGGTGGCCGCGGGTTTCATCGGTACACGGTCCCAGAAACTGTTCACGCAGCAGTGGGAAGCGACCGGTCACCTCAACGGCCACATCGAGGAATCCTTCTCCGGTCATGAGCTGGTGCACGCCTACGGCAGGCAGCACGACATGGATGCCACGTTCGACGAACGCAACGAGAAGCTCTACAAGGCCTCGTTCGGTGCGCAGTTCATGTCGGGCACCATCATGCCGGTCATGCAGTTCATCTCATACCTCTCTTATGTGGGCATCGCCGTGTTCGGTGGGCTGCGTGTTGCGACCGGTCAAATGACCCTCGGTGACGCGACAGCCTTCATCCAGTACTCGCGTGAGTTCACGCAGCCTCTGTCCCAGGTGGCCGGCATGGCCACCCAGTTGCAGTCGGGTGTGGCGTCTGCCGAGCGCACCTTCGAGTTGTTGGACGCGGACGAGCAAGATCCGGAGACCCCAACGCAGCACCTCCCGGCACGCTCCAGCGGTCACGTTCGTTTCGACAACGTGAGCTTCACCTACGACAAGCAGGCATTGGCGGACGGCGCACGCCTCTTGATCGAGGGTCTCTCGTTCCAGGCCCGGCCGGGTCATACCGTGGCGATCGTGGGTCACACGGGTGCCGGCAAGACCACCCTGGTGAACTTGATCCTGCGCTTCTACGAGATCGATGAAGGATGCATCACCCTGGACGGTATCGACATCCGGGATCTCAGCCGCGATGAGCTGCGGTCGCAGGTGGGCATGGTGCTCCAGGACGCCTGGTTGTTCTCCGGAACCATCATGGAGAACATTCGCTACGGCCGCCAGGACGCCACCGACGAGGAGGTCGTCGACGCCGCGAAGGCCACGTATGTGGACCGCTTCGTTCGTGCCCTCCCGGACGGCTACGACACCTTGATCGATGAAGAGGGCGGCAGCATCTCGGTCGGTGAGAAGCAACTGATCACCATTGCCCGCGCGTTCCTGTCGCAACCTTCGCTGCTGATCCTGGACGAAGCAACGTCGTCCGTGGACACACGGACCGAACTGCTGGTACAGCACGCAATGGCTGCGCTGCGTGCCCAGCGCACGTCCTTCGTGATCGCTCACCGCCTCTCCACCATCCGTGATGCGGACACCATCCTGGTGATGGAGTCCGGCAAGATCGTGGAGCAGGGCTCCCACGAAGAACTCATCGCCCTGGGTGGCCACTACGCAGATCTCTACGATTCACAGTTCAATGCACCCGAGGCGCCCGTTGACACTCCGGAACTCTCCCCTGGTCAGGGACCCACCCAGGAAGCTCCCGCGGAGGGTCGCTAGTAATCAGCACCCTGCCCGTCTACCGTGGAAACTGACCGTACGCACCGCTAGAACGGATGATTCATGACTAATTTCGCCAATGTTGAACGTCGCCACTTGGCCGCTCTGCTACGCCGCGTGGGTCCCGACGCCCCCACCCTGTGCGAGGGCTGGAACGCGCGCGATCTGGCGGTCCACCTGGTGATTCGCGATGGCCGACCCGACGCCGCCGTGGGTATTTTCGCGCCCAAGCTTCCGGTGCTGGGTTCCCACTTCAAGACCGTCGAGAACAAGTACAACGACATGCCTTGGGAAGAGCTGGTCGACCTGGTGGAGCGCCCGCCGCTGCACTCCCCCGCACGCTGGTCCCCAGTGGACAAGCGCATGAACACCGGTGAATTCTTCGTCCACCACGAGGACGTGCGCCGTGCCCAGCCGCAGTGGCACGCCCGCCAACTGCTCCACGACGAGCAGAAAGACCTCTGGAACATCCTCAAGCTTATGGGCCCCGCCATGTTGCGTAAGGAGTCCAACTCCGTGGTGTTGTTGGCCAATGGTTTCGGTGCCGTCCGCGGTGGCAAGCGCTCCGCGCGCCACGTGGACCTGGTTCGCGGCGAGCCGTCCGAGTTGCTGCTGTGGGCCTTCGGCCGCCAGGAACAGGCGGACGTGGACATCACCCAGGAGTAACGCACTCCACCGTCACGATCCCTGTGCTGGGGAAACGCTGATGGCATAGCGAAAGGCCGGCACTGCGATTGCGCAGTGCCGGCCTTTTGTCGCTCAGCCCAAGCTCGATCGGGCTAGGCGACGGTGGGCGCTTTGCGGGAACCGAGTTCGGCATCCAAACGAAGCAGACCCGGACCGTCGTTGTGGACCAGACGCACCTGATCGCAGATACCCTCGACGGTAGCTTCTTCCTCGACCTGTTCGCTGATGAACCAGTGAAGCAGCGGCATGGAGTCGATGTCTCCTTCTTCCTGCGCCAAGCGGTACAGGTTACGGATGGACTCGGAGACCTTGCGTTCGTGGTTCAGCGCGGATTCGAAGCAGCCCAGAACGGATTTGTCCTGGATGTCGGGTCCGGCCATGTCACCGATCTGCGGGTCTCCACCGCGGTCGACCATGTGGTCGATGAACTTCTCGGCGTGCGTGATTTCCTCGGCGGCCTGGGCTCGGAACCACTTGGCGAATCCGGGCAGGCTGGCAACGTCCATTTCAATGGCAAGCTGGCGGTACACAACCGTGGCCTGCAGCTCCATGGTGATCTGGTCATTAATGGCTTCGGCAAGTTTTCCCTTGATTTCCATGATTGATATGAAACCACGTTTGAGTGTCGCCCGATAGTGAGTAATTCCTAACTAAGTACGGGCGTCCTTAGTGGTTCAGCTCTCCCGACCATCGGGACACGGTTCGTCCGTCAGGGAGTTGTCCAGTAATATGGAGCGGTCCCAGCACCGCGCCATCACGCACGGCGACGGGCACGCCCCCTTAGCTCAGATGGCCAGAGCATCTGTCTTGTAAACAGAGGGTCGCCGGTTCGAATCCGGCAGGGGGCTCCACCACCGAACTGCCCGGGTGCTCGTCTCAGCATCCGGGCAGTACTTTTCTCCGGGACGGCCACCCGGTAAACCGCTTACATGAGCTTCTACTCCCACGGACACTCCCCCTCGGTCCTGGCATCTCACGGCACGAGGTCGGCCGCGGATTACGCCGCGTATCTCGTGCCCGAGTTGTCCCCGGGGATGTCCCTGCTCGACATCGGCTGCGGACCCGGCTCCATCACCTTGGACCTCGCGGAACTGGTTGCGCCGGGGCCGGTGGTCGGCACCGACCAGTCACCAGCTGCCGTTAATTCCGCCGCCGACGCCGCTCGCGCGCGGCACTCGTCCAACGTCACCTTCATGACCGCCGACGTCTACGCCCTGCCCTTCGAGGACGAGAGCTTTGACGTGGTACACGCCCACCAGGTGCTCCAACACCTGCCGGATCCTGTGCTGGCCCTCCGAGAAATGTCCCACGTGTGCAGACCTGACGGCGTGATGGCGGTGCGGGATGCGGACTACGCGTCCATGGCCTGGTTCCCGGAATCCCCCGGTTTGAGCAGGTGGCTGGAGATTTACCGAGCCATGGCCCGAGCCAACCACGGCGAGCCCGATGCCGGGCGGCACCTCAAATCCTGGGCCCGCAAAGCTGGCCTGCGGGAAGTGCGGGTCACTGCGTCGTCGTGGTGTTATGCCACGGAGGAGGGAACCCGTTGGTGGGGTGACTCGTGGGCGGCACGGGTACGAGCGTCGTCGTACGGGAGCAGAGCCGTGGAACTCGGCTTAAGCACGCCCGCTGAACTCGACGAAATATCTGAGGCCTGGGAAAGCTGGGCGGGAGAGCCGGACGCGTGGTTCGCGATGCTGCACACCGAGATCCTGGCGCGCCCGGCCCTTCCCACAGCTAAGTAAGCGCGCGACCTACTGGTACGTGATCACCACGCGACCGTCGATCTTGGCGTGGTGCATTTCGTCGAAGATCTGGTTGATCTCGCCGAGTTCACGGGTGTGGAACGTGGGATGGATCAGGCCGCGGGCGTAGAAGTCCAGGGCCTCCTCCATGTCCTTACGAGTGCCCACGATGGAACCGCGAATCGTGAGTCGTTTGAGCACGATGTCGAAGATCGGCGCGGGGAACTCTCCCGGTGGCAGGCCATTGAACACGATGGTTCCCTTGCGGCGAGTCATGCCGATCGCCTGCCCGAACGCATCCGGATGAACGGCCGTGACCAGCACGCCGTGGGCGCCACCGATCTCCTTCTGGATGGCTTCGGCCGGATCCGCAGCAAACGCGTTCACCGTGACCTCCGCACCGTGCTTCTTGGCGAGCGCGAGCTTGTCGTCCGCGACGTCCACCGCAGCGACCCGCATACCCATGGCCACGGCATATTGGACGGCCAGGTGGCCCAGACCACCGATGCCCGAGATCACGACCCATTCACCAGGGCGCACCTCGGTCTCCTTGAGCCCCTTGTACACGGTCACGCCGGCGCACAGCACCGGAGCCACCTCGTAGGGGTCCGTGCCCTCGGGAATCCGCGCGGCAAACTTGGCGTCCACCAGCATGTATTCGCCGAATGAACCGTTCGATGAGTACCCCGAGTTGGTTTGCTCCTCACACAGGGTCTCCCAGCCGGCCCGGCAGTACTGGCAGTTGCCGCACGAACTGCCCAGCCAGGCGTTGCCCACCAGGTCGCCCTCCTTGAGGTCATCCACCCCTTCGCCCACGGCGACCACGGTGCCGACACCCTCGTGTCCCGGGATCAGCGGGAGGGTGGGTTTCACGGGCCAGTCCCCCTGGGCCGCGTGGAGATCGGTGTGACACACACCGGATGCAATCAGTTTGACGAGCGCCTGCCCCGGACCCGGTTCAGGAACCTCTACGTCGTCGATAGTGAGTTCGTCACCGAAGTTGTGAACTACTGCTGCCTGAAATGTCGAGCTCATCCTCATGCTCCTTTGCACGGTGCCGTCGATGAAACCGCCTCAGCGGATTTTCAGTCTATGAGACCCGCATCACGGTTTCAACGGAAAAACGGGCCCGGCACCGTGTGGTGCCGGACCCGCTTCAGTGATTGGAGTCGCGCGTCAAAGACTTAGCGAGGGGTCACTTCTTCTCTTCGAGTGCGTCGTTGAGGCCCTTCTCGAAATCGTTCTGGGACACACGCTCACCGTCGACGAAGATGGTGGGGGTTCCGGCGATTCCATTGGCCATGGATTCCTGGGCCATGATGTTGATCATGGGACGGTAGGTGTTCTCGCCCAATTGGTCGGCCGTCACGTTGGCGCCGTGCTTGGACGCGATCTCGGCGAGCTCATCATTGCTCAAGCCGCCGGAACCCTGGTGAGAGAACACTTCCTGCACGTAAGCCAGGTACTGCTCGGGATCGACTTGCTCGGCCACCAAGTAGGCGGCGTTGGCTGCTCGCGAGGAATACGCGTCGGGGCTGCCGCGGTCCAGGAAGTTCAAGTTACGGTGCTCGAGAGTCACGTCACCGGAGAGCACCTTCTCCTCGATCCGGTCACCGAACTGCTCCTCGAAATCGGCGCAGTGCACACATTCGAAGTCCTGGAAAACCACCAGTTGCACGGGCTCGCCGTTGTCCTTGGCCTCGGTGGCGTTCATGACGCCCGGAGGTGTCTTGGACTCGTCCACGGACTCGGGAGCCTCGGGCACATCGTTGATGTCCCGTTCGTCCACGTCCGACGTGTCCTGCAGGATCTGCGACTCGTTGAGCTGGATGCCGCCGTACTGGTTGGCGCTGGCGGGCACGGGTCCGGCCTCGGGAATCGTGTTCTTGTTGTTCTGCCAGACCACCAGCGCAATGATCAGTCCGATCACCAGCAGCAGCGCAATGATGCCCGCGATCAGGCCCTTGGGCTTGCCATTGGACCTACGTGCCTCGCGATCCGCGATCTGGCGGGCACGTTCGCGCGCCTGATCAGCGGTCGACGATCCGGCCGTGTTTTTCTGGGAAGCCATGGGGTCCGTGATTCCTTCCGATCAAATGATGTGTCACGTTCAGATTACCCGGACCCCGCGGTCACAACGATTCAGGGGTTGTCCAGAAAATGGTCGCTTCACATGCGGTCGCACTCCGACTGCCCGATCGAATCGTTAGTACGCAACCTTAGAATGGATGCGGACCCGATCCCGTGGGCGGAAGGAGCTCGTTGTGCTTGCAGACCAATCCGATCACCAGGTGGAGGTACCCAGAGACGGGTACGACTTCGTGGTGGTCTCCAACCGACTTCCCGTGGACCGCGACATCGACGACAAAGGCGAGAGCACATGGCGCCGCTCACCGGGTGGTCTGGTCAGCGCATTGGCTCCGGTCATGGCCAAGCGCGACGGCGCCTGGGTCGGCTGGCACGGCGCCCCGGACGAGACACTCGAGCCTTTCGACCACGACGTGTTCCATTTGGTTCCCGTGGGCCTGTCCGAGCTCGAGGTCGAGCGGTATTACGAAGGGTTCTCCAATGCCACGCTCTGGCCGCTCTACCACGACGTGATCGCCCCGCCCGAGTTCCACCGAACCTGGTGGTACGCCTATCGACGCGTTAACGAGCGTTTCGCGCGGATGGCTGCAGAGACGGCTGCTCCCGGGGCCACGGTGTGGGTCCAGGACTACCAACTGCAGTTGGTTCCCCGCATGCTGCGCAAGCTCCGCCCGGACGTCACCATCGGCTTCTTCAACCACATCCCCTTCCCTCCCACGGAGATCTACTCGCAATTGCCGTGGCGCAAGGCGGTCCTGGAGGGCCTCACCGGGGCGGACCTGATCGGATTCCAGCGTCCCGGCGACGCGCAGAACTTCCAGCGTTGCGTGCGCAAATTCCTGGGGGTGCGCTTCACCAACGGCGCCGCCGACTTCTCGGAGGCGGCCATCGCCGACGACGCCGCCGCGGCGTCGTCGTCCGAGCCCGGCCAGGAAACGAGCGGGGCTGGGGAGCAGGACACCACGTGGACCGTTCACGCTGCGGCCTACCCGATTTCCATCGACGTCGAGGCGATCCGGGAGCTGGCTTCGGACCCGGAGACCAAGAAGCGTGCCAAGGAGATCCGACAGGAACTGGGGAATCCGGAAACCATCTACCTGGGCGTGGACCGACTGGATTACACCAAGGGCATCCTGCACCGCATCAAGGCTTACGGGGAGCTCCTCGAGGACGAGAAAATCACCGTGGAGAACTCAGCGTTGATCCAGGTGGCCAGCCCGTCCCGCGAGCGCGTGGACTCCTACATCCAGCTGCGTGAGCAGGTCGAGGGCATGGTGGGCCGGATCAACGGTCAGTTCGACACCATGGCCCACACGGCGGTCCGCTATCTGCATCACGGCTATCCGTTCGAGGAAATGGTGGCCCTGTACATGGCGGCGGACGTCATGCTGGTGACCGCGCTGCGAGACGGTATGAACCTGGTGGCCAAGGAGTACGTGGCCGCGAAGCAGGACCGCTCCGGTGCCCTGGTGCTTTCCGAGTTCACCGGTGCGGCTGAGCAGCTCAAACAGGCGATCCTGGTCAATCCGCACGATATCGACGGGCTCAAGGAAGCCATGCTCTACGCCCGCGACATGCCCGGTGCCGAGGCCAAGAAGCGCATGAGTTCCATGCGTCGTCAGGTGCTCACCCACGATGTGGTGGATTGGTCCCAGCGTTTCTTGGAGGACCTCGCCACGTACGGCCAGCAATCGGCAGGAAGGGAATCCGATGACCGAAACTCTCAGTGATGCCCTGAGCCGCGCCGCGGGCGCGGATCATTTGTTGATTGCTTTGGATTTCGACGGCACGCTGGCACCCTTCACCGAGGACCCCGCCGATTCCCGGCCCCTCCCCGAGGCTCGAGAGGCCTTGGACGCGCTGGCCGGACTGCCGCGCACCACGGTGGCGATCATTTCCGGACGCCCCCTGGAGTTCTTGCGGGAGGTGGTCGATCCCGCGCGCCGCATGGTGCTGTCCGGTTCTCACGGCGCGGAAATGGATCTCGCTGCCCTGCCCGATCTGCCGGACGACGCCGAACACGACATCCATCTGACCGCCGAGCAACTGGATCTGCTGGACCGCGCCGTGGACGCGACAGAGGAGATGGTGTCCCGGTACCCCGGTTCCCGCGCCGAACTCAAACCCGCCGGGGTGTGTTTCCACACCCGTCCGATCAGGGACCCGCGGGTCTCGGAACAAGCGTTGGAGGAAATGAATCGCGCCTATTCGGAGCTGCAGGGTTTACGGATCACTCCCGGACAGCAAGTGGTGGAGTGCTCCGTGCTGAGCGCCACCAAGGGTGATGGACTGCGGATCATCCAGGCCGCGGCGTCTCCGGACGTCACGGTATTCGCGGGTGACGACGTCACGGATGAGGACGCCATGGATCTGCTGACCGGGGAGGATCTCGGGATCAAGGTGGGCGAGAAGGAGTCCGTGGCTACGCAACGGGTGAGCGGCCCGCAAGAACTTGCCGACGTTTTGAGCGTTTTTGCCGACCAACGAGCACGTGCGGTGACTAGCATCAAATGACATGAACGCCTCCCCGGCACCAGCACCACTCGGCTTACCCACCCCCACAGGTTCCCGACGGGTCTCGATCAACACCGCATTCCCCGACCCCGCCCTGTTGGACCTTCCCTGGCACATTCCACTCGAGGAGTGGCCACCCGAGGTTCTGGCCGCCTATCCGCGCGGGATCTCCCGTCACGTGGTGCGGTTCGCTCACGTTGGCACGAAAGTTGTCGCGGTCAAGGAGACCACGCCCCACTACGCCCAAAGGGAGTATGGGTTGTTGCGACGATTGCTGCGCATGGGTACGCCGTCGGTCACGCCGGATTCGGTGGTGACCAATCGGTTCACCGAAGAGGGTGAACCGTTGCCCGCCGCGCTCGTGACGGATCATTTGAGTTTTTCCCTCCCCTACCGGGCCATTTTCGAGCAGATTCCCTCCCCGCAGACGGTCGAGTTGCTCGTGGACGCGCTGGCTTCACTGATCGTTCAATTGCACCTGTCGGGTTTCTACTGGGGCGACGTCTCGCTCTCGAACACGCTGTTCCGCCGCGATGCCGGTCATTTCGCCGCCTACCTGGTGGACGCCGAAACCGGCGAGATCTACGACCAGCTCTCCCGCGGCCAACGCGAGTACGACATCGAACTGGCACGCACCAACGTGGCCGGGGAAATCATGGACCTGCTGGCCGGTGAGCACATGCAGGAGCGCTTGGAAGAGGTAGGGCTGACCCCGGAGGACGTCGATCCGTTCGAAATCTCGGACCGATTGGTCAGCACCTACAACAACCTGTGGGAAGAACTCACGGCGGAGGAAAGCTTCGCCCTGGACGAGCGCTGGCGCGTGCAGGCTCGGGTGGAACGACTGAACGAACTGGGCTTCGACGTCGAGGAAGCTTCCCTCGAATCCGATGACACCGGTCAAGTGCACCTGCGTCCCCGGGTGGTCGAACCCGGTCACCACTCGCGGCGACTGCTGCACCTCACAGGTTTGGACACCCATGAGAACCAAGCCCGCCGTATCCTCACGGACATCGGCCAGTTCGGGCAGGCGCTGTATCCCGGACTGCCCGAAGACCTCACGGCGCAGCTGTGGATGCGTGAGATCTTCGTGCCCATCATGGAAGCGGTGCCGGCGGAAATGCGCCGGAAACTCGAATCGGCGGAGATCGTCCACGAGGTTCTGGAACACCGCTGGTTCATGTCGGAGAAGGCAGGGAAGGACATTCCCACCGAGAAGGCCGTCAAGGACTACGTGAAGTCACAGTTGTCATCACGGCCGGATGAAAAGGACATTTTCTAGCCCGCACCACCGGCAACCGGTCATCCAGACATCCTTACGCGCCGCCCCGATGGGCAACCATCGGCTGCCCCGCAGTGATGCAGCACCGAAAACGCTAGGGCATCCCGGTTTTCTCCGTGACGATCAGCGATTCGGGAAGGAACTCTTCTTCCAGTCCCCAGCGTTTGAGTGCCTGACGGTACTCACCGGAGGAGATCGCGGATTGCAGGGCCGCTTGGAACGGCCTGGCCAGCCCGGAGTCCTTGAGCGTGGTGGCCGCGACCAGCGTGGACTTGGGCCAGCCGGCGCTGATCTTTCCACGCACCTCAAGGTCATCGCGGGTGGCTGCGTAATAGGCCCCCGTGGGGAATGGCGACAGGTAGTAGTCGATCCGACCGGCCGCGAGTGCCAACACTGCATTGGTGTTGTCGAGATACAGGTCGAGGGCGGCCGGTTCCTTGCCCTGCGCGACCAGTTGATCGTTCCACGCCATGACGATCTTTTCCTGGTTGGTTCCCGGAGTGACGGACAGCTTCCGTCCCGAAATGTCGTCCGGTGAACTCACCACGGGCCCCTGACCCTTGCGCGCCAGGAACCCCATGTAGGCAGCACGGTAGGTCGCGAAGTCGTAGAGCTTGAGCCGGGGCTCGGTCACCCCCACGTTCGCAAACGCCGCGTGGTACTCGTTGGCACCCAACTTGAGCGGCCAGTTCTCCCACGAGGTGACCTGCGTATCGAGTTCCAACCCCAGCTTGTCCGCGATGAGGTAAGCCGTGTCCACCTCGGAGCCGATGGGTGTGACGTCGTCGGTCGCGCTGAAGGCCAGCGGAGGCGAGGTGTTGAGCACACCCACGGTGAGCACTCCCCCGGCCGCGATCTTCTCGGGCAGCAGGGCCTGCGCGGCTGAATCCACCTCGGAGCGGATTCGGCTGTTCTGTTCGGGGCTCAGATCGAATGGCACCCCGTCCTCACGGGTCGGCTGGGGTTGGTCGGGGTGGGTGCACGCCGTGAGGCCCAGCAGCCCCAAGCCACCGATTCCGGCCACACGCAACACCGTGCGCCGGTCCATGCCGCGGCTCACAGGTTGTACGCCGGTTCCAGGACCGACCCCAGAAACGCCCGGGTCCGTTCGTGCTTGGGCGAGGAGAACACTTCGCGCGGCGGCCCTTGTTCGACCACCAGCCCGTCGGACATGAAGATCACGGTGTCGGCGACGTCGCGCGCGAACCCCATCTCGTGCGTCACCACCAGCATGGTCACGCCTTGCGATGCGAGGTCGCGGATCACGTCCAACACCTCACCCACCAACTCGGGGTCCAAAGCGGAGGTGGGCTCGTCGAAGAGCACCACGGCCGGGTCCAGGGCGAGGGTGCGCGCAATGGCCACACGCTGCTGCTGCCCTCCGGACAGCTGCCGGGGGAAGGCGAGTTCCTTGTCCTCCAGGCCCACGCGCTTCAACAGGTCCCGGGCCTTGGCCCGCGCCTCCGTTTTGGACCGCCCCAGGGCCGACACCTGGGCCTCCATCACGTTGCCCAGCACGCGCAGGTGCGGGAACAGGTTGAACTGCTGGAACACCATGCCCACGTTGGTGCGCCGGCGCAGGATCTCCTTCTCGTGCAGTTCGTAGAGCTTGTCGCCGCGCTGTTCGTAGCCGACCATTTTCCCGTCAATGGTGATCCGGCCGGCGTCGATGTTCTCCAGGTGGTTGACCGTGCGCAGGAGTGTCGACTTACCGGAACCCGAGGGACCCAGAATGGCCGCGACCTCACCGGGCTTGATATCCAGGCTCACGCCCTCGAGCACTCGCACGTCCCCGAAGGACTTGTACACGTTCTCGATGACCACGTGCCCCTTGACCGGCCGCGCTGTCTGCTCGTCCGGAGTCTGTTGGTCGTTGGCGGTCGAACTCATCGCGTGCCTCCAATGCGGGAACGCAGCCGCTGCAGCGGGGTGGGCGGAAGGGTCCGCACCGCACCGCGGGCGAAGTGACGCTCCACGTAGTACTGAATGATGTTGAGCACGGTCGTGATGATCACGTACCACAGCGTGGCCACCAGCAGCATGGGGATGACCTCATTGGTACGGGCGTAAATCACCTGGATCGTGTAGAAGAGCTCGTTGTAGGCCAGGACGTAGACCACCGAAGTGCCCTTGACCAAGCTGATGATCTCGTTGAACGCCGGCGGCAGGATCGAGCGCAGCGCTTGGGGTAGCACGATGTGCGTGGAGCGGCGCCAGCGCGGAATACCCAACGACGCCGCCGCCTCCTGTTGGCCTTGATCCACCGCCAGGATGCCGCCGCGAATGATCTCTGCGGAGTAGGCGGCCTGGTGCAGCGTCAGCCCCAGTACGGCAGCACCGAATTTGTTGATGATGTCCGTGGTGGGGGCCTGGAAGAACGCCACATCCGTTCCTGGGATACCCACACTGATCACTTCGTAGAGGTAGCCCACGTTGTACCAGAGCAACAGCTGAACCAGCAGCGGTACGGAGCGGAAGATCCAGATGTAGAACCACGCGACCGAGGACAACAGCCCCGAACTGGACATCCTCATGAGTGCCAGGAAGAACCCGAGTACGAACCCGCCGACCGCCGCAATCGCGGTGAGGAGCAGGGTGTTGCCCAGTGCCCGAACCACGGACTCCGCGGTGAACCATTCGGCCACCACACCCCATTGCCACCGTGGATTGGTGAACAGGGACCAGACGATGCCGAACAGCACCACTGCGACCAGAGCGGTCCCGACCCAGCGCCAGGGATTTCGTGCTGGCACCACGGTCAAGGCCTCTGGCCGCTGCTGTGCCTCGGCGCGCTGCCCCGTGGGCTCGGTGTCCGCGGGTGCGGCGGGGGATGACGGTTTCACGAGATACTCCTGAACGATCACTGGTGGGAGTCACCGTTCGTAACGGTAACGACCTTCACGCTAGGAGGTTCACGGTCTGGACGCCGAAAAAGCAGACCCAAAACTTCATACTTGCAACACTCGTCACATATCCACCGGGTCAGAACCGATGGTGGACCGGCCGTCAAGCGCGCTCGACCACCACCAGATTCGTCAGCGTGGCGTGCACTCGCGCCGGCCAGTCCTGGCCCAGGCTGCCGTACCTCGCCACGTGGGCGTAGGACGCCCCCAGCATGAAATCGATGACCACGTCCAGGTCCACGTTCTCGCGGATCAGCCCGAGTTCCACGTCGCGTTGCAGCAGGCACCGGAGGATCTCCATGCGCGGCCTGATGATCTTGCGCCGCAGCACTTCCGACGTCGTGGAGTGGGGGTCTTGGAGCAGGGTCAGGGCCACGCCCTTGCCCAGGTCCTCGAACAGCACTTCGATGGCTTCACGCATGGTGTCTTCCCAGGCCCCGGAGCTGGGCGGGGCCGGCGGAAGGGTGGCGTAGACCTGCTCCAGCACCGCTTCCAACAATTCTTCACTGTTGCTGTAGCGCCGGTAAATCGATGTCTTGGCCACTCCGGAAACCACGGCCACCGCTTCGATCGTGACCTTCTGAGGACCGGATTCGCGCAGCAGCTTCAAGGCTCCCGCCAAGATCTTTCGATCCGTGCGAGCGGTGCGCGGGTCCGTGGCCGCTCCCCGTTCCGGCGTGGGTGTATCGACCACCATGGTCAGGCCGACACTGCTTCCGCCCGATAGGACTCTCGGGCGTGCGCCGTGGCGTTGTGGAAGATCCGCAGGCCGTCCATGCCCGGCAATTTGGCAATGTTGTGATCCAGCCGATCAATCTCGTGGGCGCCGTCCTTCCCGCCGAAGAGCTCGCGCATCACGTGATCCACTTCGTCCGTGTCCATGACGCCGGAACCCACGGGCGCCCAGAATTTCCGTAGCGCGAACCGCGTGAGGCGCTGGGCCTTGCGGGAAGATTCCAAGCGGCGTCGGGCCTGTGTCGCGTAGAAAGCCACGTGACGCGATTCCTGCGCCGCGATCCGCTTGAGCAGAACCGCGAGCACCGGGTGCTTCTCCAGATCGGCCAGCCGCCGGTAGGCAGCGACCGCGGACCACTCATTGGCCGCGCCCCACGCCATGTGGGTCGCAATGAAGTCCGCGCCCACCATGTTGGACAACAGCGACTGTTTGAGCGGCTTGAGCGCCTCGGACCACCCGAGCTTCATGCGTTTGGCCTTGAGCTCGTCGTAGTCGACCACGATGCCGTGCAAGCCCAGCACCTCGGCGAGCGCCTCACCATGCCAATACTCCTCGCGGTTCCACATGGTCATGAACGTGGAGACGTCCCTGTCCTGGTGCGAGGGAGTCACCAACATGTCTCGCATGTAGCACACCGTGTGGTACTCCACATCGCACATGTACCGCAGGCAGCGCAGCGTTTTCTCGGGCAAGGGACGGGTGATGAATTCACCCATGTCCAGGTCAGCCCATTTCACTCGCTGCGAAGTCTCTGCGAACTTGTCGATGTTGAAGGCCATGACTCAGGCTTTCCTCCAGTCTTCGATGGGCCAGTGCGACTTCTTGGCACGGCGGTACAACGGAAGATCGGGATTCACGGCGTACGCGTGCCCGATCTGGGACAGCCAGCTGGCATCGGCCACCGAGTCGCCGTAACCGTAGGAACGGCTCAGGTCGTAACCGTTCTCCTCCGCGTAGCGCTTGAGCCACTGGGCACGGGCCTCGTCCACGAGCGGCGGGGTGGCCAGGTAGCCGGTGAGCTTGCCGTCGGTGACTTCCATGCGTCCGGCCACCACGTGGTCGAACAGATCCGCGATGGGGCTCACCAACAGGTCCAGGGAACCGGTGACCAGCACGGTGTGGTGGCCGGCCGCGCGGTGCTCCTCGATCCGTTGCAGGGCCCCCGGTCGCAGGCTCTTCTCCATGGTGCGACCCAGCGAACCGTTCATGAGCTCTTCCACGCGCTCCACGGAGACGCCCTCGTAGCGGCGCAGGAACGCGCGGATGAACTCACCGCGGTCACGGCGTTCCGCCTTCACGTAGGTGGGCGCGTTGCCGAGCAGCTCGGTGATCTCACCGGGCCACTGCACCGGGCTCAGCTCGCGGCGGCGCAGCTTGGCGTACTGGGTAATGATGTTCCCGGAGACCACGGTGCCCTCGAGGTCGAAGACCGCCACCACGTCCGTACCGGACTTGAGCCCCCGCGGGCGGGACTCTCGCTTGCGCGACGCCGCCTTGAGACGCCCGTAGGCCCGGGTCATTTCGGTGAGCGCGGGCAGGTGTACGTTCTGCCAGTAGTCGCGCCAGTCGATGGCGCGCGGGTCGAAGTGCTGGTCCTCGGGCGCGGACTCCGGGAGCGCCCGATCCAGCCGGCGCGTGTGGGTGTCGTCGAAGATCATTTCGGTGCGCGTGTAGTTCTGGTACAGATCCACGTAGGTGCGCAAGGAGCCCAGCCCGGTCTGCATCCGGTGCAGCGAGTTGGTCCATTCCCGGGTGCGTGCCGTGGCCGGCAGGACGGCGCTCAGTTTGCCACCGGCGGCGGCGAGCTTTTCCTTGAGCGCGAGCCCGCGCTCCACCGCGTTGTTGGCCGGGAACTTCCACACGGGAACCGTAATGGGGTTGCCGTTGGAGTCCTCGAGCGGCTGGGCCAGGAAGAACTCCCGCACGTTCTCGTACATCTGGTGGAACGGCAGCGGATTCGAGGCACCCGAGCACACCTGGTAGTAGGCAGCCTGCGGATCGATGTCCGTTTCCCCGGTCAGCTCACCCGACGGCGCTCGGTGACCTTGCGTCACCAGGGCCACGATCGCATTGACCACGAAATCCACCGGGATCACGTCCAACACGGAGTCAGGCAGCCCCGGGAACTCGGGCAGCGCACCCTTGGCGTAGGCCATGATGAGCGGGTCCGCCACCTTGTAGCCGTCGATCCAGCCCGGGAACGGGTACCGCAGGGCGGATTCAATGATGGCCGGGCGCACGATGGACAACTGGTGACCCACGCCGGCCCACTTCTCTTCCGCAACGCGCTCGCCCAGGGCCTTGGTGAAGGTGTAAATGTCGGTCCAACCCAGCGACTGTGCGCGGGTGCGGCCGTGGTCGACCAATCGCTCCTGAACCCAGGCCTGGCGAGCTTCCTCCGCGGCGCGAGCCACGGACTTGGGACCTTCCTTGCCGAACTGGGCGGTGGCCTTTTCGATGAAGGACTGGAGTCGCTCCGGGGAGCGGGATTCCACCTGCGCGGTGTCCGCGGCCCGGATGGCTGCCTCGAACTCCACATTCCAATCCACGCTGTGATCCACGGGGGCTTCCGGACGCAGGCCCTTGGCGATGCCTCCCACATAACACGTGGACACGTGGACCACGTGGGGGTTCTGACCCGTGGCACGCAGTGATTCGTACAGGCCGACGGCGCCGCCCACGTTGGTCTTGAACGCCTCATCGATGGGCGGGTCGAAGGACACGGTCGAGGCGGAGTGCACCACCACGTCGAACGGCTCGGTGATGCTCGCCAGACCGGTGAGGTCGCCCTCAAGAACGCTGGTGCGCTCGGCGAAGATTTCCTCGGCACGTTCCTTACCCACCGAATCGCGCCATGTCTTGAACACGGGCTTGCGCAGCAACTGCTTCAGACGAGCCTGGCCGGACAAGGAACCCTTGGGGCGGATCACCGCGGTGACGTGGATGTCGTCATGGCTGGACAGCAAACGCTCCAGAACCGCCTGCCCGAGGAACCCGGTGGCTCCCGTGAGCAGGACGCGTTTGGTGGTGGTCTGGGTCAACGGGTTCCTCCGAAGGTAGGGATGTTCTGACACGCGCGCGGCGTGAGGACGGGGACGGATGTTCGCCGACCCCTCTGGTTCAACAACTGGGGTTCAGCAACTTAGAAAAGAGCGTAGCGGTTCACTACTCCATCGCGTTCGAGGGCCCTGCGCAGCGGTTCGGTGCCCGCCGTTTCGGGCGTGCGTTGTAGCGGTTCATCGGCCTGCTGCAGCAGCAGATGAGTGTCGTGCACCGTGGGGCACACGCTCGCGATGAACTCGCGGAAGGCGTTCCGGGAAACGCCCACCGGACGCATCGGGTTGAATCCGAAGGACACGTAGCGACGGGCGAAGGCCGCGGCCCGCGGTGAGCGTCGAACACGCTCACCGGTTTCAACCGCGAAGAAGCGTTCGTGGACGCGCTTGAGCCGGACCACGCGCTGCAGGAGAGCCGAAAGTTCAGGGTAACCGGCGGCGTCGTCGAACGCCTGAATCGCTGCTCGCATGCTGGCCTCACGAGACCAGCCGCGCGCCATTTGCCCAGCGACGACATCCTCACCGAACAGATTGGTCCACACGGAATCGGTCATGGGGGCCAGGGTGTCCAGCGCCATTTCCACACGGTCCAGGAACAGGTGGTCGTGGACAACGGGTCCGGAGACGTCCTGTCCGTGGGCTTCGAGGATGGCCTGATAGGCATCGGCGATCCAGTGGCGCTCATAAGCCCACGTGGTCAGGAAGGCTGCGACGCGTGATTCCTTGTTCGTGTAGCTGACCACGACGTGTCGGACCTGTCCCATGGTCGAACGCTCCACGTCCCACAGGTACTGCAGGTCCCGGAGCCTTTCGGGGCTCAACGGGTGCTTTTGGAACGCACGCGTGTCGACCTCGGCGCGCAGACTGCCCTGGGCATCCAGGGTGAATTGCTGGACCTCGAAGGGAGTTCGCAGGACCAGCTCCTGGTCCGTGGGGCCGTACAACCTGCCCTGTCGGTGCAATGCCAGGTAGGGCTCCTCTGCCATTGTCCCTCCTCGAAAACTCCCGGCGAACGCGTTGGTCCGAGCGGGTCATGAACCCGAATCGCTACGCCTACCGTAGTGTATCTTAGTGGCATGCTTACCGCTCTTGTGACCGGTGGAACGTCAGGCCTGGGAGCCGCGTTCGCACGCTCGTTAGCCCGCAAGGGCTTCAACCTGATTCTGGTGGCCCGCAACGAAGATCGGCTCCGTGAAGTTGCCGATGAATTGGCCGGTGAGCACGGTATCCACGTGGAGATCATGGCTGCCGACCTGTCCGACCGTGAGCACGTGGAGCGCGTGGCCCAACGGCTGGCCGACACGACACGTCCTGTGGACCTGCTCGTCAACAACGCCGGTTTCTCGGTGGGCACACCTTTCCTGACTGATGATTTCTCCCCGCACGACGTGGGCGTGGACGTCATGTGTCGGACCGTGGCTGTGCTCTCCGGTGCTGCCGGGCGCTCCATGACGGAACGTGGAACGGGATGGATCGTGAATATTGCCTCGATCGCAGGCTGCGTCACCATGGGCGAATACTCGGCCATCAAGGCCTACGTCACGTCCATGACGGAATCACTGGCTGTCGAATTGCACGGGACGGGAGTGCGTGCCACCGCGGTCCTGCCCGGTTGGGTGCGCACGGAATTCCACAGCCGCGCCGGGATTGCCGGTTCATCGATCCCCAATTTCATGTGGCTCGACGCGGACAGCGTCGCGGACGAGGCCCTCGCCGACGTCGCCCGGGGCAAGGTCCTTTCGATCCCCACCCTCCGCTACAAGGCCGTTTACACGACCCTGCACCACCTTCCTCGCCCCGCGGTGCGCTGGATCTCCCGGCAAGTCTCCGGGGCCCGCAAGCGCGAGAAGAAGGCCTGATCCCATGGCACCGGAAGACAACCAGTCTGATCCTCCCCAGCACGAGGGCAGCCGCTCTCACGGCAAACATGCCGGTCAGCCGGTCGAGCAGCCGGATTCTCTTCAGGGCGAGGGCGTCCGTCATCGCGGCAAACACTCCCGCCAGCCGGTCGAGCGCCCCCACATCATGGAGTCCCTCGAGGGCCCCGTGGCACAGGCCGACCCCGCTCCCCCTGCCCCGCCTGCGGATTCAGCCAAAGTCGGTACCGCTTACTACACCCATGCCGGTCGCAGGATCGCTCGCAAGGTTGCACAAACGGTCTTCTTCAGGGGCCTGGTCAACCGGCTGATCACCCGCACCAACGTGGTGGATCCCGCCGCGTACGGTGTCAAGGGTGGCTGCGTGGTCGTGGCCAATCACTCGAGCCACCTGGACGCTCCTCTCGTGATGAGCGGCGTTCCCCACTACATCTCACGTGACCTGGCCACGGGCGTGGCCGCCGACTATTTCTTCACGGCCTGGTACAAGAAGCTGTTCACTCAGCTGATTTTCAATGCATTCCCGATCGACCGCACCGGAACCGGCGCCAACCGTGGGCTGTCCAAGAAGTTGCTGGCCGCGGGGATACCCATCCTGATCTTCCCGGAGGGAACGCGGTCCAAGACCGGCAAGATGGCGCCGTTCAAGGTGGGAGCGGCCAGTCTGGCCCACTCACTCGAGGTGCCCGTGGTACCCGTGGCATTGATCGGCGCTCACGAGGCCATGCCCAAGGACTCGAGCTGGCCTCGTCCCGGTAGGCCACCCGTGGTCGTGGCTGTGGGAGCGCCCCTGCGCGCCCGCGGAAACGAAACAGTCACGGGGTTCAACGAACGCATCGAGGCAGCGGTTCGCGCACTGTACGCTTCGAACCGAAGCAAGATTCAGGACTGAACACCCCCGAGGAAAGAGGTCGCACAGCAGTGGCACACGTAAAACACCAGAAATGGTGGGGCTGGGGCGAAGAAGGCGTTTTCTTCAACTACGAGAACAAGCCGGCGTTCGCACCCTTCGTCAAAGAAGCCATCGGAGTGACGCTGCGCCCGCGTGAGCGGGACACCGTGGATTTCTCCACCGCAAACGTTCCCGCGTCCAAGGCTCCGGACAGTGTTCTCGAGCTGCTCCGGGAGATCAACGGCGCGGATAACGTCAGCACTGACGACGAACTGCGCGTCATCCACTGGGCCGGCAAGTCAGTTCTAGAGCTTCTGCAGACCTTGCGCAACGATTTCCACCGTATCCCGGACGTCGTCGTCTACCCCGGCACCGAGGACGAGGTTACGGCCCTCATGCGCGCAGCGGTCGAATACGATCTCGTGCTCATTCCCTTCGGCGGCGGCAGCAGCATCTCGCGCAGCCTCCAACCGGATCCGGCCGAGGAGCGTTGCATCGTCTCCGTGGACCTCGGGCGACTCAACAAGGTCCTCGAGATCGACGAGACCTCCGGGCTTGCCACCATCCAGGCCGGCGTACTCGGCCCGGACATGGAGGAACAGCTCAACGCCCGCGGTTGGACCCTGGGCCACTTCCCCGATTCATTCACCTACTCCACGCTGGGTGGCTGGGCGGCAACTCGCTCCTCCGGCATGCAGTCGGACAAGTACGGTGACATCGCGGACATCATCCGTGGGCTCCGCATGGTCCGAGCCACCGGCACCGTAGTGTTGCGGCCCTTGCCGTCCACGTCTACGGGACCGAGCTTGCGCGAAATGATCATCGGCTCCGAGGGCCGACTGGGCATCATCACTGAGCTCTCCGTTCACGTTCATCGTCTGCCCGAGAAGCACCAGGTCATCGCCTACATGTATCCCACGTGGCAGCAGGCGCTCACCGCCGTCCGGCAGTTCACCGAGGCGGAGATCCCGTTGGCCTTCGCCCGGGTTTCGGACGCACACGAAACCGCATTTTCGCTCGCCACACAGAAGGCGCCGACGTCGCCCAAGAGCAAGCTCGCGGCCAAGGGCCAGGATGCTCTCTGGGCAGTGATGCGCAAGCGGGGCTGGGACACCGACGACATGTGCATCTCCTACGTGTGCTTCGAGGGCTCCCCCAAAGACGTGGAGTCTCGCAAGAAGGCCGTGGCCGGCATTGCCAAGAAGAACGGGGCCATTGTGCTCGGTTCGGGCCCCGGCGCACTCTACGACCAGAAGAAGTTCGACACCCCGTACCTGCGAGACTTCCTACTCGAGCAGAACACCGTGGGTGACGTGTCCGAGACTGCCGCGCCCTGGTCCAAGCTCACTACCGTCCACAAGGCCGTGTACGACGCCGCTGAACGCGCCTACGCGTCGCTGGGCAAGAAGGGGTGGATCATGTCGCACATGTCCCACTCCTACCATTCTGGCGCGTGCCTGTACTTCACGTTCGGGTACGTCTACGACGACGAGAATCCCTACGACGAGTACCACACCGTCAAGAGCGCCATCCAGCAGGCCTTCATCGACAACGGGGGCACACTGTCCCACCACCACGGTGTGGGTCTGGAACACCAGCCGTGGATGGAACAGGACATCTCCCCCGAAGGCGCCAACATCATGCGCGCTTTGTTCTCCAGCACTGACCCCGGCAACAACTTGAATCCGGGGAAGGTCGTCTCCTAACTCCGCGTTCAGAGGGCTCCGTTCCACCGGTCATTCCGTGGGACGGGGTCCTCGCGCTGTGTAGGACTGTGCCGTTCGGGCATACCAGTCCAGAACCTCCGCATCCTCAGTGGTCGCCCGATTCAGAGTGCTCGGATCTGCACCTTGGAAGAGCTTCTTGACCGGGATCTCGAGCAACTTTCCCGTGCGTGTTCTCGGAACAGCAGGGGCCTCAATGATTTCGTCCGGCACATATCGCGGCGAGATGTGTTCACGGATTGCGGTCACAATATTCGCCTTGAGCTCGTCGGAGAGCGCACGGCCGGGCTCCGGAACCACGAAGAGGGGCATGTAATAGTCACCTCCGGCGAGCTCGGCTCCGATCACCATGGAGGCCGATACTCCGGGCACCTGGTCCACCACGTGGGTGATGTCAGCAGATCCCATGCGGATACCACCACGGTTGATGGTGGAATCTGAGCGACCGTGCACCACGAACGTGCCCTCCTTCGACTGAGTGACCCAGTCCCCGTGTCGCCATGTCCCGGGGTACATATCGAAGTACGCCGCCCGGTACCGAGAGCCGTCCAGATCGTTCCAGAAATAGACCGGCATGCTGGGCATCGGCTTGGTGATGACCAGTTCACCCACCTCGTCCCAGACGCGCTCACCCTGGGCGTTCCAGGCTTGGACGTCCACGCCCAGGTAAGGCCCCATGATCTCGCCCCGGTGCACGGGTTGGAACGGGTTGGAGCCGATAAAGGCACTGGTGATGTCCGTACCTCCCGAGTCCGAGCCCAGCCGAACATTGTCCGATACGGATTGATAAACCCAGTCCCACGTGGAATCGGGTAATGGCGATCCCGTCACCAAAATGGATCTGAGGGCCGAAAAATCCTCTTGGACGTTCGGCACCACGCCCGATCTCTCCACCATGGTCAGAACCCCGGCACCCGTGCCGAAGAATGTGGCCTTGTTCTGAGCCACGAGCGACAAGGACTTCTGGGCGCCCCGAATGTCGGGGCGCCGTCGTAGGTGATAATCGTGGAGCCGGTCAGAAGAATACCCACCAGCATGTTCCACACCATCCAGGTGGTGGCCACCGCAAAGTAGGCAGTGTCGGTGGGGCCGAGGTTCGCGTGCAGGCCCAGCGCCTTGAGGAACTCGAGAACTACTCCCCCGTGGGAGTGCACTATCCCCTTGGGCTTACCTGTCGTTCCCGACGAGTACAGGATCCAGAGCGGATGCTCGAACGGAACCTGTTCATAGACTGGTTCCGCGTGGCTGGCCACGATGTCCGAATAGCGCATCGCATCTTCGGGGATATCCCCGACGGATTCGGGAGGCAACTGATCGACGACAATGAGATGCTCCACGGATGGGAGAACTTCGCGGAGGGCACGATAACTACCGGTCATGTCGCGGAGTTTGCCACCGAATTCGTACCCGTCCACAGTGAACAGGACCTTGGGCTCGATCTGGGCGAAGCGATCCGCCACTCCCCCCGGACCGAAATCCGTATTCACCACAGACCACACTGCACCCACCGATGCAGCCGCCAGTAAGGCAACCGCTGTCTGAGGGATGTTCGGGAGAACTCCGGCCACCCGGTCACCGGGTCCAATGCCCAGATCTCGTAGCCAACTGGCCACAGAGGCCACCTGGGCTTCGAGCTGACTCCACGTCAGAATCTGGGGCTGCCCGGTTTCGTGTTCCCCGATGATCGCTACCTCGTCCGGACGCGTTGCCGCAGCACTCAGAGAATTCTCCGCGTAGTTCAGAGTGGCACCCGGAAACCAGTGAGTCCCAGGCATTCCTTCGTCACTCATCGGTTGGTGCGCAGAGGACGAGGAGACCACACCGAAGTAGTCCCAGATTCCCTGCCAGAATTCCGAGGAGCTCTCCACCGACCACGAGTGAAGGGCAGCAAAATCGGGAAGCTCACAATCATGCTCCTCCTCGATCCACCTAGCGAAGTCGTACATCCGAGAGGATTCGACCCGATCAGCAGACGGCCTCCACAAGAGCTTCCGTTCGTCGTTGTTCCCTGACATCTGCAACACGTTCTACCCGCGCTTTCCCACCGTGAACCGCACCTACGTACTGCTCCGGCACAGACAACTCACTTCTATCCCATACGCCGGCCCTAACTGGACCAGCCAGTGCGCTCAGTCACACCTGCACGTCCCCATTACACATGAGTCGTCCGGTCAGATAGATCATTGACCGGTACATCTCTCCCTAGCGATCAAGAAAGAGTGGCGAACCATGGCGGCAATGCGTGGCCCCGCAGCCACGGCGTTAAATGCAGAAAGGGGGCACCAGCGTTAGCCGGTGCCCCTCCTCCAGAAGTGCTAATAAAACGGTGCGACGGGTGCCGGTATCTGCCGGTGCCCTTCCACGCCACCACCGTGTTGAACCACCGCGGTGTTAAATGCGAAGCAGGGGCGTCACCATCGGTGACGCCCCTGCTTCTTTTACGTTAATTTCGGCGGTGACTTACTCTCCCACACCCTCCCGAGTGCAGTACCATCAGCGCTGTGGGTCTTAGCTTCCGGGTTCGAGATGGGACCGGGCGTTTCCCCCACGCTATAACCACCGAAAAC